>CADDZH010000165.1 GCA_902812455.1 Chloroflexota bacterium | reverse complement strand
GCGCCTTGCGCGCGCCAGAATCTACTGGTGGCATGAGTATGTAGCGCTCGCCTTCATCTACCGGCCCAGGATGATGGAGAAGGGAGAGCGGATTGCGCTGCGGCACCTGGCAAGACAGGTGAAGGATCCTACGCTGCGGGCAAAGCTCACGCCTCAATATACAATGGGCTGCAAGCGCATCCTGCTCTCTGACGACTTTTACCCGGCGCTGGTACAGCCCAATGTCGAGGTTATCAGCGAGCGCATTCGTGAGGTACGGGCAAACAGCATCGTGACCGGGGATGGCAAAGAGTATGAGGTAGACACGATCATTTGCGGGACAGGCTTTCATGTGACGGATGCGCGGCTTCCTCAACACATCTATGGGCGGGGAGGCCAATCACTGGCTGATAGATGGCGCGCGGGCCTGAGCGCCTACCTGGGAACGACCGTCTCGGGCTTTCCCAATCTCTTCTTGCTCATTGGCCCACATACTGGCCTGGGGCATAATTCGATGGTTTTCATGATCGAGTCCCAGATCAACTATATTCTGGACTGCTTGCGCACAATGGAGCGGCGAAACTTGAAGGCCGTCGATGTACGGCCCGAGACCCAGGAGGCATTCAATGCCGAGATGCAGCAACGCATGCGCGGCACCGTCTGGACATCAGGCTGCTCTAGCTGGTATCTAGATGCACATGGCCGCAACACCACGCTCTGGCCCGGATTTACCTTCGAGTTTCGCCACAGGACACGCCATTTCGATGCGCAGCACTACAACTTGATTCCTTTTGAAGACAAAGCAGAAACCCTGACCCCCACAAGGGAGGCCACTACATCTTAGGGTTGCGAACGAGGAGAGATGGAACCTGGTCCCCATAAGGAACTTTGCTGGCGAATGCAATTGGGACACGAATCGGTGCCGGAGCCAGGGCAGGGACAAGCCCCCTTCCTATAGGACAGGGGCAAGCCCTGTCCCTACCCTATTTACGCTTGGGCGCTTTCCTCTGTACCGTTACCACCTGCCGTCATTAATTCACCGAATTCTGCGCCGGTGATAGCACCTACCACCTGTTCAGGCGTCGTATTTTTTACATCGAAGGTGGCAACTCGCCTGCCAAGGCGCAGCACAATCACACGGTCAACAACCTCAAAGACATCGGCCAGGTTATGTGAGATAACCACCACCGCCAATCCTTGATCGCGCAAGCGGCGGATCAGGTTCAGCACCTGCCGGGTTTGCGCTACTCCGAGTGCGGCCGTTGGCTCATCCAGGAGGACGACTTTTGCTTCGCGCAGAATAGTCTTGGCGACGGCAATAGATTGCCGCTGGCCTCCAGAGAGCGACGCGACCAATGATCGTACCGAGGGGATTTTCACGTCAAGAGAGCGCAGAACTTGCCGGGTGCGGCTTTCCATGTGAACGTCAGATAAAGCGCGAAAAGGCGTTCGCTCTTCACGCCCTAAAAAGAGATTGCTCACCACATCCAGGTTATCGCACAGAGCGAGGTCCTGGTAAACGGTCTCGATGCCAAGGCGGGTGGCGGCCTGTGGTGTGGGAATATTGACCGGCTGGCCTTCCAGGAAGATTTCCCCGGAGTCGGCAGGCCCAACGCCGGCGATCACTTTGATGAGGGTCGATTTCCCCGCACCATTGTCTCCCACGAGGCCGACGACTTCACCCGCATAGACCTCAAAATCTACATCGGTAAGTGCGCGCACCGCACCGAACGTTTTGTTGATACCTACCAGCTTGAGACGCGGCTCGCCGTCCCGTGGCGCTCCGGCGCTGGGAGAAGGCGTCCCGCCAACCGATGGCATGGTACTATCAGCCATGTGATCCTCCAACCAAACTTATGAAATGTTCATCTTGCTTCAGTAGGGCTACGCCTTCGGGTTACCGTATTGACAGTAATGGCGATAAGCAGCACAATACCCTGAACCAGGAAAGTCACATCAGGATTCTGGTTTAACAGCGCCAGGCCGTTTGCCAGGCTTCCTATCACAAGCGCGCCAAGTATGACCGCCCAGACAGAGCCCCTGCCACCAAAAAGGCTGACGCCGCCGACAACAGCCGCGGCAATAGCATTGAGCAAGAGCGATTGGTCCACTTCGGTCGAGGCCGTATCAAGCCTGGAAGCCTGGAGCAGGCCGCCAACGGCCGCCAGCACCGAGGCAAGCATAAAAATAGTTATGCGAATGCCCGTCACATTAATACCGGCACGCCGCGCTGCTTCCGCATTTCCACCAACGGCATAAACATGCCGCCCGAAAGCAGTGAAACGCAGGATCAGCCAGAACAAAAGGATCAGGCCCACCAGAATGATGGCTGATTGCGGCACGCCCAGGTATGCCTGGAAGAGAGCCACTGCCCCCAGTACTATCACCACTACTCCCCCGATGCGTAACCCGATGACCCAGATAGGAGGCACATCCAGTCCATTACTTCGTCTCCGGATGTAATCCACAATGGTTCCAATGGCATAGAGGATTACCGCGATCAAAGGTAATCCCAGACCAAGAGAGAGGGGAAGATAATTTGTAGCGATGTTTGCCAGGTTAGGATCAACGATGATGAGACTCGTATTTGGAAACAGGATAAAGATCACCACGCCTTGATAAGCTAGCAAACCCGCAAGAGTGACGACGAAGGAGGGAACGTGCAGGATCGCCACAAAAAACCCATTAATGAGGCCTATGATGGCTCCTGCTACCAGGCCTGCCAGAATCGCCGGAACAACTGGCCACCCATGTTGAACGGACAGGACGGCGGAAACAGCAGCGCAAGTATACGAGACAACTCCTAAGGTGAGATCAATCTCACCGATCAGCAAAACTAACACTGCTCCCAGGCCAAGCGCGCCGATAGTGGCAATCTGATTCACGAGATTACTCAGGTTGCGCGGGCCTAAAAAAAGCCCCTGGCTGGTTACTTGAAAAAACACGCCGATGAGAATAAGGGCTAAAATGACAGAGAACTGCTCCAGATTGCTTGTGCGCAAAAACGAGCGGATGGTTACCCTTTCTGGCGGGGCAGCCTCAGGAGCTTGAACAGGTGTAACTGCACTTTTCATATCGTGTCCTCCGGCGCTTTATGATTGCCTATCGAACCTTGCCTTAACGGGCAAGGTTCAAAAATGAACGAAAGACCTTGACAGTGTAAACAGTCGAATCATGTCATCCTGAGCGAGTGAGCCGAAGCCCTGAACGCCGTGAAGGGGAAGGGTCTCTGCCGATCGGCATCGGATGTTTCGCTTCGCTCAACATGACATGACCGGACTTTTCTGGTGATTAAACAATCGTCCCGTTCATTTGAACCTTGCTTAATGATTAAGAATATACATGCTCTCTATGCTCAATGGCAAGAGCGCTATGGACAGATGCCATTCGTATTTGTACCGGCAGGAAGACCGCTACAGAGCTGGGCTTTTGTGACAAAGCCATCCGCCAGGACAGTTGAAGCAATGTTGCTTTTATCTACCGTTTTCGGCGTCTCAAGCACCGATGGGATAGAAGCCCCGCCCTGGGTCTTGGTTGAACCATTGATCAACGAGGAGACTCCTGTGCCGTTGCTGATCGCCGCCACAAGCTGCGCTGTGGCCTGAGCCTCTTTAATAATCGGCTTGTAGACGGTCATGCCCTGTGTCCCTTCCAGGATACGCTGCAGGCCCGGCACCGTTGCATCCTGGCCGGTGACAAGAACTTTGCCTGCAAGATGCTGTGCCTTCAGAGCCTGAATAACCCCGCCAGCAAGATCATCATTAGAGGCGAGGACGAGCTGGATGTTATTGGCGGTCTTGGTGAGGGCTGCCTCCATCTCTGTCTGGCCAACGACAGGGCTCCAGTTCGGCGTGTATTGCTCATACACATTTTTCAGCGTTCCGCTGTTGATAAGCGGATCGAGCGCCTGGTGAGCGCCTTGCGAGAAAAGAAGCGCGTTGTTGTCTGTTGGCGCGCCTTTAATGAAGGCAATGTTGTTATGCCCTGGACTGACATACGACTTATAGTGGTCAACAATGTATTCGCCCTGAAGGTAGCCGACCTGCACATTGTTGAACGAAACGTAATAGTTCAGGTCGTTGCTCTGGATCAGGCGATCGTAGGCAATTACCGGCACGTTTTGCCTCTTGGCGGCTGTGACAATCGCCGCTGCAGCGCTGCTATCGTGTGCCGCCACCACCAGAATGCAATCACCGCGTGTCAGGTCGGCTTCTGCCTGGCTCTGCTGCACACTTGTATCACCGCCAGCGTTAGCGTAATCGATGCTTACGCCTGGCAAGGCTGACTTAATTGAACTTACGAGCAGCGGGTGATCATATGCCTCCCAGCGTGGTGAAGAAGTTGTCTCTGGCATGAGGATGCCTACCTTCTTGCAGCCCTTGCCGCCACTGATGGCGCTCGATGAACTGCTACTGCTAGTAGTCGTGCCGCCGCAGGCTGCCAGCAGCATGGAAAATACGAGGATGCCAATACATATGGCAAATGCCTTGGGGTGTCGATTGGTGTGTTTCATCGCGAATCTGTCCTTCTACTCTCTGCTCATTTAGAGCGAGAAACTGATACTCAACAGTATGCACTGCTTGAGGAGAACTGCTACAAATAACTTGCCCAAACCGAACGAAGGATCCCTTTTCTTTTTTTGATGCGTTCGCTGCCTCCTTCCTATAGCCTTTTAACCTTTTAAGATACTACGCCCGATAACCAGGGAATTTCTCATTTGCTGACTTATGACAAGATTATACACGAAAAAGCATCAAACCTGCATTTGTTGTAAAAGGAAAGCTAACTCATCGGCCAGTTCTTCATCGAACTGCCGCCTGGTCGAACCCATACCGTGACCGGCCTGAAACTCGACGCGCAGCAAGATGGGCTTGCCGGACGCAGTGGCGGCTTGCAGGCGAGCAGCCATCTTTGCTGGCTGCCAGACCACAACGCGCGGATCGTTGTAGCCTGCCGTGATCAACACTGCTGGGTAGGCCACCCCATCTTTCACTTTGGAGTACGCATCCATGATCTGCAGGCCTCTAAAGCCTTCTTCGGTGGTGACACTGCCGAACTCAAAAACATTGGGAGGCCCGTTCTCGGTCAGTTCAAAACGCAAGGCGTTGGTTACGGGCACATGCATGACCATCACAGCCCACAGGTCTGGACGCTTTACAAGCGCTCCCCCGCTGGGGATGCCACCGGCGCTGCCGCCCTCACCTGCCAGTCGCTCTGGACGGGTGTACTTCTGCGCAATCAGGTATTCAGCGCAGGCAATGAAATCATCGATCGTGTTCTGCTTGTTGAGGCCCTTTCCTGCGAGATGCCATTCTTTGCCGTACTCTCCACCACCACGAATATGAGCGACGGCAAAAATTCCGCCTCGCTCGTACCAGGCCAGCCTGTTGGGTGTAAAAAACGGGTTAATGGTGATGCCATAGGAGCCATAGCCCACCAGGAGTGTGGGGTTGTTGCCATCCAGCTTCAGCCCTTTCTTAGAGATAATCGAGAGAGGGATCAGCGTGCCATCTTTCGCCGGTACCTGTACCTCCCGTGCCTCAATATCACTGAAATCAATGGGTGAGGGCGGATACCAGCCTGTATCTTCCATTGCTCCTGAATTGACGTTATAGAAGTAGACGCGAGGGGAGATGGTCCAGGAAGCCATAAGGAGCCATATATCTGGGCTGGCCGGCTCATTTGTCCATTCTCGAATCGTGCCTTCGAAGGGAAGTGGAACGGCTTCCCCGGTGCCACCAGTACGCCTGAAACGTCGCAGGCGCCCGATGCCGCCATCGAGGTCGCGAGTGAGCAGGTAGTCGCCTGCGATGCGTATATCCTCGATCACGGCTTTACTTTCCGGCACTATCACCGAGGCATGTGCCAGGTCAGGATTCGCGAGCGAGGTGGCGATGACTTTATAGCGGGGCGCATCTTTATGTGTCTTGAGATAGATGGTGTCCCCGATAAAGTCGTAGGCCGTCACCGCATCTTCAACATCCACAATCTTTGTCCAGGTGCAGGTGGCAGGCTCGGCGAGCATGGTTCGGGGTGCAGCGTAGATGCTGATTTCATTTAGATCGCCATGTACAATCAGACCGATCATCCAATCGCTGACTGGCGAGGTGATGAGGATAGGGTAGTCCTCAACGATAATTTCTACCCCGGTGCTGATTTCATGTCCAAAAACTACAGGGTCGTTTTCTGGATCGCTTCCCAGGCGGTGCAGGTAGGTGGAAGCATTTTTGTAGCGATCGGTTGCCGGTGCGCCGGGAGGGAGATCGGGAAAGCGCAGGTAGACAAAAGAGCGATTATCTTCCAGCCAGTTGACATGGGTATAGTACGTGCGGCTGATGGCGAGATCGAGTATCTTACCGCTCTCTACTTCCAGCACGTGGAGTACGCTGTTCTCCGAACCACCCTGCGAGATGCCGTAGGCAACATATTGCCCATCTCGCGAGGGGAAATACCAGTCTATGGCCGTCTGCGCCTCTCCTTCTATCCTGTTAGGATCAAGAAGCACTTTCTCAGGCCCTCCCGCTGTAGTGCGAACCATGAGCTTCGGGAGATCCTCGCCGGTATCGCGTTTCAGGTAGAAAACGCGCCCACCCGCGACCTGGAAGCCGTAGAGATCAGGGCCGGCATTGCTTAGTTCGCTGATTCTCGCCAGCAGCGCCTCGCGCTCCGGTAAAGCATCCAGATAAGCCCTGGTATAGGCCGCCTGGGCCTTGACCCACGTCTGGAATTCTTCGCTTTGCCAGTCTTCCATCCAGCGATAAGGGTCTTCAATGGTTGTGCCATAGTAGGTATCATGTACTACTTCTACTCTAGCAAGAGGCTGATTCATCGTTTTCCTCGTTCTCATGGATTCCACAGCAAACTCATGCTTATAGACTTGGATTATATCACAAAAAGTCCGGTTTCCATCCTTTCGAGCGACGGGGCGAGGCAAGCTTCCCCACTTCCTCTCCACACCACTCCCGCCCCTACGGCTCTATGCAAAAAAATGAATGACACCCCAGACAAACAAGCGCCTTGCCTTCTTTATCGTTGGCAGCTATACTTTGTGCAGGTGGTGTGTATTTCTTTCCTCTAGTTTTCCTGACACGGAGGGACGCTTATGTCCAGGCGTATGCATATGTACCGGCGCATCGTTCTGCCTCTTAGCCTTGCCCTCTTAGTGCTGCTCATCTTCGCTCCGGCCGTATTTGCTTCATCTCACAGGTATATCGGCCCGCGCGAGCTTTCCCTCGTTGGGCCGAAGAAATATTACCTGGCGCTGGGCGACTCGCTCGCCTTTGGTTACCAGCTCGACCTCGACTTTAATC
>CADDZH010000164.1 GCA_902812455.1 Chloroflexota bacterium | reverse complement strand
CTGTTCGCCTGGTGCGCCTTCGACACCTTAACCTACCCGGTAGAGCTGCACCTCTCCGCTCAGATCACCTCGCGCTGTCCGGTTACCGAAAGCAGCATTCAGCTCACGGTCACGCCTAAACACGTGCTTGATCTGGACCCGGGAGAGGCTCAGATCTCGCTCGTCGTTGATGTCGCGGCGGGGTGCTGCTACAATGTGAGGAAGGACGTCTGCAACTACGGGCATTTCTTTGCCTCACGTGAGGCAGCGACCCGATGGCAAGCGGCACATCCCCAGGCTATGATCCTTTCGGTGGAGGAGGCCTACCGGGTAGGCAAGCTGGTTGAGGGCACTCGCTTCCGAGATGTGCAATCATGAGCGAGCAGATGGGAGAGCAAGTTCCTCTGCATCCGTTGGCGAGAGAAAAGCAGAGCGAGAAAGGAAAGAAGCAATCCATGCAGCACCCCTCACTCGAAACGATTGCCCAGCGCCTGGCGGAGCAGCTGCGCCGTGAGCAGGAGGCTCTCTGCCGCTCCATTGTGCAGCAGATCACCCGCGGCAAACCGGTGACGCCAGCCGCCCTTCGGGCCTCACTGCAGGTACGCCAGCCCGAATTGGAACACCGCCTGGCGAAGCTCCCTCCAGATGTCGAGTTTGATCAGGCTGGCCATATCGTCGGCCTGGGAGCCACGCTGGTGCCGACCTCCCACCGGTTTCAGGTGGGTGGCAAGCTGCTCTACACCTGGTGTGCCTTTGATACTGTTCTGCTCCCCCCGTCGCTGCACGTTGAGGCACAGGTTCAGTCGACGTGTCCGGTCACCGGCCAGCCTATTACCTTTGTCGCCACGCCCGAAGGCACCATCCTGGATCTGTTCCCTGCTAGCAGTGTGATGTCGTTGATCGTACCGGCCAACCGCGACGACTGTACGCGAGCCGCCTTTTGCCAGCAGTCGCTCTTGTTTCAGTCGGAGCAGTCAGCCGCGACCTTTTTTGCTGACCATCCAGATGCGTTGCTGCTTTCGGTTGAGGAAGCTGCCTACGTGGGACGGTTGGTGGCCCAGAGCTGCTCGATGGACGCGACATAAGCGAGCAGGAGTCAGCGCCAGTGAGAAACGGTTCCGCCTCCTTAGCGTCATACTTGATTACCCGCCTCCGGTGCTTGGTGGATATGGCGTGATGTGCGCCCAGGTCTGCACCTGGCTCAAGCAGCGTGGTCATGAAGTGCTGGTGCTTACCAGACTCCCCCTGGAGCGGGAGATCGTCTCGGCAGATCCTGATGTAGAAGAGGGCGCTGTCCCGGTACGCCGCGCCCTGTGCAGCTACTGGGATGGATCAGTTTGCCTGGACCTGCCCTTTCAGGAAGCACTGGCGGTCGAGCAGTACAACTAGGCGCAAATGCGAGACGTGTTGGCAACCTATCACCCCGATGTCGTGGCCTTCTGGCACATGGGGCGATGTCGCTGGGACTCATCACGACGACGGCGCGCCTGGGCTTCCCGCTCGTCTTCGTCATTGGGGACGATTGGCTCTGCTACGGTGGCTGGGCCGATGCCTGGCTGAGATGGTGCAGCGAACGCCCAGAACAGGCAGCAGTGGTCGAGCAGCACACTGGGCTCCCCACACGGCTGCCAGACCTGGGAGCGCTGGGCATCTTTTGCTTCGTGAGCACCTGGACGAAAAGACGCGCCGAGCAGGTTGGTGGATGGCATTTTCCCCGCGTCCAGATCATCTTTCCCGGTCTCTCCCCAAGCGAATTTCCGCCGCTGGTCGAGGGGCCCGATCGTCCCTGGCAGGGGCGCTTACTTCGGGTAGGACGAGTGATCAAGGAAAAAGGGATTGAGACGGCCATCCATGCCCTGTCACTCCTCTCACCCCATGCCACGCTGGAGGTTGTCGGGATGGTTGGCCCGCCGTATCAGCACCATCTGGAAGCGCTGGCCGCAACACTGGGGTCGCATCTCAACTTTCCTTCTCACTGGCGTCTCGGCAGCAGATACGCCAACGCTATCAGCAAGCCGATGTTACCTCTTTACGAGCATGATGGAACACGAGGCCTTTGGACTGGTGCCCCTGGAAGCGATGGCGAGCGCTTGTCCTGTAATTACCACGGGGATAGGAGGATCGAGCGAGTATTGCCTCGATGGCCTCAATTGCCTCCGCATTCCTCCTGGAGATCCTACGGCTCTGGCATGTATCGTGCAGCACCTGGCACAGCGCCAGGACCTGCGTCGGTGCCAGGTGGAAGGTGGACTCCATACCGCGAGGGCATGCACGCTCGATCGTCAGGCGGCAGGCGTTGAGCGCGCGCTTCTGACCGCTTCAAGCTCTCCCCAGACGTAACCACCGTTATCATTTTCACCACTATTGATTAGGAAAGAATGATATAGACGACGTACAATAACAACACAAGGGAAAGAGGAGGAAGGAGAACCTCTTGTTATGACCAGGAACACACAGGATCACTGGGCACAATGGCTGCTGCATCGACGCTTTGGTGGAGATCTCCACCATGGGCAAGCCATGTTGAAGGAGTTGTCTGTCTGGCGTGATCGCATCCTTGATCACGCCACCATTACCGAAGGAGAGACGGTGCTCGACGTGGGGTGTGGTGATGGCTTGATCGCTTTTGGGGCGCTCGATCGCGTGGGAGAGAAGGGTCTAGTCATCTTCAGTGATATTTCACAAGACTTGTTAGACCACAGTCGCTCCCTCGCCGAGTCATTGCAAGTGCTTGATCACTGCCGGTTCGTGCGCGCCAAAGCTGAGGATCTGGCTGCCATTGCCTCTGGCTCAGTAGATGTGGTCACCACCCGTTCCGTTCTGATCTACGTGCAGGCGAAACAGCAAGCCTTTCACGAAGTGTACCGGGTCCTCAAACCAGGTGGTCGGCTCTCGATCTTTGAGCCAATCAACCGTTTCTGTTACCCGGAACCTCCCCATATGTTTTTGGGTTATGATGTCACCCCGATTGAGGAGATCGCCGGCAAAGTACGCGCGGTCTTCGAGAGCATTCACGAGTCCACGAGCAGCCCCCTATTGAACTTTGACGAACGAGATCTGCTCACCTTTGCCGAGCGAGCCGGGTTCGCAGAGATCCACCTGGAGTTCCAGGCAACTATCAAGCAGCCGAAGCTCCTTGATTCGCACGATGAGACATGCAGGCCGAAGTGGGAAACGCTCTTGAAGTCCTCAGGCAATCCGTTGAATCCCACGCTGGAAGAGGCCATGGCGCAAGCGCTGTCGTCTCAAGAAGCCGAACAGTTCACCGCGTATCTGCGCCCCATGGTCGGGACGATGCAGGGACATGAGCGACAGGCAGTGGCCTATCTGTGGGCGAGGAAGCGCTAAAGTGAATACTCTCAGCCATCTTCGCATGTGGCAGGCAGGGCCACGGGAACACCTCTGGCAAATCCTGCTTAGCGGAAGAGAAGAGCCGTTTGCCCTTCTCAATGGAGAGGGGAGGGTGTTCTGTATGCGACAAGGTCTCTATGTCCGCTTGTCCGACGTGCCTCTATCGTATGACCTGTTGGCATCAGTCAACACCTGTACTACAGAGAGAAACGCCGTGTGGCCTCGCAAAAAGCTGCTCGCCCTGATCCTGAGACCCCTGAATGAGAGGCGGGGCGATGGCCATATCTTCTGCTCGCCATGAACTTCCCACTTGTGTGATGTCGATGGGCTAACCCTGCAGGTCATAGTACTTGACAAAGAGGCATGGCGTCGGAGAGAACAAGAGCAAATGAACCTCCGTTGTCTGGTGTGTCAAGAGAGGGCGCACCTATTCTTGTTCTTGCGCTTCCTCACGCGACCTGTTCTGGGGCGGCAGTCAGAGCATGCCCTCAAGGATGGACCAGTGCCTCAGAATGTCTGCCAGGATCGGTCTTTCAAGCATAATCTCCGCGCTTCTGAGCCTCACCCCTGCCTGGCCTTGAGGCTGGTCAGCATCAGATCCAGGCCAAAGAGGAATTGTGCATCCATATCGCAGTCCGTGAGCGCACACGCGACCTCCACCAGGTGGGCTGGCGTCTCCCGCGGGAGACGGCGCATGAGCTGGGTGACTCGTCCGATATCGCTCATCCTCTCCTCGGTGACGCGCTCGGTCGTCACGGGCGAGAGGGCGGACAACTCCACCATCGCGTAGCCGATCGCGTAGGAGGATACCGTGCAAGCGACCTCCGAAGCGCGCTTCGGCTTGAAGCCAGCTCGTTGTAACTGCTCCAGGATGACGTCGGACAGTCGGAGCATGGCGAGCGATAAGCTCTGGCTGTTGCATAGAAGCCGGTAGGCGTGAGGGTGGGCATGGGCCAGAGCACGCAGCGAGATGGCGAATGAGCGGAGCAGGGCTTCCCAGCCTGTCTCGCTCTCAGGCAGTACCACCTCCGACCAGAGGACGTCGGCCACGCCGTCCAGCAAGGCATCTTTGTTCTCGAAGTGACGATACAGGGACATCGGATCAACGCTCAGCTCCTGGGCGAGCTTGCGCATGGTGAACGCCTCTAACCCCTGCTGGTCGATCAAGCGCAAGCCGGCTTGCAGGATGCGCTCGCGCGTGAGCGGTCGACGCGCTGGCTCAGCTTTCGCTTGTGGGGATTCCCTGGTCTCTATTCTATCGGTCATGGCTGCTCTCGTTTCTTCTCTTCACAAGACCAGTCAATCAGTCGGTCCCCCTCTTGACAAATCTACAATAGCAATCTACAATGTAGATAAATCTACAACGTAGACAAATATTGTCCCTCTCTATTGTAGCACATTGCCGTAGCAGGCGCAAGGAGGAGGAATGTTTGAACGAACGAGAAATGATGGCCTGGGTACAGCCCTGCAATCAGATCAGCCGTCTGCCACCAGGCCGGATGCGAGGTCGCTTGCCTTTGAGCTCACCAACCTGAGCAAGGTCTACCACCGGGGCAAAGGCACAGAGGTCCGCGCCGTTGACGATCTCAGCCTGTCTGTGCCGGTTGGCCAGGTGGTGGGACTGCTGGGACCCAACGGCGCGGGCAAGACCACGACGATCAAGATGATGTGCGGGCTGGTTACGCCAACCGGAGGGCGCGTGCGTCTGCATGGCTATGACATAGCGCGAGAGCGTCCCATGGCGGTGCGGCAGGTTGGAGCGGTGCTGGAGGGCGCGCGCAATGTCTACTGGTCGCTCTCCGCCTGGCAGAACCTGCTCTACTTTGGCCGCCTCAAAGGGCTTTCCCGCGGGTTGATCGTCCCGCGCGCCGAGTCCCTGTTGCGCTTGCTCGATCTCTGGAAGCAACGGCACCAGGCGGTGGGTGGCTACTCGCGCGGGATGCAGCAGAAAGTCGCTATCGCGGCGGCGTTGATCACCGACCCGCCCATTCTGCTGCTCGACGAGCCAACCATCGGGTTGGATGTGCAGACGGCGCGCACCGTCAAGGACTGGATCGCGCGGCTTGTCCACAAGGAGGGCAAGACAATTGTGCTCACCACCCACCAACTCGCTCTGGCTCAGGAACTCTGTGATCGTATCGCGATTATCAATCAGGGACATCTCTTAACCGACCTGCCGGTGCGGGCGCTGCTGGATCGCTTCCGCCAGGACCTCTATGAGATTCGGCTGGGCGGCCCGCTCGCGCCTTCCACAGCGACGTTTTTCGACGGCTTCTCGGTCACGTCTTCTGAAGATGGGGAAAGCCTAATACGCGGGCCAATCTCTGACCAGGAGCAGCTCTACGACCTGCTGGAAAAGCTTCGTGCACAGCATCTGCCACTGCTCGCGGTCGAGCCGGTCGAACCGACCCTGGAGGACGTCTTTGTCCAGATCCTCAAGGAGGGCTAATCAGATGGCCATCACCACTACCCCATCTTCAAAGCCAACACGAGATAGTTCGCTAGGGGCAGCGGGAGGATCTGGCCCCTGGATCGTGGCGGCAACCCGCGCGGTGCTGAACGAGACCCAGAAAGGCCTGTGGCTCTTGTGGGGCCATCGCACCGTCGTGCTGCTGGAAATCCTCAGCTTTATCGCCTTCTACCCGTTCCTGCAGTTCGTCATTGGCAACGGCACGATCCAGCATGCGCTGGTACGGGCCACGCTGCTGCCTTTCCTGGCCGTTCCGCTGCTCTATCTCGCGCTTCTCAAGCTGGTGAGCGATCTGCTGGAAGAGGTCAACAGCGGCACCTTTGAGCAGATGCACCTTAGCCCGTTCTCGCCAGCAGCTCTGCTGGTGGGCCGGCTGCTGGCGGTCTTCCTCGAAGGGGCGCTGATCGCCGTTGTCATTGGCGTGGGGATGAGCTGGCTGTTGAGCATCAGCATCCCCTTGCGACCGGCGGGCTTGCTGCCTGCAGCCCTGACGCTGATCGATATCGCCGGCTTCGCCCTGCTGCTCGGCGGCCTGGCCCTGGCACTCCCGCAAATCGGCGCCATCGCGCATCTCTTCAGTGGACTGATCTTGCTGCTCAACGGGGCCTTTGTCCCGTTGGAATGGTTTCCCGGTTGGGTGCAGACGCTGGCCCGCTTCCTGCCCACCACGCTCGGCGTCCAGGTGCTGCGCCAGGTGGTGCTGCAAGGACAGTCGCTTGGGGCGGTATGGGCCGATGGCACGCTGCCGTGGCTCCTCATCCATGCCGCTCTGTTCGCAGTCCTGGGTACCCTGGTCTTCCTGCTCAACGATCGACGGGCGAGGCGGCTGGGGACGTTGCGGTAAGACACATGCGCTCATCTCGCGCTGGCTCATGCGAAGCCGGCGCGGGACCAAAGGAGGAGACCATGCAAGTAGAGAGAGTCATACAGACACCCCCATCCGAGGTGCTGCCTCCCACCGGTGAGGCGAAGCCTGGGATTCGAGCCTTTGCTACCTCCGTTGGCAACGAGATCGAGAAAGGCCTGATCGATCTCTGGCGAGGGAAGATCGCTTCGTTGCTGGAGTTGATGTTGTTCGCGCTTTTTTTCCTGGCCATCATGTTTGCCGTGGGACGGGGGACATTCCACAAGGAGCAAGTAGCACCGCTCTTGATCGGCTTTGTCGGGTACATCTTCTTTCACATGCAAACGAACCGGCTCTTCTGGGGGCTGCTCGGTGAGATGCAGAGCGGCACCCTCGAACAGATGTATCTCAGTCCGCTGCCGTCCTGGCTGCTCACCATCGGGCTCGAGGCCGCGTCTATCGTCGAGGCAGCCATCAGCGCGCTGCTCCTGTACCTGTTCATCGAGCTGGTCGTGCAGGTCACGATCCCGCTGGACTGGGCAGCGCTCATCCCCCTGGTGCTGCTAGTGCTGGGCAGTGTGGGCTATTCCTTGATCCTGGGCGGGCTGACGCTGCTCTTCAAGCGCCTGGAAATCCTCAAGGAGCTGTTCCAGATCGTCGTGCTGATCTTCGGCGGCGTGCTGGTT
>CADDZH010000163.1 GCA_902812455.1 Chloroflexota bacterium | reverse complement strand
TTCCGGCGATGGTGTATCATTGCGCATAGAGAGACTCCTTTCAGTTCTCAAAAACCTGTGTCTGAAGGGAGTATCTCCTCTGCTTGCCTTTTTGGCAAGCCTTTGTGTGATTTTTTTGGAGTCAATGCCCTTGCGGTCGCCCTGGCAGTCCTCTTACCGTAAGACAAGCACCTGTTGCTCATGCTCGGCACGTACCTTGTGCTCGTCGGATATCTCTTCCAGTGAGCGCTGGTTGGGCTCAGGAAGTGTGAAGAAAGTGAGTGCCAGTCCGGCGAGTGAAACAATGGCAGCGGCAGCCATCGCACCCGGCAAGTGGTAGATGCTGAGCAAGAAGGGGAAAGCGAATGCGCCGATGAAAGCTCCAACTTTACCTAAAGCTGCGGCAACGCCGTGACCCGTTGTGCGCACCATCACAGGGAAAACTTCTGCTGGATAGACAAAAGTCGTGACGTTCGGGCCAAACTCCGTGAAGAAGTAGCTGACGCCATAGACCAGCAAGAACGGGAGCGTGATGGTTGAGAGTCCAGGCGCAACCGCGATCAGCCCGTAGGCAAGCGCCATCATGGCAAAGCCAAAGCATTGAATCCACTTGCGCCCGAGACGATCAATTGTCAACGCAGCTATGATATAACCCGGGAATGCTGCCACCACGAAGATGAGCAGGGTATAAACCATATTGGTCACCAGGTTAGCGTGGCTATTAAGGGCTTTGAGTACCAGCGGGCTGGATATGGTTGTGCCGTAGTATGCGAAGTCCAGCAAGAACCAGGCTCCAGCAGTTCCAATCAGCCAGCGGAGCAGGCGAGGTGTGAGCAGCAGGAAGAGCCATGATCTGGTAGGCCTGCGCATAGGTTGTGCCGGCCTGCTGCTGCTTGCGTTGCTTGCGGCACGTTGTGTGATTGCAGAGCTACCATTGCCATTCTGCTTCTTCGTGACCATCTCGACAGTGCGCGCTGCATCCTCGAGCTTGCCTTGCATGGCAATGGCATAGCGTGGTGTCTCGGCAATCTGGCGGCGCAAGTAGAATGTGCTGAGCGCCGGAATTGCGCCCAGAGCCAGCATGATGCGCCATGTCATATCATGGTTTATCCCGGCGACCAGGAGCAAGATAGCAACGAGCGGCCCAACCACCAGGCCAACTCCTTGCATCGAGAACACCATTGTGATGAGCTTGCCTCGATCTTTCCGGTTGGCATACTCGCTCATGAGAGTAGCGCTGAGAGGATAATCTCCACCGATGCCCAATCCTAAGATGAAACGAAAGGCGAGCAGCCAGATAATACTAGGTGAAAAGGCTGAGGCTATAGCGCCTGCTGCCAGTACGAGCAAGGTATATCCATATATAGCATGACGCCCGATATAGTCGGCCAGGCGCCCGAACATGAGCGAACCAACTGCGGCAGCTATCAACGACGTGCTACCGAGCAGGGAAATCTGCAGGGCACTGAGATGCCATAGCGGAGTGAGGATTGCCAGCACGACACCAATAATGAACAGGTCATAGGCATCCGTAAAGAAACCCATGCCTGAGGTGATCATTGCTTTCAAGTGGAAACCTGAGAGTGAACTGTTATCCAGTGCTGCTAGTACGTGTTGTGCCGAAGATACTGCGTCCCCATCAGAAACAGGATTGAGACGCTCTTCTTCATCTAACATACAATAACTCCTTGCTTCAAGGATATGTCTCTTTATTACAATAACTCTTGCTTAAAGCATATCCGCTCAATGTTATGGGACTGTTAAATTTCGATTAAGCAAGCGTTATTTTCGGGTTAAAAATCGCTGAGAACTCACACGAATAACATGTAGTGGCCTCCCTTGTGGAGGCCTGGCCTTATGGGTGCCAGGCCTGTAAGTGCTATAATGCATTGAAAAACGGCCTTTTCTTGATGGAAGGACATACCTATGACTCACCTTTACTTGATCCGGCATGGCCAGGCCATAAGCGCGGTGCAGCAGACAATAGGAGATAGCGGTCTATCCCCGCTGGGCGTCATGCAGGCTGAGCGGCTGCGTGATCGCTTGGCTGCTACGGGCGAGATTGCTGCCGATGTTCTGATCGCAAGCACGATGCAGCGGGCCAGGGAAACAGCGGAAATCATTGCACCCGCCCTGGGCCTGTCCATTGTCTTCGATGACGATGTGCAGGAATGGCGCGAGGGCGAAGCAGAACACATGGATATGGAGGAGTATAGAAAGATTGAGGAGGCGGTGCCCTTTGAGCAGAAGCCATTTTTTCGCCCTGGACCGAGCGCCGAGACCTGGACAGAGTTTATGTTGCGAGCAAGCGCTACGCTTAACCGCATCGTAGAGGAGTACGAGGGCAGGACTATTGCGATCGTCTGCCATGGTGGCATCGTCGAAGCCTCGTTCCTGTTTTTCCAGGGCCTGCCTACACTCCATTTACCGCGCGCTTTCTTTGACACGCACAACACCTCGATCACGCACTGGCGTAAAGGCTCGTGGGGAGACCTGCCGGAGAGCTGGATTCTAGAACGATATAACGATGTCATGCACCTGCGCGATATAGGTACCCCTGGCAGGATTCCCTGGAAAGATATCGCCGCAGAACCGTTGCTCGATCAAGAACAACCAGAGATAGCCAGACAAGAATAGATGGAAAATGGAAAGGAGCATGGAATGGATATCATTGACTTTTTCCGCGTCGAACAGAAGCGCCTGCACGATTGGATGCACGCTGCTGTGAGCGAACTCACGCTGGAAGAATGGAACTACGCTGGGCCAGGGACAACGAACACCATCGCTTTCCTACTCTGGCATGTTGTGCGCACCGAGGACAACATCTTACGCTTTATTTTGCAAGGCCGATCGCCCATATGGAACGAGGGCAACTGGCATGAGCGCCTGGGCCTGCCACCGCGTGTGCAGGGCACGGGCATGGAGACAGAGGAAGCCCGCAAATTCCACCTTGCCGATCCAGCATTATTCATACAGTATGCCGGGGAAGTATGGCGCGAATTCGAGGATTACCTGGCTTCTATCCATGATGGCGGCGCGGAACTCTCCGAGCGGGTAGTGACGGTCAAGCCGCTGGGCCAGATGAGCGCGGTCGAGGCCATTGGCCGGGTCTGCCTGACCCATCTCTACACCCATTATGGCGAGATTGCCTATATACGTGGCGAGCTTGGCAAAAAAGGGCTAGAGCGCTAACCTCGTGGTCTGCGGGGCGGGAGAGGATGCGGATGAGTGGTGGAGGCTTGCCTCGCCCTGCCTGTCCTCCTGGCCGATCCATCAGCATTAGGATCAGAGATGCGGGCAGTGCAAGCACCCCGATAGGCATGAGGCATAATTGGGATCGAGCAAAAGCAGAGATTTGCACTTGCCATATGTATTGTTATAATGGAACGCGAACGGTATATATCGAGGTCACTAGAGGAAATAGCCTCTTGTGGTACGAGCCTATAGTGCTTCTCAGAGGAAATTACAAGCCCATGCTCACCTTCTTCGAACTCGAAGAGGGCAATGAGATCGTTTTGCATAAACTGTGCAGCAATGGGACGGCAGATCAGGGAGGGAAACTTGTCTGCGCAGAGCGCAAAATCTTGCTCAACCTGGACAATACCAAGTCTATCTCTTCCGCTTTTTGCCTGGACTGGAAAGACAGAGTGCGCTCCTCTTCTATCTATACCGATATAGATTTCATCTGTCTCTACTTGCCCAATATTAGATACCGTTGTACGAAGATGGTTTTGAAGAGAGTAGCATGTTACACCCGTAAATATATCTATTAGCCGGTTATAACGGAGCTTTGCTAAAAGGGCCTGTTCATCCCCCAGAGCATACATCTCTATTATGCCTGGTGTGGCATCCGGTACTTTCGTTTCAGCGAGCATCTCATTTGGGACGATATTCACCACTGTCGTAGCAACAAAGCGGTAGCGTGAACGACCAGCAGGTCGAATAATCCAGTCTTCTCCTTCGGGAGCTTTAGCCCGAACTGACTCAGGCAACATTCCACGATAGCGAAAGGTATAGGGAATATCTCCGAGGTTTTTAGGAAGATTGATGCCAAGCTCTTGAGCCGTTCGCTCCATGTCGGCTCGCTCAAACTCCACTTCATGATCACCTTCTTTATAGCGCTGAAAAAAGATATGTTCCATAATTTGCTGGTATCGATTCAGCTTCCCGGCCATCGTAACACCACCACCTCTTCCCGTAATTGTGCTTTTGTAGCAGTTGCCAGGCGAGTGCGGAAAAGATCAATACTAACTAGCTCATAACCAAGCGATTGAGCAATATCTGCCAGCAATCTCCCGGTAGGAATCATCACCCGCAGATACGATGCCTGATCGCCTACAACATAGGCTAACTGAGCAGCAGGACGAAGAATACAGCGCAAATCTGCTAGATGTTTTGCCATGCCACCAAAATAGAGCTTAGTGACTCTTGGATAGAGCCGTTCAAAGCCGGATGTTTTACCAAGTTCAATGCGCCGTGCTTCAATGGCATCAGCAATTTGTTGTATTTCTGGATGTTCCTTCACCCACTGGTCGTCATCATCCTGTTTATAAACGCCTCGCGTGTTTGAGCGTATCAGTCCACACTTGAGCGCTTGCAAGTCGGCCTTGTTACGAATAAAGCCCAGAATCACAGATTCAAGACGTGTCGTGCGGGTATAATCCTTCTCATTAGGGTATGGCGGCGAAGTAATTACTGCATCAATGGAATCTGGCTCTAAGACTTGAAGAATCTGCCGGGAGTCTGCAAGATGAACAGATGCCGGAGTATCTTTCATATGCTGGACCTTATAGAGGTCATCTCTCATTGTGCGAACAACAGCTAACCATGCAGCAATGACAGGTGCATCATGTTTAGCGGGTCCAACACCAACCTCAGGGCCAAATTGCAAGTTGCTGGCAGAATGAACAAGGGCCTTAGCGAGTGCCAGCAACTCATGCTGGAAATATTGTTCATCTCGATACTGCTCCAGGCAATCGAGCAAAACGAGGGTTTTATGTAAAGGCAAGGGGCTAATCGAGTTGGTTAGTAAAAGTTGCAGGCTTTCAGAGGACAATGTCCGCAATGGATGATCATTTTGAATAGCCTGGAAGAACGCAATATCCTCAATCCCCTCCGATCTCAACTGAGCTAGCGCAACTTCAGCAACCTGTTGAGCGTGCCTCAGCAAGCCGTCGGGATCAATATTCCAATCTACTTTCACCTTGCTTGCAAATTGGGCCATCGGATTTGCTTCGATACCTGTACTTGGAATGCCGAGCTTCTTACATTCAACAAGTACAGTGCCAGTGCCACAGAACGGATCTAAAACACAACAGCCAGGCTCAATTTCAAATCTTTGCAGGTATTCACGAACCAGGTGAGGAGGAAAAGAGAGCACGAAGCGATACCAGTCATGAATAGCGCGGTCTTCAGGATACAATTTATTTATTTCGCCATTCACGCTACGGCGGCGAGCACTAACATAGCTCATTGCAACCCCTTTAGGAGATATATTAGCCTATCGAGGATTTCCATGATTGGCCATCTTTCTCTCTCATTATAACGATGCTCCCGGCCTTTAATATAGTAATCCAAGAACACATGGGAGAAACGGTTATTGTTCTGTAACATTGCTCAAAAGAGGCGGACGATGAGGCGCGCGGGTGGCACAAGCGACAAGGGCGAGGCAAGCGCTCCACCGCTCCTTATCTCCGCTCCCGCCCCTATGACGGGATTTCTCAATCCTTCACAAAGCTCAAGATCATAAAAAACGGGAATTGATATCCCTCCGGAATCAAGGTATCACTCCGGCGCTTGAAGTGGCCTTCAGGAGTTGGAACATCGACGAGTCGCTGTAATTGAAAACCTGCTGCCAGGAAAGCATCGATATATTCCTGCAACGTCCTATGATAAAAATGCACTTTGACTCCTTCCTCCACCATGCCCCGGTAGGGGAATGCCTTGCCGGAGTCAAAGTAATCGGTCACATGGCTGCGCACGACGTAGGAATACGGGTTATTCATAGAGAGTACCAGCCGCCCTCCGGGCTTGGCAACCGATCCCAGCGTGATGATGAATCCCCGGTAGTCGTATACATCGTTGAGGACAAAATGGCTCACGATCAAGTCGAAGTGATGCTTGTAGGCAGGAAGCGGCTGACAGAGATCGGCTACTTCGTAGGTAATGTTGCCCTGGGGGTCTTTGGCACGAGCGATCTCAACCAGGCGTGGAGAAATATCGATCCCTGTGACACTGGCCCCACGACGCGCCAGGATTCGTGCAAGATAGCCTTCACCACATCCCGCGTCTAATACTGTAAGGCCGGAGACATCGCCAAGCATCTCTAGAAAGCGAGGCATGATCGGCTCTTGCTCAATCCCTGCCTCCTCTCGCTTAGCAGCTAGCTCAGCATATTGTGAGGCAAAATCATCGTAGATATCAGGCTTATGCTTCATCGCAGACTCCCTTTCTTCTCATTACAGGAAGTGGAATGCTCCATCCATGTCATCCTGAGCGCAGCGAAGGATCTCCGTCGATCGACAGCGGATTCTTCCCCTTCGCTGTGCTCAGGGCTTCGGCTTACTCGCTCAGGATGACATTGCTTCGGCTCACTCGCTCAGCATGATATGGGGGGCCGATTTTGGTCGTTAAAATTCATAACGTGCACGGTTGCATCGCTTGCCGACGCTATATACCTGCCGTCCGGCGACCATGCCAGCGTGCGTACCCAGGATACATGCTCAGTATAGGTATGCATCCTGTGACCCGTGAGCACATTCCAGACCTGTATCGTTGTATCATCTCCACCTGAAGCGATGTACCTGCTATCCGGCGACCAGTCGAGCGCTTTCACAGGCCTGGTATGGCCGTTATAAACAAGCATGGTGTCGCCCGTAGCTGCATCCCAGACATGCACAGTTGCGTCCTGCCCAACGGAGGCGATCTGTTGGCCATCCGGTGACCAGGCAAGGGCATAGACAGGACCAGAATGGCCCTGGTAGACTAGCACGTTGTCCCCGCTGAGCGCGTCCCACACCTGCGCTGTGCCATCGAAGCTGGCCGAGGCAAGACGACTACCATCCGGTGACCATCTTACGGCAAAGATGCGATACTGGCGATCATAGGTGTAGATATGCTGCCCGCTAGCGGCCTCCCATACCTGGACGGTGCTGTCTCCATAGTCTCCGCTTGAGGCAATATAGCGATCACCCGGTGACCATGCCACGCTGCGCACGAAGCGAGTATGCCCGCGATACGTGAGAATAGTTTCTCCGCTCAAAGCATCCCACACCTGCACGATGCCACCGGTACAGCCCGAAGCGATACGCTTCCCATCGCGTGACCATGCTACAGAAAGCACAGGATGCGTGTGCCCATGATAAGTACAGTGGCAGGCTGCTGTAGCGGCATCCCAGAC
>CADDZH010000162.1 GCA_902812455.1 Chloroflexota bacterium | reverse complement strand
GCACCACATCCCCGCTCCCGCCCCTACGACACGTTACATGGAGGACAAGAGGCGGGCGGCGCAAGCGCCCCCACCGCACCACATCCCCGCTCCCGCCCCTACGACACATTTATGTGGACGACGAGTGGCCGTAGCGTTCGAGGAGGGTTTCACGGGACATCCAGACTTCTTGTGGGTAGCTGCCGTAGGTGCTCCCCTGGAGCAGGCGCTGCGTTCCCTCCTCACTGTACAGCACCAATAAGCCGGTCATAAAAAAGCGGTCGAGCCAGGTATAGAGATTTTTGGGGCGTTCGCGCACGGTAAAACCCAGGCGAGGGGCAGCACGACTAAGCAGGGTTATGCCATAAATGGCTCGCACATGTGAGGGGAAATCGGGCTGCTGCATCCAGGCGGCGAGGGTGTGCAGGTCTTCCATGAGCATGCGTAGAATGCTCCAGCGACCGCTTTGCATGACTGCCTGCAAAGCAGCTATGTTGCTGAAATGCAGTTCGATAACCGGGTCTCCCTTGTGAATTTGCACGCCATCTGGCAAATGTACAGGGCGTCCATGATAGCGCTTGAAGCGGACCCGCAAGAGATTATTGGGGGCGCCAGGGATGGGTTGGACGGGCCAGATAGTGAGCATGATAGACTCCCAGATAGGCCAGAAGCGCAGGAAGCCGCGAGGTTGGCCCGCGCGGGTCTGAAAGGCCAGCTTCCAGCCAAGGTTCACAGCGCGGCGAGGCGAAGGTTGCTTGAGAGAGGTAGCAGGCGCGGCTGGCTGCTGCTCTTGCACCTGCGCGCGCCGGGGCTCACGAACGTAGAGGATAAAGATAGCGCCTATGACAAGAAAGACTGCGGCGGAGGCGAAAACGATGCGGTAGCCCAGGATAGTCTGGCCGAAAATGTTGGCGAGCGCGATAATGAGGCCGCCCAGAAGCGGGGCAAAGATGGCTGGCAGGCTGACAGAGGCGTTCCACAAGCCCAGGTCCTTGCCAACAGTCTCCATGGAGGGCAGCGCATCGATGGACAAAGCCCAATCTACGCTGGTATAGGCGCCATAGCCGAGGCCGAAGAGCACCCCCAGCGGCCAGAGCGGGAAGCTGCCAGGCAGGATGAAAAATGCGATCGACGCCAGCGCCATGCAGGTCGTCGCGAAGGATACAAGGGGAGCTCGCCTTACGCGGTCGGAGAAGACACCGAAGGTGAAGGCGCTGGCCACAGCACCCAACAGCGCCAGCACAGCCAGGATGGCCGTCGCCTGTATAAAGTTGGAAACGTGCGCCACGTTGGCGAAGTAATATTCAATAAAGGTCAGGAAGAGTGTCAAGCCCATCATGACCGAGAAGCGAGTCAGGAAGACCAGGGTGAAGTTGAAATCGCGCCAGGGTTGAACCCAGTTGCGCACTATCCAGCGGCGAAGCCAGGGGATCACTTGATCCCTGGCCTGTACCGGGAGGGCAGATGGAGGCGAATAGGGCTTTTCACGCACACCGATAAGGGTAACAAGTACGCCAACGACTAAGGTAAGAGTTGTCGCGAGATAATAGATATTCACGCCGCGCCTGATAGCGCCACTATTAGCAGCGGTAAGGGTAATCTGACCAAGAAGCAGCCCTGCCAGGATGAGGCCGGAGACATTACCGAGGATGGTCATCAGGCCTACATATCCTGAGGATGCGCCGCGCTGCTCTTGCGGGACGCGATCAGGGAAGAGGCTTTGATAGGCAGAGAGAATGACGCTGGTCATGACCTGGAACAGGATGAGGCCGATCAGCAGAACGAAGGCGCTGCCCGCTTTGACGAGGATAAGCACACTGAAGAGCAGGCACACGGAACCAACGGCGATATACGGGCGCCGGCGACCGAAGGCGCTGGTGGTGTGATCGGATAACAAGCCAATGATTGGGGGAACAATTAATGACATGCATGCGCTGATTGTGGAGAGCCAGCTAAGGAAAGTGGCTTGCTGGGCATTGCCGACGCTGCCAGGAGTTATATAGAGCAAAATTTGTGTCGGAATGACGATGGGGAGAAGAGCAGCAGATTGGACATTGAGCGAAAACCATAAGAAGCTGAGAACGAGATGTTCGCGAACATTCAGCCGGTGCGGCTGCTGAGAAACACGCTCCATACTTTTACTTTCCAAGATGCCTGGCCTTCCACAAGGGAGGCCACGACATGTGACATGAACATTGACAGCCTGGCCCCCACAAGGGAGGCCACGACATGTCACATGAACATTGACAGCCCAATACTTTATTTAACCTTATTACTGATAGTATGTCGCACGGCTTGCTTGATTTGCAAGGCGGGGGAGCCAGTTGCATTTTACAAGGGGTAGGTTTGTTGGGGTGAGTGAGCGAAGAGCGATGGGGAGGCGCACGGCGCCCGAAGGGGCAAGACAAGCCCTGCCCCCTACCATGATACGGCTTCGCAGCCCAATGCATATATGGTAGGGGCAATCCTTGCGGTTGCCCTGTCAGGCCATTCCATTCATGGTGTCAAAGGAGGAAAGAAAGCGTATCTCAGGATACTCTTCTTGAGCCTATGTGTTTGAGCCGGTATTTGAACCTACAAACAAAGCAGGCTACTCTTTCTGATGGCGGTTTATTTTTTTGGGTGAGCCTGCAAACAGCGCACGTTTCATCATAAATCGGGCCATTCGCCCCGATATGTGCGCTGGGGTTCTGTTGAGACATGTGCTTGTTCCTTTCACTTTGTGCTTCTTCTGTACTTTGTCTACTATCAACACACTACAGAGATAATTCCTGAATCAGAAACTGCCACTATTAAGACGAAGGCCCAAGTATTATTTTTGGTATTACTTTTCCGTCGATCGGTTCACGCGCTCAGGGCTGGGCTGCACTCGCTCAGGGGAAACTCCGCGAAGGATCTCGCTCGATGGGCATCGGATGTTTCGCTTCGCTCAACATGACATGTCCCACACCACTTGTGCCGATCTTGAATGGTAAAATTCATTGATGGGCGATAAATCGGTGAGGGGCGCGATAAATCGGGCCCCTACGAACTTACATGCGGGAGTGATAGTGGGGGTGCTCGTGGGAGTGATCGGGCCAGTGCTGGTGGGTATGGGTGTGCATGGTGCCGGCGGGAGGTAATTCCCCGGGCGAGTGGGTATGCGTGCCTTCGAGATGGTAGGGATGGTCGTGACCATACCAGTGATGTTCAGGGTTGTAGTTGGCTACCAGCAGGCTCTGGCCGTGATGCCAGCGAGCGCGAAAGATATCATAGTTCTTCTTGCTTCTGGTGGCGCGCTCTTCCTCGCTCAGGCTATACCACTCGCGGTGCGGGTGCTTTTCCAGGAGTTGCGCCAGTTCGGGAAGGGCAAGCACGCGGTAGCCCGATGTCTTGAAGAAGAAGCTGAAGTAGATATCCACCAGGCGGTAAAAACGGAACTTTTCGTCGATCCAGCCAACTTCGGGCAGCAGGCTCCGGCGGAAGGCCATGAGGTAGCCCTCGATGGCATCGACATCCGGGCCGGCCGATTCGTAAAATTCGCGCAGGTCAGTGGTTACCAGTCCATAGGGGCCAACAAGGCCGGTATGAGGATCGGCAAGCGCAGTTTCTATTGGCTGCCAGATATCTCCCTTGACCTCGATAGAGGTATCCATCAGGACGATGTAGCGCCCACGACTGGCGCGCATGGTGGCATTGCGTCCGGCGGCAAAGCCCATGTTATGATCGGCGAAGATGACCTGCAAGCCGAGAGGCTGCCCCTGCTCTCCCAGCAGATTATTATTACGCGCCAGTTCCTGCAGATAGCTCAGGGTATCGTCAGTAGAGCCGTTATCGACGATAACCAGCTCGAGCTGGCAGCGATCGCTATGCCGGCAAATGCTCTGGATGCAGCGCTCCAGGTCTTCACGGCTGTTGTGGGCCAGCAGGTTGATAGAAAACTCATAGAGATCGGGCAGGTGGCTGTTATCAGGAACATCGGACGAACTGGAGATGATGGTAAATTCGTCCTCTGGACGGCGCGGAAGGACAAGCGAGCCACGCGCCGTATCCCTGACCTGGTAGCCCTCGGCATTGAGTTCGTTGCGCAGTTCGTCGGCTTCTGCATATGCATGGTGCTGGCGCAACTCATCGCGGGTGAGCACCTGGGAGGCCACAGTAGATGGAACGGCTGCCAGGTAGGCCTGTGGGTCGGTTTTTTGCCGGGGGCGATCGCTTTGCAGGTAGTTTTTGAGGTCAAAGCCGAGGATGCGGTCAAAATCCAGCAGCAGGCGCAGAGTGGTTGTCGGATCCTGGTCATGAGAGTGGAGCATGTCCCAGACGACGGCCATGGCGCGGGGCATATTGAGGTCATTTTCGACCTCTGCCAGGAAGCGCTCGCGCCAGGGGTTTGCCTCGAGAGGTTCACCAGAAAGAGCGAGTTGTTGATCGGCCTGGGTAAAGAGCTGGTAGGCGCAATCGCGCAAGCGCTCGAGGGAGGTCTGGGCGGCTTGCAGGGCACGGAAGGTGAAGTTCAAACGGCTGCGATAGAGGGCAGTGGTATAGAAGTAGCGCAGGGACATGGGATCGAAGCCGCGAACCTCGATTTCGGAGCAGGTGTAGGCATTGCCGGTAGATTTGGCCATCTTCTGACCATCAGCGAGCAGGTGCTGGGCATGAACCCAGTAGTTGACAAAGGTTTTGCCGGTATAGCCCTCACTCTGGGCGATCTCATCTTCATGGTGGGGGAAGATATTATCGACGCCGCCGGTGTGCAAGTCGAAGTGCTCGCCGAGGTATTTCATGGACATGGCGCTGCATTCGATATGCCAGCCGGGGAAACCAAGGCTCCAGGGACTCTCCCAGGCCATTTCGCGCCCAGGTTCGGCTGGCTTCCAGAGGGGAAAATCTTCCGGGTTATGGCGATCTGTGTCAATACCCTCGTGGACGCCTGCCAGCATGTTCTCGAGCAAGTTGCCGGAAAGCTTGCCGTAGCCGGGGAAGCGCTTTACGTCATAGTAGACGTAGCCATTGATTTCGTAGGCAATGCCTTTTGCCAGCAGGCCCTCAATGATGGCGATCATTTCCTGGATGTGATCGGTGGCGCGCGGGAAGATATGGGCGGGCAGGATGTTGAGTTTTGCTTCATCGCGGTGAAAGGCCTCGGTATAGTAGTCGGCGATCTGCCGGGACGTTTTGCCCTCTTTGCGCGCCTGGGCCAGCATTTTATCCTCGCCACGATCAAGGACTTCCTGGCGCATATGACCAACATCGGTAATATTTTTGACATGCAGCACGCGCAAGCCACGATATTCGAACACACGGCGCAGCCAGTCGGCCATGGTGAACGTGCGCAGATTGCCAATATGGATATAGCGGTAGACGGTGGGGCCGCATGAATACATTTTGATGGTGCCAGGCTCTATGGGCACGATCTCTTCTATGCGTCGAGTCAGGGTGTTATAGATTCTCATGGTGGCAACGGTTGACCTTTTGATATGAATACGCCTGGCCCCCACAAGGGAGGCCAACGTGCCAATAAATTCGCACTCTACGCATCACCACTTACAAGAACGGGTTTTCCAGATAATATAGTAAGAGGCAGGATGAGCGGTGTCAATAGGCACGCAAGGGCACCAGCGAAGAGAACAAAATAAGCATTTTTGTTATAGAGCGACAGTTTACTCAGCCCAGGCTCTTATAAATACAGGGAGCGGAATTTGCCTTTTTTGCCTGGCGTAAAATTGTAGTCGAGATTCTCCCATGCTAGAGGAGGCTTAATGAGCGGGGACTTAAAGGGATCCTGGGCTCTGGCTTGTGCTAGAATACGGGCGATAAGAGCTGGTGGAGGCTTTACAGGTTGCAACTGGCTGAAGAGCCGATCAATATCATCTTCTGCAACATCATAAGGGACATAACCATCCGCAAAAAACAGGCTCTCTTCTGCGTTCCGCATCGCTTGCTACCTCGTTTCCAATACGTACTTTTCTTCTTGCTGTTAGCACGAATCGGAAAAGAGAACAGTTTCACTATCTATGGGCTTTTTCAGCGCGAAGATGATTGTGTTTGATCGAGCAGGGCGGCACGCAGCAAGGGCTTGGATCGCTGGAAGTAGGTCTTGGCGGTCGCTTCCGGCATATGCAGGGCTTGCCCAATCTCTGCGAAACTGAGCTGGCCGGCATAGCGCAGGAGGACGACTGAGCGGAACTTATAAGGTAACGTCTCGATAGCTTGCTGTAAGTGATCCTGCAAGTCACTGCGTTCAGCAAGCTCTTCTGGCAAAGGGCTGGTATCGGGAATAGCAGCTAAAGCTGAGAGCTCCTCGTCATCGTTGGCTGACTCTAGCTCTGAAAAGTTGACGGCGTGCTTGCGTCGCAATTCATCCAGGCAGCGATTGCGCGCTACCTGGAACAACCACGCTTTCAAGGGTTTATCTGTGCGCAAAGAAGGCAACGAGGTATGTAACTGGATAAAGACGTGTTGCAAGACATCACAGGCCTGATCATAATCTCCCAAAAAACGATATATGAAATTAAAAAGAGGGGTACTATATCGCTGAACCAGGCTTTCAAAGGCATGCTGATCACCCTTAAGGGTTTGCTCTGCTAAAAGCCCATCGGCAACCTCAACTGTCCGTACTTTAGTTGTTCCTTGCAAATGCATAGCTCATCTACTCCTTTTCGTATCATCTATACGTAGGGTAGCCTGTTCATAGACAAATTACAAGGAATTTTTCTAGTTATAAACTCTACTGTAGGCGACTCTAAGCAGAAACTAAATTTGCTTAAGCCTATACTAATTCTTTACTTCTCTGTTTTCCCTGTTTCCTTCTGTCATTATTGGGCCTCTGTTCTTTGGGGTGATTGACGAGAGTGGGCCGATGAATCGGCAGTGGGCGCGATCAATCGGGTTCCACGATCAATCGGGAACCTACGGTTCACCTGGAAAGATGGAGAGTTGTCATTATTGGGTCATTTCTCTGACGATCTGCTGGACGTGGGCGCCGCTAGCACGGCCTTTTGTTTCTCTGGCAGCCAGAGGCATGACTTTGCGGAAGTCTTTGCCGTGTTCGTCAATCAAGTGCGCAACGATGGCGCGAATTTCATCATCGCTGAGTTGAGAGCCTTGCAAGTAGGCTTGCAGGATATCCATTTCGCGCTGTTCTTTTTCTGCGAGGTCGAGGCGACCTCCCTGCTTGTAGAGCGGGATGGCCTGCTGGCGCTTTTTGACTTCTTGCTCCAGGACGCGCAAGGTGTCGGCTTCGGTCAAGGGCTGGCCATATTCGGGATTCTTGCGGTCGGTGCGGGCGACTTCAAGGTTATGAATAGCGCCGAGGGCCATACGCAGGGTATCGAGTTTTACCTGGTCGTGGGCACGCTGGGCTTCCTGCATGTCTTTGCGCAGTTGTTGTTCAATGGGAAAGGGTTGTCGTTCTCTGGGCATATGTTTGTGTCTCCTTATATATTATTGGGTATACATGATAGTAATACTATACTACAACAAATCATTAGTAAGGGCGGGAGCGGATTTACAGC
>CADDZH010000161.1 GCA_902812455.1 Chloroflexota bacterium | reverse complement strand
CAGGCGTGTTTTGCCGATGCCTGCCTCGCCTTCTACAATGATGACTCGCCCGCCAGTATCGATGGAATGATACGTGTCGAGCATGGTTGCCAATTCATGTGCGCGCCCAACCAGGCGAGAGCTTGCCGTTGAGGGCTGCATTGAGGGCATCGTTGCCCTTGCTGGCATGACCTGCGGTAGCGCGCTCTCCTGACTTGCCTGCAATGACGGCTCTTGTAAGGGAGGTGGCAGCGCAGGGAATTCATTTTCTTTGATACGCCGGTAAAGCTGTATTGTCTCTTCCAATGGTGCGACGCCAAGTTCCTGGTAGAGCACCTGGGCGCATTCACGATAGACATGCAAGGCCGAGGCCCGCTGCCCGGCCCAGGCGTACAATTGCATCAACTGGCGATAGGCAGGCTCATGCAGGCGATCCAGCCCTAGCAAGCGCCGGGCGTAAGGAATTGCCGTGTCGAAATGATGGAGCGCGCTCTGGCAGCGAACCAGCTTTTCAAGGGCACTGGCAAATTCACGGCGCAAGCTGTCGGCCTGCTCGAACTGCCAATCGTCGAACTCCGGGCTATCGCGTAGACTGAAACCTGCCAGAAAATCGTTCTTGTAGAGCGCGACTGCCGCTGTAATCGGTTGTTCGCAGGCGGTACAGATTTCGTTTAGAGGGTGTCCATGTGTTGTGCATTCTGCGAGGAGGCGGCGAAAAAGCTGCACATCGATCTGGAGATCAGTATGGAAGTTTAAACCGATTGTCTTCCTCTCAATGTCCAGCCATACGCCGCCTTTCAGGGCCTGATTGAGGGTAGAAAGCGTCCGGCGCAGCGCCGCACGAGCGTGGGACTGATCGTATTCGGGCCAGAGCAAAGTAGCAAGGCTATCGCGGCTATACTGCTGCTGCGTTGTTGCAAGGTAAGCGATGAGCGCGACTGCCTTGCGCGTATCAACGCTGATAGCAGCCCCATCGATTTCTATACGCGGCGCGCCAAACAAAAAAAGAGACAGTACGGACATGAAACCCCTTTCGCTGCGCCCCATTATACGTAAAAATCATATCTAGCGCAACCTTTTCTTATCATTTTTTAATGTGCCACTTATCAAACTCTTATCTTCCACTTACCAATCATTAACGATGGTCACCTACACTCTAAACAGGAGTTGTTCACAATATTCAATCCGCCATCAGGAGCAACAATGGCGTTGCTGCTGGTGGCGGCCCGGTTTCACCCTACTTCAAGACAAAGACTAGCCACCGGAAACGGAACAGGAGGTTCGATAAATTATGCAACGACGCATACACACACACGCATCTACCCAGGCTGCTGAGATTGCTGACAGTATCCTAGTCAGGCAAGCCCTGGCAGGTGATGAGCGGGCGTTTGAATCCCTCATGTCCCGCTATCAAACCCTGGTCACTCATTGTATCTCCAGCTATCTGGGAAATGGCGATCACATCTGGGATGTGTTCCAGCAGGTCTGGCTCAAGCTGTACCGTTGCTTGCCCGCCCTGCATACCGACGGGCCGCTCGGACCCTGGCTCCTGCGGGTGACACAGCGCTGCTGCCTGGATGAGCTGCGCAAGAGGCACAGGAGGTGCGTTGCTGTCTTCTCAGAGCTGGAAGAGAGAACTGGTGACGAAGAATCGGGACCGGTGGCTCTGATTCCAGATCCCCATCCACTGCCGGAGGAGATATCAGAATACCACGACCTGCAAGATGCGCTCAACCGGGCCATGCAAACCTTATCTCCACGCAGCCGCGCCGTCGTCCTCCTGCGCTCTTACGGTCAATGTAGCTTTGCGGAAATTGGTGAGGCGCTGCGCATACCGGCCACAACGGCCAAAGCGTACTTCTATCGCGCTCGAACGAAGCTCGCAGCCGCACTCCTGGCGGAGGAGCAAATGGTTGCTTGACGACCGGGCATGAAAAGAAGATGCGTCACTGCTCGCGATAATCGTAAAAGCCCCTGCCGCTCTTTTGCCCCAGCATGCCAGACTGCACCATGCGTCGCAAGAGCGGCGGTGGTGCGTATAGCGGATCCTTGAATTCCTCGTAGATAGCCTCGGCTGCCCAGAGTGTTGTATCAAGTCCAACGTAATCAAGCAACGTGAAAGGTCCCATGGGATAGCCGCAGCCGAGCTTCATGGCTGTGTCGATGTCTTCACGCGATGCCTGCCCATTCTCCAGCATCCGTATCGCCGCCAGCAAATAGGGGATCAGCAGGAAATTGACGATGAAGCCGGCCGTATCCTTCGCCAGCACCGGCGTCTTCCCCAGCGACTGAGCAAATGCTCTCACGGTCTCAATGGTCTCGTTCGAAGTCAGGATCGTGCGCACGATCTCAACCAGTTTCATAACCGGGGCGGGATTAAAGAAGTGCAGCCCGCACACCTTGTCCGGCCTTTTCGTCACGGCTCCCATCTGGGTCACATTGAGAGACGACGTATTGGTCAGCAGCAATGCCTCCGGTTTCACAATGCGGTCAAGCGCGGGGAAGAGGCGCAGTTTTTCTTCCATGTTCTCGATCACAGCCTCGATTACCAGGTCGCAATCGGCAAAATCTTCCAGGTTCAGCGTCCCATGCACTCGTGCGCGATTCTCCTCGAGCTGCCCTTGCGTGAGCTTGCCTTTGCCGGCCAGCATATCCCACGCGCCATAAATACGTGCCAGTCCCTTGTCGAGTAGTTCCTGGTTGATCTCGCGCACGACTGTTTCGTAGCCGGATTGCGCGCAGGTCTGGGCAATGCCGCTGCCCATTAGCCCGGCGCCGACAACACCAACCTTTCTTATAGCCATTGGCTATTCCTCCTCCAATCCTTCTGAACCATAAAAAAGTAAGAGTATCTTAATTGGCATCTCCGAATTATATCTACTAGACCACGCTAACCCATATTCTGTCAAGGAAAGTAATTGGCTTAACCGGCTGGGGAGTTGATACCACGAGTACAGCCTTTGATGCTACTGCCAATCAGGTACGTGTGACCGCCCGCGTTGTTGGGAAATCGGCGGCATCCTACTTTGATCGACTCCGCTTTCTGGTCATTATCTCCGGTCATTATTTCCCGTAAATGCAAAGTTATTCCTCCTCGTCAATGAATGCTCGGATAGCCTCAGCAGGGCCCGGTTCCACGCCAAAATTGATGGTATAGTGGTTCAGCCGTGGAAAATGCACATAGCGAAAGTTTTTGATGCCTTGCTGGATGGCAGGCAGGTCTTTCTCCAGCACGAGCTGGTCATTCTCAGTCACCGATGCTTTGTCAGCCCGCAGCAGGAGAGTTGGTACCTGCACGTGTTCCCACTGTTCTTCAGGCCTGTTGTGTTCCTCAAGGTATAGCTGATCCTCCAATGGCGCTTCGCGGTACACTTTGGAAACAACTGATTGATCATCTTCCCGGCGCACGTCGTGCTTGTAATAAGCGTCCATGTACTCGTTCCAGTATGGCCCCAAAAATGGCGTAGCCTTCAGGCGCTGGATATACTCAGTAAATGAAGGCACCGGGTTTCCCAGCCGGCTAAAGCTGGTATTCAGCCAGACCGGTCGCTCCTGGGATGTTTTCCAGGGTAATGGCGTGCCCGCATCGATCAGGACAAGCTTCCTGAGCTTATGTGGATAATGCGCGGCGAAATAGAGCGCAATAAAACCACCGAGAGAATGCCCAATTACTACTGGCCGCTCCAGCTCCAGTGCATCGATCAACGCTGCCAGGTCGGCGGCATGCATGGGAATACTGTAGCCGCTCGCCGGCTTGTCGCTATCGCCTCGCCCGCGCAGATCATAGGCGAAAACCCGGTGATCACTGGAGAGGTTATCGGCCAGGGCTTGAAAAGAGAAGGCATTGCCAGTTATGCCGTGGAGGCAAATAATAGGTATGCCATGTTCTCCCCACTGCACATAGTGAAATCTCAGGCCGTTGGCGACAATGAAATCATCCGAAACCGGTCTCACCAGCATACTCTACTCCTTGTTTTTGTGTTTGAAATAGGCGCCATTTGCCTGCTGTCGCCTGGATCAACGGGCCACCTTCGAGGTAGCGCTGCTCCTGCGAGCGCCAGCTTGCCTGATGATTGCGCGAAGCAACACCATGCCATAACACATCCTGGATCACGCGCAGATAGAGTTCCATTTCAGGTGCAAAGAGCAGGGCCACGTTCGTGTCCTCCAGGTAGAAATACTGCCCCCGGCTTCTATACCATGCTCGTATATCTTCTTGTGATTGCACAACTTTGCCATGCAGCCCGCTTGAAAGATCATATGCTGTCTCCCCAAATGGAAAGCAGTGCAGGTGAGCATGAAAGACCGTCTGGCGGAAGACTCCATGTTCCCAGAAGACAGCAGGCGCGTAATACCCGGCAAAAAACTGTTTCACTTCCTGTTTGAGCATATACAGTTCCTCGTCCAGCCCGGCAGGAACTGCTCCATAGCAAGGATAGTGTTCTTTCGGAATGATCAGGAGATGACCCTCGACGAGAGGAGCGTGGTCGGTAGCCAGCAGGAATCGCGGTGTCTCCTTCAGAATATATGGAATAAGCTCGCGCCTGCAAAACGCGCAGGTAGCCTCTTTCCCATTTGCTCCGCCATCCTCCAGCATGCTTCCTTCGCCCTGCATTCAGCCTGCTCCTTCCCAGGAGGTATATCGATGTATCCAGTGTAGTATATTGTACCATACACATGCAGGTTCTCCTGGGTATTTGCCTTTTGCTGGGCTATCTCCCCCGTTCACACTCGCTTTTTATATGCCCTCATCGCAAAGATGTAGGCCACAACCAGAATGCCGGCGCACCATGCAAGAGCGACCCATATATCCTGAGAAACTGGCTGTCCATACAGTAACGCACGGATGGTTTCCACGATCGCCGTCACTGGCTGGTTTTCGGCAAAGACGCGGACTGCCAGCGGCATCGATCTGGTGGGCACAAACGCCGAGCTGATAAAGGGCAGGAAGACCAGCGGATACGAAAAGGCGCCTGCGCTGTCTGTCGATTTGGCGGTCAGTCCGGCGATCACCGCCACCCAGGTTAACGCCAGCGTAAACAACGCGAGGATGCCGGCGACGGCCAGCCATGAAAGGATGCCCGCCGGCGAACGAAAGCCCATAATCAACGCGACGAGAATGATGACCGCCACCGAAATCGCGTTGGATACCAGCGAGGTTAGAACGTGTCCCCACAGGATAGTGGAAGGGGCAATCGGCATGGAGCGAAATCGCTCAATGATCCCCCGTTGCACATCGATAAACAAACGGAAAGCCGTATAGGATATCCCGCTCGCAATCGCAATCAGTAAGATCCCAGGTAAGATGTAATTCACATAATTCGCTGTCCCGGTTTGAATGGCGCCGCCGAACACATACACGAACAGCAGCATAAACGCAATCGGCATAATCGTGACCGTGATGATGGTGTCCATGCTGCGGAATATATGGCGCATGGAACGGCCAAGCATCACGCTCAGATCGGCGAAAAAGTGTTTCTGGACCGTTCCCATTTCCTGGGAACCAGGGACCTGCGTCGTGACTTCCATTTATTGTTCCTCCTTTTTGCCAATGATGGTAAGAAAGATCTCCTCCAAGGTTGGTTGTTTTTCCACATACTCCACCTGAGCCGGTGGAAACAGCTTTTTGAGTTCCACGAGCGTGCCGCTGGCGATAATCTTTCCCTCGTGGAGAATAGCAATGTGATCAGCAAGCTGTTCAGCCTCTTCCAGGTACTGCGTGGTCAAGAAGACGGTTCTGCCACCATCAGCAAGCTCCTTCACTATTTTCCACACCTCGATGCGTCCCTCGGGGTCAAGCCCGGTGGTCGGCTCGTCAAGGAACAGGATCGGCGGTGTTCCCACCAGGCTCATAGCGAGATCAAGCCTGCGGCGCATCCCGCCTGAATAGGTCGATACCCTGCGGTTGGCAGCATCGGTTAAACCGAAGCGTGCCAGCAAATCGCCGGCAACCTGGCGCGGATGTTTGAGGTGCCGGAGCCTGGCGATCATGATCAGATTTTCTCGCCCGGTCAACATCTCATCCACGGCGGCAAATTGCCCGGTCAGACTGAATGATTGCCGCACGTTGTATGGCTTTGAGGCAACATCAAATCCGTTGACGATGGCCGTTCCGCCGTCCTGTTTGAGCAGCGTGGTGAGGATTTTGATAATTGTTGTCTTGCCCGCGCCGTTGGAGCCAAGCAGGGCAAAAATGCTGCCCCGCTCCACGCTGAAATTCACGCCTTTTAAGACGTTGAGCTGTTTGTACGATTTTTGTAGGTCTTTTACCTGAATGGAACTGGTTTGCACAATCTCCTCCTTATGATAAAGACACATGTTTGAGTGCCGCGCCCTGAAACGGAGCTTCCTTCAGTAATGAAGTTGACATTGAGATTCGCCGATCCTTTCTTGATTACCAGAGACTATGTTATAATATATTTCACTGAGTAGCTAAGCGAATCACCATTGATTTAGTTTAACTGCTATGTGAAATAACAAAAATTTATCTTATCAACTAAGATAAATATATCATACACGGGGGAATAAAAATTGTCAAGTGGTTCTCATGAAAAACGCGCGGAAATTCTCGGAGAGCTTGCGCGAGAACTCCGGCAGTTCTATGGACTCGGCGCATCCTTCTTTCGAGCGGCAGCGGCTCGCATGGGGATGACCGCCACGGACTTGCAGGTTATTGATCTGCTGGATAGCACAGGTCCAATGAGCGCCGGTCAGCTTGCCGATCTCACCGGGCTGACAACCGGAGCAATCACCGGAATGCTCAACCGGCTGGAGGAGTCGGGCTTCGTACGCCGGGAGCGGGACCCCAACGACGCCCGTAAGGTTATCGTCCGGCTCGCAAGAGGCGAGGACAAAAGGCGCGCGATCGGCCCCGTCTTTGATGATATGATGAAGACGTGGAATGAGCTGGCATCGCACTACGACGATGACCAGCTTGCTCTCCTGCTGGAGTTTCTCAAACGCGGCAACGCGATCTCCAGGAGCGAAATTATCCGGTTGCAGGAAAAGCCGGCGGGCGCGGGGGAAATTTTCTCAGCTCCGCTGGGAAATCTGGAGAATGGCCGGCTCGTCGTCTCCTCAGCCATCTCCCGGCTGGCTGTGCGCGCGGACGATGGTATGACCGAACTCTACCAGGCACATTTCGAGGGGCCGGTACCGGACGTGAAGGTCAACCAGGGTGTAATCACCATCCGCTATCCACGACGTCTATCGGCTCTTCTAGGCGTCGAGAAGCGCGCGGCGGAAGTGAGGCTGAGCACTGTCATACCCTGGCAGATCGCGATCCAGGGAGGAGCAGCGATGATCAACGCCGAACTGGGCGAACTCAATCTCGCCAGGCTGGAGGTCAAAGGGGGTGCGAGCTCGATCCGCCTGGAACTTCCCGTGCCCTCCGGCGTGGTTCCCATCCACATCAGTGGGGGAGCATCAGAGATCATCGTGCGGCGACCTGCTGGCGTCGCTGCTCGCGTGCATCTCAAGGGTTGGGCCTCCGCAATTGTCTTCGACGATCAAAACTTCAGCAATATGGGTAACGATGTGCGGCTGCAAAGCCCTGGTTTTGATCCGGCTGCCCCATACTACGACATTGAAGTCTCAAGCTCCGCCAGCATGGTCACCATCACCTCCAGTTGACGAGAGGAGGGCGAGGGCA
>CADDZH010000160.1 GCA_902812455.1 Chloroflexota bacterium | reverse complement strand
AGCCATCATGGCGAATTCCCAGGAGGAGGAATTCAAGCACTTTGGTATGGATCTCGAATTTTTACTGCGCCAGAAGCCCAAATGGAGAATCGCCTTCAGGATATCCTCTTTAAAGAGGGCGACATTGTTGAACATGGTGAAGAGGCCGAGGAGGCGGAGGACCATACTTCGTGATCCAGCAGCGCTGGATCACGTAGCGATTTTATCGCTATGCTAATCTTCGGAAATGCGTGTAGAGGTACCCTCAGCCAGGTCGATAGCTCTGGCTTAATCCAGGAACACGAGGCCTACACAATCAATTGCAGGTTGCTGGATAATGCCTGGGCGGTAAGCTCTCGCGCCACTCTACTCACAACAATTCCATTGCGGTTGATGAAAATGGTTTGGGGCAAAGCTGTCACGATGTATTTGTTGGCGACGGAGCCGTTTGCATCCGACACAGCCGGGTAGGTGATGTGGTATCGCTGTAAAAAGCTTATACCGGCATTGCCTGGCTCCTCAAAGTCGATTCCCAGGAAAACAATGTCTTTGTCCTGCGCTTGCAGCCGCTTCCAGGCGTTTTCCAGTAGCGGCGCTTCTTCCTTGCATGGGTCGCACCACGAGGCCCAGAAATTCAAGACGACCGGCTTGCCCTTAAAACTGGAGAGCGAAAGCGTGCTCTTGCCGCTATTGGGACGCAGCACTGCCAGCGAAAAATTTGGCGCGAGATGGCCAATAAGTGGATCCGCCTGGGTATTTGATGCTGGTGTCAGTAATAGTATCAAGAGCAGCGTAAGTACCCCCACATTTAAGAGGGTTACCGCAGAAAGTATGATGATATTGCGCCTGCGCTTATTCTTTCGCGCTGCCTCTTGAACAGGTGTATTTTCGGCAAGTTCGGACATGGAGCGATCCACTTCCAGAGATACGTGGTTTTTAAGTCACTCAGCAACAATCTAGAGTAATTATTGTGCGCACATCTGGTAGTGTCAAGGCCAATTATACCAGGGTCGATACCTGCTTGCGAAAAAGATGCTAGAGGGGCTTGCGGGGTTTGCGGGGAGAATGCAGCCCCGCAAGCTGCTTCTGGTAGAATCTCCAGGAGAGCCAGAGGGTAGCGAGCAGGAGAACTCCTGCCAGTATGACGATGAGAAGAAGGCTGGTGGGCATTTCTTGATCGCTCTCGGCGTCCTCTTCTATAAGTGGTTTGCCTTGCAGTTGGATGACAGCGGTATTATGATAAGATCAGAGCATAGAGAGGTAGATGCTCGATAAAACAGAGAGTACGCAGGTTATCCAATACATATCTGGAGAAAGGAACTAATCATGCAACATCCAGATAGTATGCTGAAAATAGTCCGGGCTGTATTTATTGCTACGCTGGCACTTGTGATCATGGTTGGGGCTGTCCTGGGAATCAGGCTACTTACCATACAGCATAGTCAAAGTCAAACAACTGCGCAATCGGCTGATCTGCCTATTGCCGGCTTTCCCATGCCAGGCAATCTCGCGCCAGACTTCAAGCTCGTCGACCAGTTCGGTCAAACAGTTACTCTTTCTTCCTTGCGCGGGCACGAGGTTGTCCTGGCCTTCATTGACTCGCGATGTACGAGCCTGTGCCCGTTGACTGCTGAGGTTATGTATAATGCTAAAGCGCAGCTCAGTCCCTCGGCAGCCAGCCGGGTAGTGCTGGTGGCTATCAATGCCAATCCTACCGCGACAAGCATAGCGACGGTGCAGGCCTGGTCTATCCAGCACGGGATGTTGCACCAGTGGCTATTTCTCACAGGCACGCCCAAACAACTCGAAGCCGTGTACCGCGCCTACCAGGTGTACGACCAGGTTAGCTCAAATGGTTCAGTGGTGCACGATCCAGCAACGTTCATCATAGATGCTAGCGGGCACGAGCGGCTGTATTACGAGACCCTGGACTCAAACACGCAAGTCGATCTGAAGGATGAGGAAATTGGGCTGGCGGACGGGATGAAGCAGTGGCTACCACAGCCAGAGTAAACGAGTTATTCATCGCTTGCCTTGATTGTTGTACATTTCGATGAGTTCCTGCACTGTCGTCGCATCCTCTGGCTTCTTGTCCGCCTCCCGGAAGGAGACCAGCCTGGGAAAGCGCAGGGCATAGCCTGGCTGGTCGCCAACTTTTCCTGCTGTATGGATCGGCGAGCGCGTGATCTCGTCCGCCAGCACTTCGACGACGATCTGCGGCTCGACCCACACGCTCGGCTCAATGAACGAGTAGACGCGGGCCGGCTTGTGATCCACTTCCAGTCCTCTGGTGCGCTCCCGGATACTGCGCCATTGGTCATCGCTTAACCCTGTGCCGATTTTGGTTACCGTGACGAACTGATCCCGCCTGGGATCATACACTCCTACCAGCAGCGCGCCCGCCCCGAGCGCCGCGCGCTTGCCCCGGCCAAAGATGTAGCCCAGCAGGACACAGTCGATGGTGTCACCCAGGGCCCCGGCTGAGTGCCGCTTGAGTTTCACCCAGTTGAAATTCCTCGCGCCCGCTTCATAATGGCTTTCCGGCTTTTTCACCACCAGGCCCTCCAGTCCTTTACTGATGGCTTCATCAAACAGGAGCGTGAGCGTGTGAGCATCCTTCACAACATGGCTCGCGGTGAGCATGAAAGTCTCATCAGGCTGAAGAGTTTCTTCGAGAATCTTCAGGCGTTCGGCCAGCGGGGTATCCAGCAGCGATGTGCCGTCTTTGTAGAGGATGTCAAAGATGAAGGCGCGGATAGGTAGTTGCTCGGCCATCGCCTCGATCTGGTGCTTGCGCCGCCTGCGGGTCGTTTCCTGAAAGGGCAGGAATTCCTCCGAGGCAACGTTATAGGCCAGGGCCTCCCCGTCCAGGATGGCGCGCTCCGCTCGTACCTGCTTGCGTGTTCCCTCAATAAGTTCGGGGAACATGTGCGACATGTCTTCTAGATTGCGCGAGAAGATGGTCACCTGCTGGCCATCTTTGTGAATCTGCGTGCGCAACCCGTCGTATTTGTACTGCGCCACCACCGTTCCCATCTTGGCAATGATCGTCTCGGCGTCGGGAAGCCGTTCGGCAAGCTGCGAGCGGATCGGCTTGCCGACCTGGACGGAGAGCGCTGCCACCGCGCGCTCGGCCTCGTCCTCCCCAGGATGTTCCCATAGTGTCCTGGCAATAAGTCCCAGGTCCGAGGTCTTATTGTAGGCAGCCTCGAGCAGCTTGCGCTTCTTCGGGTCATTCCACCTGGCCTTGGCCAACGCGTCGAGCACCGTCGCGTCGCCGATGCCCAGCCGCAAGTTGCCCAATAGGATGCGCACTAGATATCTGGCAGATAGCCCGTCAACATGAGTGAGCAAATCGGAAAGCCGCGCAATCTTCGTTTCGACCGCGCCTTTGCCTGTGGTCTGCGCGATGGTTTTCAAGCTAAGAAACGCGTCGTTGACGCTCAGCGTATCTGATACTTCCCCTGCTTTCTGCCCTACCTGCTCTGCCACCAACCCCATGTCTCCCAGCCTGTTATAGAGCGCGAGCACCTGCTCCAGACTGGTATGAGAGGCGCTGGCAATGGCCCTGGCCACGGTTTTCTCCGCCATCCCCATCTCCAGCGCGACAAAGAAAGGCGCCACTCTTCCCTGGACGAGGTAGCAGACCTGCTCGATTTCCTCTGGGCGCTCGATCGAGCGAAACAGCTCCGTTAGCAGCCCGACCAGAGCCAGCCGCGAGCTGGTGCGCTCCAGTTCCTCAAACGTGTGCGCAAGGCTGGCAAATTCCACGGGGTAATCCTCCTTTTCTCTCCTAGCCGTCTATGGGGGTTATTGGCTTAGTGTGATTGTTCCTGTTGAATTATTGACCTGAATGGGTACGTTGGTTAGCGGTATGGTAGCAGGGCCTTGAACGACGGCCGCTCCTTTGGCCGGATCAAATGCAGCTCCGTGACAGGGACACTCGAGAAGCTGGGTGCTGGGATCATAGCTGACGGGGCATCCGGCGTGAGTACAGACGGCATCGTAGGCAACAAACTGCCCGTTGCTGAGGCGAACTAATATGCCGGGATCGCCATTAGAAGGGATAGTAAAGCTGACCGAGTTGTTGTCTTGCACCGCATTGACATGAGCAATGACTGTGCCTTGCCCGGAGCTGCTAGCTGTACTTGTGGCAGTGCTTGTGTTTGTTGAAGGCGTTGATCCAGTGCTGGGACTTGCGGTTCCGACAGTCGTGCTGGTAGTGCTGGCAGGGAAGATGTGGAGCGTATCCCAGAGCCATACCAGGCCCAATACGCCTATACCACCGGCCAGAGCACCCCAGAGGAAGCTGCGCCGGCTCTCTTTTGCTCGCTGTTGCTGCATGTACCTGCTCTGTTGTGCTGGGCGTTTCCCTGCAGTGGCTTGCTTCCCCTGGCCTGGCTGTTGCTGTGTTTGGGCAGGGGTAAGTTCGGGCGGTTTCTCAATGCCCAGGAAAAAAGAGAGAGCAGGGGCGAATTGCAGGCGTTGCCTGGCAGAAAGAACGTGTTGAACAAGCCAGGCATCCAGAGAAGGTAAGCCTGTGCGTGTAGGGCCGGCAATAAGGAGTGTAATCCAGCAGAAGATAAAGACAATATCGGACCCATAAAAGTATGGATAGACTCGCCAGGTAGCCGAAAGGAAAAATATCAGATTGATCAACATGCCAAAAAAGGCGGCTGGGCGGAAGAGCAGCCCGCATAAGATGCCCAGGCCAATTGCCAGTTCACCATATGCAACCAGGGCGCCGAAAAGCGGGGCATGGGGTACCGCTACCTGGAGAAGAAAGTTGTGGAGCGGGGAACCTGCCGCGAATGCCGCAATTTGTTTTCCGATATAGCCACGAGCAGAGGGATTGAAGTACTGCGGATCGGTTAGTTTCTGGATGCCGGCATAGATAAAGGTGACGCCCAGGAAAAGGCGCATCGGCAGGAGAACCCATGATGCCATACGACTTGTTTTTGGCTGCTCAGGTTGGCTGAGCTGGCTGGTTGGATGCGGCTGGCGCACCTGGCCGGTTGTATGAGCTTGCCTGGATGGACCAGGCCGGTTAGGTGGTGTATTCATAAGGTGTACTATAGCTCATCGTCATTGAGAAAGCTTCAAAAAACTGTAAAGAATTTGTAAGATGTAGTAGAGCGCCAATTCATTGGCACGTTGGCCTCCCTGTGGGGGCCAGGGTTCTCCTCATATTTTGCTGCTCGAGTCGCTCCTGGGTGATAGCCAGAGTGTTGCCTCGGCGTGAGCTTCGACCTCGCTACGCTCAAAGAGCATAGGGTGATGTTTGACGTGCAGCCAGGATTTGATCAGGTCTGCGTAGTGTTTGCTGGCAGGGTGACCAGATTGCCCGGGAGCATGGCCGGAGCGCGAATGTTTCATATCGGCCAGATTCACGATCTGGCGGTACGAAGGCACGGTAATCACGGCATCTAGACTGCCTGGCAAAGAAGCTCCCATATTGACGGTATCGATATCGCCACCGTATGGATACGGGCCCCGGTTGACTATCTTATTAAGTGGCTTGACCATGCCCAACGGATGGTTATAGGTGATAGTATGCAGCTTGCCGTACTGCCAGCGCGAGATATCGCTGCCAAGCTGCTCGCGTAGTTCCTCGGTGGCAGCGGTGAAAGCCCTGCCGGTGGCAGCATCCCAGGATGTAGGCCCATTGGGAATGGCGGAATCTGCGAACCAGCTATCGTCATGCTCATTCATCAGGCGTATCAGCAATGGCCTGCTGCGACTGGTGTAGCCGTTAATCATGGCGAGCAGGGTGAGAATACTTCTTCCGAGGTAGTGATACAGGAGCGTATCATCGCCGCCGAAAACGGTGCCGAAGATGATGAGCTGGAGCTTCAGCAAGAACATTTCGTAGACAGTGGCTCCTACACTATCAGGGGCCAGCATATAGTCCCAGGTGCGCAGGATATCGAGGGCAGCTTTTTCTAGCGGGCTTTGGGGCTGGATACGAAGCATATGCGGGACGATCTCAAGAGCAGGAAGGGCATACTGGTCTGCCTGGATCGTGGCCATATCTGCCGGAGAGAGCCTATCCTTGCTGGTAAGCAGGTCGCGAATACGCTGCGCGCGGTAGCCGTTGAGCCATTCATTGGTTATGTAGTAGGGATAGCTGTCATCGATGACACGGTTATTGGCCGTGACGATGAAGTGCTGCTGCGGGTTGTAGGCTTGTGGGAGTTCATCGAAGGGAATATATCCTGTCCATTCATATTCACCTGTCCAGCCTGGCAGGGGCAACAGGTGCTGCCCCTGTGAGCGCACCGGGATCGCGCCCGCCATGACATAGCCAATGTTGCCCTCAACGTCAGCATAGACCACATTTTGAGGAGGCACATCCCAATACCGCAGGGCAGCGCGAAACTCTTCCCAATCTGTAGCCCGGTTTAGCTTCTCGACCGATGTGATCACCTGGCACTGCTCCAGGCCGGTCCAGGTTAGCGCCAGAGGTAATTCAGTAATTTCAGCTTTCTTGCCATTTTGTCCAACCCTGTTGTCGCTAGAGGGTGAGATATTTGTGATGATGGGGCCATGTCGCGTGATGCGTACCTCTTCGATAACAGGGCTTTTGCGCCCCCGTACTTTGATCTCTTCGCGAATCACCTGGGCTTCTTCCCATCGTCCCTGATATTCATACTGGTTGGGATTCTGCGGGTTGAATTTTTCGATGTAGAGGTCCTGGATGTCAGAGATAGCGTTCGTAACTCCCCAGGCAATATGCTGGTTATGGCCGATTACAATGCCTGGAGTACCGGGGAAACTTGCTCCAACGACATTCAGGTTGTCTGCTACCAGGTGGCATTCGTACCAGATGGATGGAGCCGTCTGAGCCAGGTGGGGGTCGTTACAGAGGATGGGCGCGCCGGTCGTAGTCATTGTACCATCGACAACCCAGTTATTGCTCGCCCCAAGAAGGCCAAAACCGCTTAGCTCCTTGAGCTGCTCGTACTGCTCCAGCATCCCCAGATTGACCCCCTGATAAGCAACACCAGATGGGATGATCAGCGGGTGTGTGGGGTCATATCCAGCCTCCAGTTTGGCGGCGCGCTCTGTCCCTAGCTTTTCGATGATGCGAGCGCGGATGATTTCGGTTTCCCAGTTGCCGCCCAGGTTCCAGCCCATCATTTTGGCCCAGAGAATGCTATCTGCAATCTGCCAGGGACCTGGTTTGAAGCGCAGTAGCTTGAATTCTAGGGGAAGATTGCGTTTGTTGCGTGCAATATAGGTATTGACGCCGCGCGCGTAGGCTTCGAGAATACGCTTACTATGCTCAGGCAGGCGTGAAGCCTCGATTGCTGCCGAGCGATGCATCCCTAAACGACGGCTCAGGCGGTCGGCTTCAAGCGTAAACTTGCCGAAGACCTCAGAAAGGCGCCCGGAGCCAACGCGCCGGTTGAGTTCCATTTGCCAGAAGCGATCCTGCGCGTGAATATAGCCCTGGGCAAAGAAGAGATCGTCCTCATTTTGCGCATAGATGTGGGGTATGCCAAAGCAATCGGTAATCACTTCAACGGGGGCATGCAGCCCATCCAGGGTTATATTCCCCCTCTTTCTCGGTAGGGGACGGCGCATGAGCAAGTAGTATACTCCACCTGCCAGCCCTACCAGTCCGGCTGCTACTGCTAAACTTTTTTGCCACCAGGACAGCATTGACGCTCTCCTCTTCTGTTTTTATCTATTGTATCTTAAACCAGTTTCGTTCCCTCTGGCGTAT
>CADDZH010000159.1 GCA_902812455.1 Chloroflexota bacterium | reverse complement strand
GAAGATTAGCATAGCGATAAAATCGCTACGTGATCCAGCGCTGCTGGATCACGAAGTATGGTCCTCCGCCTCCTCGGCCTCTTCACCATGTTCAACAATGTCGCCCTCTTTAAAGAGGATATCCTGTAAGGCGATTCTCCATTTGGGCTTCTGGCGCAGTAAAAATTCGAGATCCATACCAAAGTGCTTGAATTCCTCCTCCTGGGAATTCGCCATGATGGCTCGTGCCTCTTTGTTGGGTTCCACAGCTAGGCGCTGCTCATACCAGCCGATGGCTTCGGCTTCTTCGGTGAGCGAAGCAATGATCCGCGCAAAGGTGCGCGTCTCCTGTGGAAGTTCGTTCGCAGGTTCGTGATACTGGTCAAATCCCATGATGGTGTTCCTTTCTTTTTGCTGTTGATTCGTCTAGAGAAAAAACGTGCTACAAGATTACCACGTCGCCGGCGAAAAAGTAGTAGACGGCCAGGTATAATATGTATGCGTAGGGAGCGCAACTTTTTCCTTTCATCGCCAACTTCATAAGGAGAGAAACATATGAAGAGAACAGATGAACACTGGTTCATCTTGCAGCGACCGGCGTGCTCTGTTCTCCATTCACGATGGCAAGGATCTGGTCGCGCTCGAGGACTTCTTCATGCAGCAGCGCCTGTGCCAGGCGTTCCAGGGCATCGCGGTGCTCGGTCAAGACACTTCGCGCCTGCTGGTGGGCCTCTGTCATCAGCCGTTCGACCTCGGCATCCAGGCGCTGGGCCGTCGCCTCCGAATACATGCGCTGGTGGTCTTCGAGTGGTTGCTGGGTGAGGTAGGGACTTCCATCCGACAGGTCATACACGACCGGGCCTGTTTGCTCGCCCATGCCCCACTCGGTCACCATGCGCCGTGCCAATTGTGTAGCTTCTTTGAGGTCGTTCTCCGCACCCGTCGTAATATCTCCTATAGCGAGTTCCTCTGCGCTGCGACCCCCTAAAGCCACAGCCAGCCGCTCTATCAGGTAGGTACGTGGTAAGTTGTGCCGGTCATCCTCTGGCCGGAACTGCGTGACCCCCAACGAACGCCCGCGGGGCACGATGGTCACTTTGTACAGCGGATCGACATCGGGCAACACCGCCGCCACCAGCGCGTGTCCACTTTCATGGTAAGCGACAGTCCTGCGTTCCCGCTCATCCATTAAGGCTTCGCGCTTGCCGCCCAGCAGGAGCTTGTCGAGCGCATTCTCGAAGTCCTGGCGGCTCACCTGTAGGCTGCCTCGTCGTGCCGCTGCCAGCGCGGCCTCGTTCACCAGGTTCTCCAGGTCTGCTCCCGAGAAGCCTGGGGTGATACGTGCCAGGTCTTCTAGATTGACATCAGGAGCCAGGGGAACGCTGCGCGTATGAATGCGCAGGATGGCTTCGCGGCCACGCCGTTCGGGCAGATCCACTGTGATCTGCCGGTCAAACCGCCCCGGGCGCAGCAAAGCCGGATCAAGCACGTCAGGGCGGTTCGTGGCGGCCAGCACCACAATGGCATCACGCTGTTCGAAGCCATCCAACTCCACCAGCAGTTGCTCTAACGTCTGTTCTCGCTCCTCGTTGCTGGCAAACGACGCGGCACCACTGCGCGTGCGCCCAATCGCGTCGAGTTCGTCGATAAAGATGATAGAGGGGGCGACCTTCTTGGCCTGCTCAAAGAGATCGCGCACGCGGCTGGCTCCCACCCCCACAAACAGTTCGACAAAGGTGGTGGCGCTGGCGCTCAAGAAAGGCACACCGGCCTCGCCTGCAACGGCACGTGCGAGCAAGGTTTTGCCGGTCCCCGGTGGGCCAACCAGCAGCACGCCTTTAGGAATATGGGCCCCAATCGCCAGGTAGCGCTGCGGTTCGCGCAGGAAATCGATCACCTCACGTAAGTCCTGCTTGGCCTCGTCGACGCCCGCTACATCGGCGAAGGTCGTTGAGGGGCGCTCTTCAGTGTACAGTTTGGCACGGCTGCGCCCCACACCAAAGATGCCTCCACCTCGTTGCGACTGCCGTATGCTGCGCAGGGCCAGGTAGCCAATGAAGACCAGCAGCAAGAGGGGTAAAGCGTTGAGCAGGATCGTCAGTGCTGTCTGCCACACAGGAGTCTGCACAGGCTGAGCGGTAACCTGAACGCCCTTTTTCTCCAGCAAGGGGAGCAGGCTGGGATCGCCCGTCTCTGGGATATAGCTGGTGAAACGCGAATACGTCACCGTGTTGCCGTTTTGCTGCTGGTGAATGGGCGTTTTAAAATCGCCTGAGACGGAATTCCCTGTGAGGGTCACGTCCTTCACATTTCCCTGCTGCACCTGCTGCAAGAAATTGGTGTAAGACAGGTTGATGGTCGGCTGCTGTGCGCTCAATGAAGCAAAGAGGAGCGGAAGGTAAAAGATCAGGTTGATAACAATGATGAAGATGAGCCATTGCAGCCAGAAATTGCGCCTCCTGGGAGGTGTTCCTTGCGGTGTTGGCCCTCCAGGATGCCCGTTTAGTCTATTTGAGCTGTTTGATCCATTTGAGCTGTTTTGAGAAGGACGAGACGGCTGGGCGGTTTGCGGTTGGCCATCTCCTCTCGTAGTGTTCGTGCTTTCCATTGTACGGTCTCCCAGTTTTTTGAGCGGATCTGGAGCCGCTGGTCTGCTTCAGATCCGGGTGACGAGAAGCTCCACAATCCATTGCTTGAATGAGTTAGCCTTTTCTCTTTAGAAGATTTTAACAGGATCTCCTAGAAAAATCAGCCTGAAGCAGGTGATATTTCACTTCCCATCACTTCGCAACCATTTCGCATAGGCAGGTCCATTTTGGCAAAAAGCGTAAAATGCCGTCTTACCTGGTTGCCATTTTTGCCTGCTCCGGTGAGAATAGGTCTCTAAAGCAGCGATAACCCATCCTGCATTTACCGGAATCGACTGAGCGCATGATCGATCAGATACACACAACCTCCTCTATAAGCCAGCATAGAGCAATAGGAGTCCTCACAGACACGGAGCTTCTCCTGGTCGATGTCGTCCAGGGCAAGCGCACGTTGCGTTCGCTCCTGCTGCCACTGGATATGGGCAAGCTAAGCGGGCTGCTTGAGCAGCTCTGGGAGACGGGGCTTTCCGAAGCCTGGGTGATGCCCGACACCACCCTCTCACGGCGGGCTACTTGCGCCTGGCTTGAGCAGGCGGGCAGTCACTGGCATGTGGTCGTCCACCCTGATCCACGCGAGCCAGCATGCCCCATCTCGGCTTTGTTCTGGCCAAGTAACAGCAGGCAGGAAGCGCGCCGCATAGCCCTGGCCTTCCCAGAATATGCCGGGTGGGACTGGGAGCTTGCTGATGCCAGAAGCCTGCTGGCCACGGTCACGTATCTGGAGCAGTTGCTAGCGCGACCTTTAGTTGATGCTCCTGAACTGGTTGCTCATCAGTTGCTCACTGACCTTGCTCTGGCGCCATCCGGCTCGTGGCTGCACTCCTCGCCGCCGGATTGGCGTCCCTTGCCTGGCAACAGCGATGGCATAACGGTTCCGGCGATAGAAGGTGCACATGAGCTGGCCTGGATGCGTCCCCTGACGCGCAGAGAACAATACCAGCGTTACCTGCATAAATACAGCCACCTCTCCCTCTGCCTCGAGGCCTGCCTTTCTGTTCAACTCGGAACAGGAACAGCGCAGTATTCCTCACATGGACGGGCCTGTGATGGCATCCATCCGGGTATCTGGCGCGTCAAGGCTGACCCGGCTGGCTCTGTCTTCGACGGCAAGGGGCTCCCCAGTTGCCTGGCTGGTGAGCGGATGAGTACACCTGAGGTCAGGTGCTGCCAGACCATCGGCTATCAGGTGCAGGTGCAGGAGGGTTACTACTGGCAGGAGTCGCAGGCGTTGCTTAAGCGATGGGCCACCACCCTATGGCAGGTCGCCGAGCGCTTGCACACGCAGCCGCAGCGCTACCGGCATAGCCAGGGACGCGCCAACGCCGCTCATACCATCAAGCAGCTCGCTGAACTCGGCGTAACCATGCTGGCCAGGGAGCGGGCGAAAGGAGGGCTGGCTCGACCGGATTGGTGGGTGCAGATTGTTGGTGGCAGCCGGGCCGCCCTGTTCGGCCACCTAGTCAACCTGGTACGGCAGGGCACGATGCCGGTGCTGGTACACAAGGATGCCTTCTGGGTGGTTTCGAATGACCCCAACCCGCTCACAGCCGTTCCTGGCCTGCTCACGGCTCACAGGTGGAAGGGGTATACAGCGGGCTACGAGGTTCCACTGCCCCTCTCTCGTGAGGTGCGAGCTATTTTAGGAGCAGCAGAGCATGCCGGGCAGGCGGCCAGGGCGCTGGATAGCCTGGCGAATGACGCCTTTGCTTAGCAGCGGCCTACACGCCTTCTTGTGCAAGAATGCGATCGGCTACTTCGCGCAGGTCAGCGCCAACAATGTCCGGGCGCGGGAAGAGCGGATCGAGCACCATACCTGGCCTGCTCACGAATGCAGCCGCACATCCCGCACTGAGGGCTCCGGCAACATCCCAGGCATGAGCGGCGATAAGTCTGAGCTGGCCTGGACTGACTCCCAGGCGCTCAGCCACCATCCGGTAGGGTTCCGGGGCAGGTTTCAGGCGCCTAGCCGTATCCGCAGAAAAAATGTGTTCAAAGTAATCGCTCAAGCCTGCATTTGTGATCTGGGCATGAGCCACTTCTCCGGTCGAATTTGTCAGCGTCACCAGGCGCAACCCTGCCTGCTTCAGGCGCTCAAGGCCCTCGCGCACATCGGCATGGGGCGGTAAGCGTCGCATGCCGGCAAGAATATTGGCTCGCCCCTCGGGGGAGAGCGCCACACCTCGACGGGAAGCGATCATCTCTAAGGCAGTCGCCCCTATCGTCCCAAAGTCGTGGTAATCGCCAGTAATGGTGGAGACGAAGGCGCTCTGAAGCAATTGCGCAAACCAGGCCTGCCGGACAGCCGCATCACCAAAGGCCTGCTCAAACAGGGGATCGAGCGCGCGTAAATCAAGCAATGTTTCGTTCACATCGAAGACACAGATATATGGCATAGAAAACCTCCTGCCCAAAGATTATGGCATAATAACACAGCGCATACAAGTCATGAACAGCCCTTGACAAGAGGATAACAATAAGCTATATTTGATATAGCAAATAGCTATGCATACAATAGAATGTAAGGATAGATGCTATGAACCTGGCAGAGAAACTCAAACATCTACGGGCTGTTGAGGGTGAATTGCGCGGCTTAAACCGGCCTATGACCCAGATGGAAGTCGTCAAAGCCATGCAAGAAGAACTCCATGCCAGCTTGAGCCAGGCATATCTCTCGCAGCTAGAACGTGGTAAACGAGTCCACCTGACGGCAGCTACTCGCAGCCTCTTAGCCGAATTCTTCAAAGTACATCCAGGATACCTTGTCAGCGACCCCCCGGACTACAGCACCGATCTCATAACCGATATAGAAGACGCCACAGATCGTCTTGCTACATGGTTAGCTGCCAGCGCGGAAGAATGGCATAACGAGCCAGAAATCTATCATTTTTTTCGCCGTCTATCCTCCGTTGAGGATCCCCGGCGCTATCTTGGGCTGTTTGAACGATTATTATCCCTTTCAGCAGAACAACTGGAAACTATTGTTCACGCTCTTCTTCCAGGCGATGAACAGGTTGTCCGCTAAGTTGGAGGCCGAACGCATAATTACGTTGATATACATGTCAAATTGTTGAGGGAGGGCCGATGCTCGCCACTGGCCACCATCGCCCTGGCCCTTTTCGCTCCCACTTTTGGGAGAGCCGTTCTTGTAGGGTCTTGTCACGTGCGAGAAAAATATGCCAGCGCAATAGACAGAAAGGGAGCTTAGCAATGCTCATTGCAACCGATCCGCTCTCGCTTGTATTCATAGCCTGTTTCCTATGCGGATTCCTCTTCTTCGTGGGAACAGCCTTGCTCGGAAACCTGGGGCACAGCCATACAGGCCATATAGGGCATATGAGTCATGTGGGTGGTCACGAGTTTTCGCATCACTCCGCATTTCACGCAGGGCATAGCACCCATGCCAACCTCACCCATGTTCCAGCTCATCCCATGCCGGGAAACGCAAGCGGGCATACTACCACAGGCCACCAGCAACCTGCAGGCCATTCCGGAATAGCTTCATCGCTGCTGTCGTTCGTGAATCCCACATCCATCATGCTCTTCCTGCTTGGATTTGGTTTCTTCGGCTACGTCTTTCACAATGCGGCCAATGTAGCGCTGCCTCTCACGCTGGTATTAGCAGCAATATGTGGAGTGCTCATCTCGGCTGCTTTAGTGCTCTTCCTCAGCCGCATCTTTGTGGCAGGAGAGGCCAGCACCATACAAGATGTCGCAGATCGCGCAGGCTTATTAGGAAAAGTAAGCATTCCCATCCAGGAAAACAGCATTGGAGAAATTCTGTATACCTCTCCTGGCGGGATGCGCAAAAGTATTGCTGCACGTAGTATCGATGGCAGGCGCATTGAACGCGGCGAGGAGGTGGTTGTCCTAAACTACCAGCATGGAATTGCAGAAGTGGATACCTGGGAACACTTCATCAACCAGGAGGAACCGGGAGAAGCTCCAACGCCAGCGCCAGCAGCGAATGAAGAGCAACTGGCCCGGCTGCGGGCGCTTCTCGAAGAGGCAGGCCCGGCAGACATAGGATTAGTCATACGCAAAGACGTACAAAAGGAGTAAGGTGCCATGAATCCGCTCACACTCATTATCATTGGGATTGTCGTACTGGTTATCGTCGTCTTCATTCTTTTGCAGTCGGCGGGGCGTTTATTGCGCAAGGTTGGCCCCAACCAGGCGCTCATCGTCTATGGGCTGGGTGGGACAAGAGTTGTTACCGGCGGCTCGTCACTGGTAGTGCCACTGCTTCAACGAGCGCAGGAGTTCTCGCTCGAATTGATGTCGTTTGATGTCGCCCCATCGCAAGACTTATATACGACACAGGGCGTTGCCGTCAACGTGGAAGCAGTGACCCAGATCAAAGTACGCTCCGACGAAGAGAGCATTAAAACTGCCGCAGAGCAGTTCCTGAGCAAAACCCGGCAAGAAGAAGAGAATCTCATTCGCCTGGTTATGGAAGGACACCTGCGCGGCATCGTTGGTCAGTTGACCGTCGAAGACCTGGTGAAAGACCCGGAAAATGTTGGCGCCAAGATGCTCAAAACCGTCACGCCCGACATGGAAAAAATGGGTCTGGAAGTAATTTCTTTTACCATCAAAGACGTACGCGACAAAAACGATTACATTACCAATATGGGGCGGCCACAGATCGTGGAGATTCGCAAGCAGGCCGACATCGCCGCTGCTCTGGCCCAGCGCGATACGCAGATCCAGCAGGCCAATGCAGCTCGCGAAGCAGCCGTTGCTAAATCGGCAGCCGATCAAGAGCGTGTCAAGGCTGAAACCGAGTCGCTAGCGCTGCAGGCCGAGTCGCAGCGCAACCTGTCACTGAAGAAAGCATCGTTTGAAGCAGAGGTAAAGAAGCAGCAGGCGACAGCCGACAAGGCCTATGATATCCAGGCCAATGTTACGCAGCAGCAGGTAGTTGCGGAGGCCGTCAAGGTCACCGAAGTAGAGAAGATGGCCCAGATCAAGGTGCAGGAGGCCGAGATCCAGCGGCGCGAATTGGAGCTGCAAGCCACAGTGCAGAAAGCAGCCGAGGCAGAGAGACGCCGCATTGAGACCGTCGCGGATGCCGAGCGCCAGCGGCTCATCCTTGAAGCGCAAGGACAGGCGGACGCCGCCAGGGCCAAGGGGCTGGGCGATGCAGAAGCGAGCAGGGCACGTGGCCTGGCAGAAGCTGAAG
>CADDZH010000158.1 GCA_902812455.1 Chloroflexota bacterium | reverse complement strand
AGATACAAAGAGAGGAAGCGAGGCAACTGATGTAGTACAGGCATTAGAAGAGGATGATAGAGGCAATAGATGCAATGTAAATATGGGCTATGTATGTTAACGGCGTATATTAACGTAGGCTGGCTTTTTGATGTTGTCTTATTCTGTGATCACGCTGATTGGCCTCATGCGTCGCACAATGGCATGTCTTCCACGATGACTTGAGCGTTCGATGTGTTGGTGCGAGTTGACAGATTGCCTCTTCCATCTCTATACTGTCATTGTAACCACAACCAGAAGTACATGCTAGCGATGGGAGATACTGCTGATGCTGCCCAATTTCACAGGACAATCGCTTGATACCTATCATCTGACGCGGCGTTTGGGGGGAGGAGGTTTTGGCGATGTCTACGAGGCCACCGACCTGCATAATGGCAAGCAGGTGGCTATCAAGGTCATGGAGCCGCTTAAGACGCAAGAAGCCGTCCAGCAATTTTTACGAGAGGTGCGTGCGTTGGTTCGTCTGCGCCATCCGCATATCGTCCCAATTATTGACTTCGGCGTTGACAGCGCGACCGATATCCCGTTCATTGTTATGCAGTACGCGCCCAACGGCTCGCTACGCCAGCGTCATGCTCGTGGAACATGCTTGCCTCTCGCTACCGTCGTACACTACGTCAAGATCATTGCTGATGCGCTGCAATGTGCCCATGACGATAGATTGATCCATCGTGATGTTAAGCCTGATAATGTGCTGCTTGATGCCAACGATGAACTTCTACTCAGCGATTTTGGTATTGCAGTATCCTCCATTTCTCTGATTGTTGATCTCAACCAGCCTGTACAGAAACATGCAGCGGGAACGCCTTATTACATGGCTCCCGAACAGTGCCAGGGCAAAGCGGAGAAAGCGAGTGATCAATATGCCCTGGCGATCATGGCTTACGAGTGGCTTTGCGGCTATCCCCCCTTTACAGGGGGGTACTGTCTACAACATTTACTTTCAGCATATCCACGTTCCTGTTCCACTGATACGCGATCATCGTCCAGATATTTCTGAGAACGTGGAAGCAGTTATCATGCGCGCGCTGGCAAAACAACCTGCTGATCGCTACGCGAGTGTAAGCGCATTCGCGCAAGCCCTGCAAGCGGCAGCAGCTCCTCCTCTCGGAACGAGGCTGTTAACCTATCGAGGACATGGGGACGCTGTGAGTAGATGTGCATGGTCGCCGAATGGTCGATATGTTGCGACTGGTGGCGTGAGTGGCCTGATCCAAATATGGGATGCCACAACCTGGACGCTTATTCGCGCCTGCGAAGACCTTTCGAGTGGGGAGGTCACTTCCATAGCGTGGTCACCGGATGGGAGCCGGTTGGCTTCTGGCTCTTGGGATAAAACGGTACAGGTGTGGGAAGCCAGTAGTGGCAAGCTGCTGCATCGCTACACCGGTCATGCTGGTTTCGTGAATGCGGTGGCGTGGTCGCCGGATGGGAGCCGGCTGGCTTCTGGCTCTATGGATAAAACGGTACAGGTGTGGCAAGCTGCCTAATGGGAGAGAACAAATTTTCTCACAGATAGCCTCTTTACTCAATAGATCGGTCATTTCCTGGGATAGTGTCTCAATAGAACTATCCTATTTTTCTGTCCCCCTGGCTCTTGTAGTATGAATGCTGTCCTGCTGTTTTATAGTGCGTTTTACCCTACATCGGCAAAGTGTACGCAAAGGCAAGAGGAGATAACGTTCCTCGATCCACGTTCCAGGGATCATAGAGCTGAACTTCGCCCCATGGGCGATAGGCTTCTCGCTTGGTGCTTGATCTACCAGGATACGCGCCAAGATAAAAAGTGCGACGTGAGGATAGTGATCGCGCGCATGTTTGACCTCATTTGCCGTCAAGAGGATTTGTGTTCCGTCTGAAGTGGTTCCTTTGACTTCTATATGAAGTTCTTCTCCCCTATCCGATCGACAAAGTAGATCGTAGGGGAACGAGAGACATCCATGACGTTCCATCCTTGCTTCTCGAAATGTGCCTTTGCTTCCTGCATAGCGTGTTGCTCAATGGCCTGGCGTACTGCCACATCGATACGAAACCCTTGTCCTCTTCTGCTTTGGTCGGCACATTCGGCGATAGCCTGTTCGGTATCCTCAATTTCAGGAGCAGGCCAGCCTCCAATGAGTGAGAGAATGGCCTTCCATTGTTGAGGCGAGACGTGGAAGATACTTCCTCCTGTTGCACGGGCAACATTCAATTCTCGGAGGATGGCTGGACTTGATTCATCCAACCAGAGCGGGAGGTTGGGAGGCACAAGGTAACGCACTTGCAGCCGATCTATGACTTCGTCTGGCGCATTCTGGTCGAGCCAATCCTCGCGGTTCGGATCGGTGCGAGGAACGGGATCGGTCAAAACTTCAGCTAGAGCGATAATTCCTCGCTCCTGGCTGTGACTTTTGGTTTTCCAGATGATGGCTCGATCCCCTTGACGAACCTGTCGGTGTGGAACCGTCCAATAGTCGAAAATTCTGTCCTGAACGGCTCTTTCAATATTGTAAATTCTTGGGTTTGCACTAAAGGCCCAAAAGTGCCGCTGTGTTTCTTCCATGACATGACCTCCATGAACAGTCTGATGGTTCCCATTATAACGAGGAGTTCATTTGTGCTCAAGCCCTGAAACAGGGGAGCTTCCTTGTGAAAGAGTCTCATGTTTCTATCCATATTCGTAGATGTTGGTTCCTCGTAGTCCGTGATGTCCTGGTGTTTTATGGAACTTTGCTCTTGAAAGGAGGTGATATTCCAGGTAATTGCTCTATGTTCTGTCAGGGAGAGGATAGGAGGTGGTTTATGGATGAGGTGCGAGTAGTCAATCGCGGGGTGGATACCCTGTTGCTGAATGTGTACTATATGGACAACGACAAACCGATCAGGCGCGAAATCGATGTGGGTTTGGCTTCGCTGCTGGATGAATGGAAAAAGACGGCGCAAGAATTGGGCGAACCTTTCATCACGCCCTGGGTGTTCAATGAGGCGTCCTTGCAGATGCAACCCAACGGGGCCGGTCAAGGGCAATGGCCCTGGATGTTAAAGACGCCGGATATCACACTCTACCTGGCTCGCGGCAAGTGGAACGGCGTCGGAGCGGTACGCCTGAGTTCTCAATACTTGTGGTCATGTACGGGCCTGCCTGATGCCCTGGTCTGGCTGGATGCCTTCTTGACAGGAATATTCGGGCAAGCGATGCATCTGCAACCATCGGAAATCCATTTGTGTGCGGATACGGCGGGCTGGCAGGACTTTCCCTCATTGGATCGGCGCAAGAACTTCATCTCACGCTCACGCAAGCGGGATATCCACTACGAACCAGATTGGGCCTTTGATATACAGGTGCAGGAACATACTTACGGCTTGCAAGAAACCGGCTTCGACTTCTCCAAACGCGGCTCGCTTTCCTGCACCATCTACGACAAAACGCGCGAGATGAAACAGTCCGGCAAAGAGTGGTTTTGCGACATCTGGCGGCTGCATGGCTGGCAAGAAGATGACGGACAGGTGTGGCGGGTCGAGTTCAAGTTCAAACGCGAAGCGCTGCATGAACTGTGTCAAGAGGATGTGTTCTGGGGTGTGGAGAACGCCTTTGAGCTACCGGAGCGGTTGCCGGTGCTATGGGCGTATGCGGCTGGGCATGTTGAGACTAGGGACAATGATGAACCGGATGGCTGGCTGCGCTGTGTGGCTCCCAATGATGACAAAAACCGTGCGCGCTGGCCAACCCATCCGGCCTGGAAGGTGGTGCAAGCCGCGTTTGCTGATACGATGCCGATGCCACAAAACATGCGCAAGCTCGTGCGCAAGCGGCATGAGGATCACAACATCGAGAAGGGCTTAGAGGCGATCCTGGGCTATGCTACCTCGCTGTCGTCCTGGATCGGGGATGACCTGGCTGATCCTGATGCTGATCTGTCAATGTTCCTGCATTGGCTCGCCAAACATGGACAGGCGTACCTCGAACGCAAAGAACGTGAGTTTGGAACTGAGGTTCAGCGCAAGCGCGTCAAGTTTGGGCTGCAAGTATCGTGAGAGGGCAGAACGATGGTCATAATTTGGCGGGTGACGATTTGGTATGAGGAGACACGCACCCTCAGTCAGACTTTGCATTCGGCGGAAACGAGGGAAGAAGCCATACGCAAGGCGCTGGCATATATCCCTTCCTGTGCGGATTGGAGCAAGATACACGTCAAGCGGGTGGTTATCGAGGACAGCTACGAGGGTGATCCTGCGGATTTAGTGATCTAGGGGAAAGAGGTGAGAGAAACACAATAGCAAGCTATGAGCCGAATCCGGTTCCCTGGAAGGGATTGGTGCTCCATGGCATATATCGGGTGTGTGTGACAAGAGGCTGGCTGTCGTAGCTGGCCTCTTTTCTATGGAAATGTGAGGGATGATGTGGAACTGAGCGAATATAACGGCTGGGAAAATCGCTTTACGTGGCTGATGCACCTGCATTTGAGCAATGAGCAGGTTCTGATGCAAGAGGTCATGGCCGTGGTGGCTACGACCTCCAATGATCGTCAGGCTGGCAACCTCCTGGCAACCTGGGTCAAGGCCATGATCTTCAAGCGGTTGTATGTGTATTCTGCATGGGGCGGCCGGTTTGATGAACAGATGCGGTTGCTGGCGTGGGATTTGGCTGGCTCGGCGCTGGCCTGTGTTGATTGGGATGAACTGGTCAAGCTGCTCACGGGCCGCGTAAAGGAGAGCAAGAACCTGTTTACCGTGACATTGTACCAATTCATCCTGAGCGATGGATGGCTTCTGGCGTTCGTGCAAGAGATGCTACAAGCACGCTCCAATCTCTACGAGTGTGCGGATCGCTTGATGGAGTGGTTTCGGGAACAGGTTGATACGCTGTTTAGCGGTTCTGATGGAGTTCTTGAGTATTCAGTGTTGCCGGTGTTAGTCAACGAACTGATCCAGAACACGTATACGGTGATCGCCTGGGAGCATGTGGCAAGGGCATTTCGGCCTGCATAGTCAATGGCAAGCCATATGAAAGGATATCGAATATGGGCAAGTTGGTGAGCGAGAGGGAATCGAGAGTCCAGCAAGTATTGTTATCAGTTACAGATGTGGCAATTCAGCTAGGCGTGTGTCGGCAAACGGTATATAATTTCATCTACCGTGAAGGATTGCCTTCTATTGTTGTCGGGAGAATACGGCGGGTTCATCCTGACTCGCTACAGGTCTGGCTCAAAGAGCGCGAACAGCAGATCGCATAGGAGATGTCATCATGGCTGAACAAAAACGGCGTGGGCATCATGAAGGCTCAGTGTACTATTGGGAAGAGCGTAAACGTTGGGTCGCGGAAATTTCACTTGGGCCAGGGAAGCGGAAGAAGTTCTATTGTAAGACAAAGCAAGAGGCTCTCAAAAAGAAGAATGAAGCCTTGCGCGAATTGGAGCAGGGAACATTAGCGACTGGCCCTCAAAAGAAGCTTAGGGACTACCTGGAGGACTGGATAGAGAACGTTCACAAAGACAAGCTTCGGGTAAGCGCTTATGTGAAATATAAGAAGCTGATCAAGTACATTGTTGCCGATCTAGGGGAAGTCAGGCTACAGAAGCTCACGGCTGAGCAAGTACGCCGGTTTTACACGAAGAAGGCTCAAGAGGGCCTTTCATCGAAAACTATCAACTCTATTCATGGCGTTTTGCACCTGGCTCTCGATAATGCAGTCCGGTGGAATTATGTGTCAAGGAATGTTTGTGACCTTGTGACACCACCTCGTATCGTCAGCCGTGAAGTTACGCCTTTAACGCTTGATCAAGCACAAATGTTGTTGCGCAGTGTACGCGAACATCGTCTTGAAGTATTGCTCACAATGGCGGTTGTGACAGGGATGCGTCGGGGTGAGTTGCTGGCACTACGATGGTCAAATATCGATTTTGAGCGCCGGACGCTGCAAGTGCTCCATACAGTGGATTATATCCCGAAATATGGGTACGTCGAGACAGAACCGAAAACGGCGGCTGGCAAGCGGCTGATTAACATTCCTACGTTCCTTCTTGATATGCTCAAGCAGCACCGTGTCCAGCAGCTAGAGCAACGACTCCAACAGGGTGACGCCTGGGAAAACCGTGATCTGGTCTTTCCCGATCTGCAAGGCGGATACTTCAATCCTAACTACCTTTTGAGGATGTTCAAGAAGTTGCTCATAGAAGCTGGCGTACCGCACATGCACTTTCATGATCTCAGGCACAGTGCGGCAACGATCCTATTGAGTATGGGGGTTAACATGAAAGTTATTCAAGAGTTACTTGGGCACAGTGACATTGCCATAACGTTAGGGCGGTACTCCCATTTGTTGCCCTCAATGCAGCAAGAGGTCGTCGAGAAATGGGATGGCGTTTTCAGGCGTGATAAAGAGGAAGGTAGAGGCCTGAGCTAATATCAAAGCATAATAGCTGTTTGCAATGATGCAAAGGAGTAGAGAGCTAGATATCATAGTAATTTCTAGCCCTCTACTATAGCAGAGCTTTTGATAACTTTTTGAATGGGGCTACCGCATTATCAGGATACGGCGATCTCAAAAAAGTCTAGATGCATACGGAATACTCTACGTTTTGCTTGTCGCAATAAATCGTAAGCAACAGTATCATCCCAAAAGTCACTTACAAATGGCGGATGATCGCTTAGTAATATGGCTTCGGCAATCATTCCCGGTCGCCATCCTGTCTGATTTAATGTTTGCGCCTCTACGAGAATGGCAGGGACTATAAGCTGTGGATCAGTATTTTTGCGAAGAAGTCCAGCAGCCCGATGGTAGCCATCGCGTATAAAGTATCGCCCCTGATAATGAACAACATTGAAGAAACCGATAGTGAATTGCGGAATAAATGCAGGGGCCGGCATAGTTTGTCCCCAAACCGTGACAGGAAGCTGAGCGGGTATAAATGTAAGATTGGGATTAGATACGATGATGGTATGACCTTGTTCGCTTGCTTCATAATAAGCTTCCATCTTTATATTCTGAGGGAAAAGTAATTCTACTAATGCATTGGATTCCTGGACGGCAACAGCTATACGTTCATCCAAATCATCAACACGAACGATTGGCTGGAAGGAAAGAACTTGTTTCAGATCAATCATCACTGTGCGCCACGGTAATCCCTGCTGAGAAAAGACGCTGATGATATCAGGGCGAGAGCGAATTTGATCTAAAATCGGATCACTTTCATCTACAACAGGGTTTAGATGAGTAAATTTTGCACGGGATACTCTCGCCGCATTATATCGCGCTATATCCTGCTCAATCAAAGTTAGGTCCTCTCCTGGTCTGGGTTGCCTTCCAAGCAGAGTGTTGCGCTTTTCTTGATCGTCTACAAAAGCTATCAATGATCTAAATTTTTGAAGCGATGAAGGATGAGCTGGTGACTGTTGTTGGCCTACTTGTTCAGAGATACCAACAGCTACAACGGGACGATTTTCTTCCATAAAAAAACTACCTTTCCAATATGGTTGTTCCAGTTCATGCCAAAGCTTCTCAATAAGCTCTACTTAGCATCAAGCAGTACCATATTGCAGGGAAGTATAATTGTCAGCAAGCTAATTGTCAATAGATTAGGCACGATATATTGCGTTGTGCATTTATTTTCACACAAGATATTGTGTTTTCACGCTGTAACAATTACTATTCTTTATCGGTGGGGAAAAAAGCGGAAAAAAGCTACTTATTCCTAACCTAACGGGTTTTTGCCCTCAGTTTTGCTATCACCTCCACTATTTGCGATCCATGAAGCAAAACAGAACCGCCTGGGAAGCCAGTTCTCAGGCGGCCTGTGTGGTGGAGATGGGGGAGAGTCGAACTCCCCGTCCAGACGAACCCATCGTAGAATATACTACAAGCTTAGCCGGTGCTTTGGCTAGACGCTTCGGACTCCCACCGGCGGGATTCCTCAGCGCTGGCCC
>CADDZH010000157.1 GCA_902812455.1 Chloroflexota bacterium | reverse complement strand
CGTCCACCTAACCCCGCTCGCCCCTACGGATACGATGTGCGCAGGCTTGTTTCTAATGCGGTGGTATGTTCATGAAGCATCCAGTAGCAGGTATTATTTTGGCGGGCGGCGAGAGCAGGAGGATGGGCAGGGATAAGGCGCTGCTGCGGGTGCCGGGCAATGAGCGCGTGACGTTTGTAGAGCGCCTGATCGCTGTGCTTACGCCATATTGCGGCGAGGTGCTGCTGGTTGCTCGCGATGAGCGTTCGGCGATGGGCTATAGCGGGCTGACCGGGGTGCGCGTGGTAAGCGACGAGGTGGCGGGCTATGGGCCGTTAATGGGGCTTTATAGTGGTTTGAAGGCGATAGAGGCTTCACATGCTTTAGTGGCAGCGGTAGATATGCCTTTTATACAGCCCGTGATGGTTTCCTTCTTGCTCTCGCAAGCGGTAACGGAGGCGATGATTGTTCCTGTGGTCAATGGCATTCCCCAGGTGCTCCTGGCCGTCTACCCGCGCGCTATCTTGCCGGTCATTGAGGAGCGCATGCAGCAGGGGAGGCGCGATCCACGCAGCCTGCTCGATGTGGTGCCGGTGACGTACATCGATGAAGCGCAACTACGCCGTGTTGATCCGCAGTTGCGCTCGTTTGTAAGTGTGAATACGCCTGAAGAATTACGACAAATCCTCTGAAGATTGATATGTGTGCCAGCGGCGATTAGCGATCTCCTTTAATTGTTCCTCGAAGCCACGCGAAGTGAGCCAGTTGCGCGTCTCGCCTGTTACCACGATATCTGCCTGCTGCAATTGGGCAATGTTAGCAGAGCCGCTCAGTTGCATGACGACTTTCAATTCGGCCACAATTGTTTCGAGCAATTCGCAGACTTTTTCATAGCTTTCGCTGGCTGCTTTGAGGAAGGGGGAGCCTATGCCGGCGAGGGTAGCGCCGAGGGCGAGGGCGCGAGCGACATCGAGGCCATTGCGGACACCGCCGGTGGAGATGAGCGGGAGGCCTGCTACGCTGGATTCTACGAGGGCAATAGGCGTGGGTATGCCCCAGTCGCGGTAGAGCAGGCCGAGGTTCATCGTGCGCTCATCGCCGCGAGCCTGGGAGCGGGCCGATTCGATTGCCGACATGCTGCTGCCGCCCGCGCCGCCGACATCGATGGCAGCTACGCCACAGGAACGGAGCAAGAGCGCCTGTTCCCGGCAGACACCGGCACCTGTCTCTTTGGCGATCACCGGAAGAGTGAGCCTGCTGGTAAGCTGTTTGAGGGCGGCTGCCTCACCGGCGGCACGGCGGTCTCCTTCGGGCTGGGTGGCCTCTTGCAGGCTGTTCATGTGGACTGCCAGGGCGTTTGCCTCGATCATATCGATGGCTTGCTGGGCCTGTTCAAAGCTGAAAGCAGGATGGCGAGCCTGGGCGATCAATTGCGGGGCGCCGATATTGGCGATTAAGAACGTATTGGGGGCGTACTGGCGTACTACGGAGTAGGTAGATGTGAGTTCAGGATTGACGATAGCGGCACGCTGGCTGCCCACGCCGAGGGCGAGGCCGTACTGCTCGGCAGCGCGCGCCAGGTTGCGATTGATGGAGGTAACGTCGGGGTGGCCGCCTGTGAGGGAAGACATAAAAATAGGATAGCGCAAGGTGCGGCCAAGGAAGGTGACGGAGGTATCGATCTCGTCCAGGTTTACCTCGGGAAGGGCCTGGTGTACAAAGTGGATATCGTTCCAGTTGGCCCGTTGTGGGGCGGAAACATCCTGGTTAAGGGCGATGCTGACGTGTTCGATTTTACGCTGCTTGACTTCATCACTCATGCTGAAAAGTAGTCCTTTCTACAAATCTCTGCATCAACAGGTAGATGAGAGGGATGCCAAAAATAACCAATGGTTGATACCTGGCGACCGGTGAATTGGCCAGGGCCAGTAAAGGAAAGGCGAGCAGGGTGGTACCAGTGAGGATCAAGGATGCGATAGACTGGGCGTCGAGGCGGCGCAATACTGCGCTCCATAACGTCCATAGGGCATACCAGGGCCAGAACTGGCCTAAGACAAGGACGAGGAACCAGAAGATGGCGCTATTCCAGCCGGTGAGGAGGACATCGAAGCTGGACATTGCCTGGCCGGCATGGGGGTCGTAGCGCATTCCGGCGATAGTTGTCGTGGCGCGGCGCATTTTGCCGAAGAGGCCGGCGTAGACCAGGACAAAAATGAAGAGAGAAGAGGCTTGCAGCGTGATATCGGCGGCAGTGGCTGATTTCATAACGGGGGGGAAGCGAGACCATTGATCGACCAGGCCGAAGGCCCATTGGGCGGGGCCGGCCAGCAAGCCAACCGGCGAAGAGAGGAAATGCTGCATATCGATGGCCGAAGTGACGGCGAAAAAGGTGGAGGCGCCGCGCCAGAATGGGATATAGAGGAGAAGAGCAGTTGCCAGCGTGATCGCGAAACGCCAGCAGAAGCTCCAGATAGCCCTGGACAGGCGATCGATGTGCCGCACTGCAAACCAGGCGTAGAGGGGCACGATGAACAGGGCCACCAGGTTCATGCTGGTGGCCAAACCGAGCAGGACAGGTACTGCCCATGCTCGCACGCGGGCGGGGTTATAGACATAGAGGAGAACGGCCAGGAAGAGGATGGTGAGCAGCACACCTTCGCCGTGGCCGCTTCCTGCCAGCTCAATGATGGCAAGGGGGTTCCAGGCGTAGAGCAGCGTTCCCAGCAGGCGGCGAGTTGGGGCAAGCCTGCCCAGGATAGCCCAGACGAGGGTGATATTGAGGAGGTGAGAGAGCAGGGTCAGGCTCTTGAAGAGCAGGAGGACAACGACGGGGTTCTGGCTGCGGCTGATGCTGGCGAGGGCGGAGGAGATATAGAGCCAGAGGGGGCCGTAGATATTGGGAGTGGTACGCATAGGGACAATCCAGGCAAGGTAAGGGTCGCCTGGGAATTGGACGGGGGCATTGTTGAGGGGATCGGCGTGGTAGATGGCGAGGATGCGACCGGAAAAGATGTAGTTGAAGACATCGTCGGAGAAGAGCCTGGGCTGCAGGAGGAGGGTCAGGCCAAAGAGCAGAGCGCCGGCTAAGAGGTAGAGCAGCCAGGATATTTGTGCGCTGCCTGTATCGTGCCAGCGCAATACGCTTCTTATAGTCAATAAATAGGTGCAGGCAAGGGCAATGAGTGCCAGGGCGAGCAAGGTGGCCGGGAGCCAGTTGGAAGTAGCAGTATGAGGGCCGCTCCAGAGCCAGGGAAGAAGCGCCTGTGAAGGGGCAAGTAACCAGGGCCAGGTGGCAAGTAAAGGCGTAGCCTTGAAGTGTAGGCCGGGGAGCGGAGTGAGCACCAGGAGCAAGAGATAGAGCAGTTCAAAGATGCAGGCGTAAAGGAGCAATGGCCGGTAAATTGGTTGAGGGCGGGGGAAGTTGGCTGAGATAGATGGCCGATAAATCGGCGATGGGCGCGATAAATCGGCCCCTACGGATTGATTGGTGGGTTGAGAACGAGAGAAATTGGCCAGGAGGGGCCGATAACGCAAATTGACAAAATCAGCCAGCCATGTCATGCTGAGCGCGTGAGTCCATGGGAAGAGATCCTTCGCTGCGCTCAGGATGACATGCCGGTTCAGGATGACGTGCCGTAAGATTTGTGGAGGGAGATCCTTCGCTGCGCTCAGGATGACATGCCGGATGAGGATGACATGCCGGATGAGGATGACATGCCATAGGATCGTGAATTTGTTAAGATACATTATTTTCATGCTATAGTCCCAGCCTGGTGAAGGCGGTATCGATGTACCTGGTGTAGTAATCGGTGTGCATGAGTCCGGCGAGTTCGTTGCGAGAAAGGTACCGGGTGACTTCGGGGTCGCTGCTGAGGGCGTCGAGCAGGGCCGGTTCCGATAGGGGGCCTTTGCTGGCTCTGGCCCAGACCTTTTTCGCGTTACGCTGCACCATTTTGTAGGCTTCCTGGCGACCTACACCCTTATCAATGAGGGCGAGGAGGATGCGTTGCGAGAAGATCAGCCCGCCGGTCATGTTCAAGTTGGCCTGCATGCGCTCGGTATCGACCTGCAGGCCAGTGATTACGCGGGTGAAGGTATGGAGCATGTAGTGCAGGAGAGTGCAGGCATCGGGGATGATGATGCGCTCGGCGGAGGAGTGGCTGATATCGCGCTCGTGCCAGAGGGCGACGTTCTCCATGGCGGTGACGGCGAAGCCGCGCAGGACGCGAGCCAGGCCACAGATGCGTTCGCAGAGTTCGGGGTTGCGCTTGTGCGGCATGGCGGATGAACCCTGCTGGCCGGTACCGAAAGGCTCAAAGGCCTCGCTGACCTCGGTGCGCTGCAGGTGGCGAATCTCCTGGGCCATTTTTTCGAGGGAGCAGCCGATCAGCGCCAGCGTCGTCATGAAGTGGGCGTGACGGTCCCGCTGGACGATCTGGCTGGAGACGGGCGCGACGGCCAATCCGAGTTGTTCGCAGACGAATTCTTCGATCTGCGGAGGGACAGTGGCGTGCGTGCCGACAGCTCCTGAGATTTTGCCAACGGTGACCTGTTCGAGAGCGGCCTCGAGGCGCTGGCGGCCCCGGCGCAGTTCATCGACCCAGAGAGCAAGTTTCAGGCCGAAAGTGATCGGCTCGGCGTGGATGCCATGCGTGCGGCCGGCCATGAGCGTATATTTATACTGCACTGCCGCCTGCGCCACTGCCTGGATGAGATCGGACAGGGATCGGGTGAGCAGTATGCCGGCCTCTTTAAGCTGTGCGGCAAGGGCGGTATCGAGCACGTCGGAGGAGGTGAGGCCGAGATGGATAAAGCGGCCTTCAGGCCCCATCTGTTCCTGGATGGAGCGCAGGAACGAAATAACGTCGTGGTGGGTTTCCTGCTCGATTTCCTGCATGCGCCTGGCATCGTAGCGCGCCGTGCGTATCTTCTCGATAGCTTCCGGGGGAATGACGCCTTCGCGCGCCCAGCCTTCGCAGACGAGGAGTTCGACGCGAAGCCAGAGGTCGGTTTTATGGGCGGGTGACCAGATAGCAGCCATTTCAGGCAGGGTGTATCGTTCGATCATGATGTGCTGTTGCCCCCTCAAGTTGATGATATCCATCATGAATGTTAACGACCAGAATCGGTAACCGATGTCATCCTGAGCGAAGCGAAGGATCTGTGTCGATCGGCAGCGGATGTTTCGCTTCGCTCAACATGACATGTATAAACATCCCGGCTTTGCCGATCTTGATTTTCAAAGTTCATAATGGATGAGATAAATCAGTTTTTCCTCGTTGTAGTGTACCACATAGAAGCGGGTGGCAATTACCGTTTTTCGCCGATTGCAGACCTGTAAACGTGTTCGTAGGCGTCGAGCATGCGGTCGAGGGAGAAGTTGGCTTCGACGTGGGCGCGGCAGCGGGCGCGAGGGATGTCATAGAGGTCGTCGACAAGGGCGGCGGCGTGGGCACATTCGCCAGGCTCGACGAGGAAGCCGGTTTCGCCATGACGGATGACCTCTTCAGCGGCTCCACGACGAAAGGCGATGACGGGCGTGCCGGTAGCCATGGCTTCGACGGCGGTTAGCCCGAAGGGTTCATCCCATTCGATGGGGAAGAGCAGGCCGAGCGATTGACCCATGATTTTCCAGAGGGCCAGGCGCTCTAGTTGACCCAGGTAGGTGACCCGATCCCCCGCTTGCTCGAGGCGCGGCGCGATGCGCTCTTGAAAGTAATGCTGGTCGTAGATGCCACCGGCAATTAAGAGGCGATGACCGGCCATTTCGGCGATCTCGATAGCGGCTTCGACGCCTTTTTCGGGTGCGATACGCCCGGCGAAGAGGAGCGGTGCTTCCTGCAGCGGTCTGGGTGAGAAAGGGATGGCATCCAGGTCAAGCCCGTTGTAGATCACGTAATCGATTGAGGTATAGGGCGCGTAGGTGCGAGCGCAGGCGTGGGAGACGGTCACGAGGGTGACGGGATGGCCCTGGCGATCCAGCACCTGCAAGGCGATATTGATTTCAGGCGATACTGCGGGAAGATGCAAGGTGTGGATCACGGGAATATCCTGGAGAAGGGTGCTACAGGCGTATGCCGGCCAGTCGAAGGCGTGGACATGAACGAGATCGAAGTCGTGGCTACGGCGCTGCAACTGGAGAAAGAGTTCGAGGAAGAGGTTGGCCTGGGTGAAAAAGCCGGCATCGGCGCGGCGCTCCTGATCAGGTCTGGAGAAATCGGCGGGACGCACGCTCTCTGGGACCGAGACAGGTTCAATGGCGATGCCTGGGACAAACGAATCATCCCTGGCGAAGAGGGTTACCGAGTGCCCGCGCCTGATCAATCCCTGGGATAGGTCGGCCAGCAGGGCCTGAGCGCCACCCAAAAAGGGCTGTGCGATGGCAGAGACGAGGGGAGCAACCAGGGCAATTTTCATACGCCCGCCTCGCCACGGTAGGTGGCAATGTTGTTCTCGGTTTCGTAGAGCTTGACCTCGTAGAGCGAGCCTTGTGGCAGAGTGCGCTGCAGGCGTTCCCAGAACTTGATGGCGAGCACTTCGGTGGTGGGAATGCAGCCTTCAAGCCAGGGGACATCGTAGTTCAGGTTTTTGTGATCGACCCAGGAGATTACCTGCTCGTTGATGGCCTGTTTCAGGTCTGCCAGGTTCATGACCATGCCTGTACGCGGGTCTGGCGTGCCACAGATTGTGACTTCCAGGATGTAGTTATGCCCGTGCCCGTTTGGATTGGCGCATTTGTCATACAGGGCAATATTCTCTTCTCCGGTCAGTTCGGGGCTCCATAATCGATGAGCCGCGCTAAAGCTTGTGCGTCGTGTGAGATAGACCATAGTTGTACCCAATATTACATATTGCTAAAGATTTCGATGTTGGTGCCGCTCAGGTGGCGCCCGGTATCGTCCGCGAGGAAGAGCAGGATTTCGGCCATGTCGGCGGGGGTCATGCCAGCTTTAAGGTGCGGGGCGGCCTGGCGCAGCATTTCGGTGTCGACAGCGCCGGGACTGACGGCACAGACGCGAATGTTGTAAGGCTTGCCCTCGACGGCCAGGATTTCGGTCAGGCTGGCTATGCCCGCTTTTGAGACGTTATAGGCGCTGAGGCCTGGAAACTTTTCCACGCCTTTGACACCGGAGAGCGAAGAGATGTTGATGATCACACCTTCCTTCTGAGCAGCCATGATGCGAAAGGCTTCGCGGCAACACAAAAATGTGCCGCGCAGGTTGACGCCGATAACGGCATCCCAGGTAGCTACATCCATTTCAACAAATGGGCGCGAGGCGACTATTCCCGCGCAGTTGACGAGGATATCGAGGCGGCCATAGACCTGCAGGGTGCGCTCAAAGAGGGCGTGAACGTCTTCTTCGCGTGAGACATCCCCGGCGATGGCGAGCGCCTGATTGCCCTCGCGTGCAATCTCGTCTACAGTTTCATCAAGGTGAGCAGGTGTGCGGCTAAAGAGGACGACACGCGCTCCCTGTTGCGCGAAAAGACGGGCAGTGGCACGTCCAACGCCGCGTCCAGCTCCTGTGATGATGGCAACACGATTGTTGATGCTCATGTGAGTATTATAGCAGAATGGAGCTGGTCAAGATTGGGACGATTGGGGCATTGGGACAGCAGGAGTATCAGGATTGGCAGAGAGGGTGTGGAAGGGAGGTTGCTGCAAGCAGGGATGGTCGGGCAGGGTGTAGAGGCCGCGCGCAGGAGAGACCAGCTTGCCGGAGCGACAGAGGCGGTGCAAGGACTTGCGGATGGTGTCGTAGCTGGCCGGAATCGCCTCGGTCAGCTCGACGGCAGTCATGGGAGCCGCATTCGCGCCTAAGATGGCCAGGAGGTAGAACTGGGTGGGGCTGATGCGCTCATGGGGCGAGGGCAGCAGGGAGGGGTCAGGCGGCTCGAGCCAGCAGAGGATGGGAGCAGCCAGGGTGGAGGACTCCGTGCCAATGGTGAAGCAGAGGCTGGCCGGAGGCGAGG
>CADDZH010000156.1 GCA_902812455.1 Chloroflexota bacterium | reverse complement strand
CCGCCTGCTGGCCCTCCGGCTCCGGCCTCCCCTGCCAGAGACCGGCTCTCGCTCACCCAGCAAGCTCTCCTGGCTGCCCTGCGCGAACACACGACTCCCATGTCGGCTGTCGATCTGGTCGCGCACGTCCCTGCTGGCTATGAGGCCATCCGTAAAACCCTCCAGCGCCTCTGCCACTCCGGTGAACTGGTTTCTCCCGCTCGCGGCCTCTACACCCTGCCTAGCCATCCCTGCTTGCAGCAACCTTCCTTCAACACCCTTCCCCGTAATCCTGATAATCCTGTTGTCCCACCGTCCCAATCGTCCCAACCCTGATATACTCAGCTTGCCATCGCCCTTCACCTGGCGCAATCCTTCTGCCAGCCGCTGTATTCAAGCGTATGGTATACTTTGAGGGAGTATCCCATGTTTGTGGGCGCTCATGAAGATGAGCATAGCAAGAAAGCAGCAGGTGACTCCCATGAATGATCTCCCAACAGGAACTGTCACGCTGCTCTTTGCTGACATCGAGGGCTCTACGCGCCTGTTACAGAACCTGGGTGAGCACTACGCCAACCTGCTGGCTGATTTTCGACACCTCCTACGAACAGCTTTCGCGCAGCACAATGGCCACGAGATCAGCACCGGTGGAGATAGTTTCTTCGTCGCTTTTGCGCGCGCCAGCGATGCCGTCGCAGCAGCCGTGGATATTCAACGCACGCTGGCCAACCATTCCTGGCCTGAAGGCGTCTCCGTCCGGGTGCGCATTGGCCTGCATACAGGTGAGCCGCAGCTCTCCTCTGAAGACTACATTGGATTGGAAGTGCATCATACTGCTCGTATCATGAGCGCCGGGCACGGGGGCCAGATTCTGCTCTCACGAACTACCAGTGAATTGGTGGAGCAGCATTTGCCTGTGGGGACGTACTTGAGGGATATGGGTGAGCATCGCCTCAAGGACTTACAACGGCCCAGCCACCTCTTTCAATTGAGCATCACGGGCTTGCCTGAGGACTTCCCGCCACTGAAGACGCTCGACGCTGCTCCTAACAACCTGCCCATCGAGCCTACGACATTTATTGGACGCCAGAAAGAAATAAGGGCGCTCTGTGATCTCTTGCGCCGTCCAGATATACGCCTGCTGGCACTCACAGGGCCAGGTGGGGTAGGCAAAACACGCCTGGCCTTGCGCGTGGCTGCCGAGCTCACTGAGTTGTTCAGGGATGGAGTATTCGTTGTGGCTCTAGCCCCGGTATACGATCCCGGTCAGGTCGTGCCTGCCATCGCCCAGACGCTCTCAATTGGCGAGGCGGGCGACCAGCCTCTATTCGCCCTTGTGAAAAATGTGCTGAGGGAGAAGCGTCTCCTCTTGCTGCTGGACAACTTTGAGCAGGTGGTTGACGCAGCCCCTCAGATTGCCGAATTGCTTTCCGCCTGTCCAGAGCTCAAGATTCTGGTGACCAGCCGGGTGAGGTTGCATGTGCAGGCAGAGCGAGAATTTGCTGTGCTGCCGCTTCCTGTGCCCAATCCCAAACGCCTGCCCGATCCTGCTGCCCTGTCACAGTACGAGGCCGTTGCGCTCTTCATCGAGCGGGCAACCGCTGTCAAACCAGGTTTCCAGGTGACCAATACCAATGCGCCTGCAGTGGCCGCCATCTGTGCCCGGCTGGATGGTTTGCCCCTGGCTATTGAGCTGGCAGCGGCGCGCATCAGGCATTTCTCACCGCAGGCCTTACTCGCCCGGCTCGAGCAGGGACTTGCTGTCCTCTCGGGAGGAGCGCGTGACTTACCTGGCCGCCAGCAGACATTACGAGCTGCCATTGCCTGGAGCTACGAGCTGCTCTCACCCGATGAGCAAAAGCTATTTCGTCGCCTCTCTATCTTTGTAGATGGTTGTAGCTGGGAGGCCACTGAAGAGGTCTGCATGGCGGCAGGTGCGCTTGAAGGGGATATCCTGGAGGGATTGGTATCCTTAGTGGATAAGAGCCTGCTACGGTTGGAGGAACGAACTGAAGGCGAGGCGCGCTTCTGGATGTTGCAAGTGCTGCGCGAGTTTGGCCTGGAGTGTTTAGCTGACGCCGGAGAATGGGAGGTGACACGCTCTGCGCATGCCTTGTTCTACCTGCGGCTCGCAGAAGAGGCCGAACCGCACCTGCGCGGGCCAGATGCGGGCAGGTGGTTCGCCCGGCTGGAGCAGGAGCATGAGAACCTGCGAGCAGCACTCTCTTTCCTGCTAGAGCAAGCTGAGACGGGAGCCGGTGGTGAAAAGAACAGGTGGGCAGAGCAGGTGATGCGTTTGTGCGGCGCATTGTACTGGTTCTGGACCATCCATGGGTACTACAGGGAGGGACGTAGCTTTCTGGAGCGAGCGCTGGCGGTGCGCGAAGGGGTGGCAGCGCCAGCGCAGATCAAGGTGCTCTTTGCGGCGACAGAACTGGCTATCACCCAGGACGACTTCAAGCGGGCCGAGGCGTTGTGTAAGGAGAGCCTGGCGCTCTCTCAGGAGATGGGAGATAGTGCGCACAAGGCCACCGCCCTATTTCAGCTTGGGTTTATTTCCCTGTGGAGGTGCCAGTATGCTGAGGCCCGTAGACACATGGAGGAGGCCGTATCTCTCTTCCGCAAACTAGGAGATACCTGGAATACAGCGCGCGCTCTTGCCTACCTGGCCCGCGTGCTTGCTGCCCAGGGCGAATATAGCCGGGCGCGCCTGCTTGGCGAAGAGAGCCTGAAACTCTCTCGCGCGCTCGGCAACAAGGGGCGCATCGCCATTGCGCTCTCCGAACTGGCTCGTATGAGCTTCCTGTCACAGGACGATCCTGACCAGGCCCAGGCGCTGGCCGAAGAGAGCCTGGCGCTCTTCCGGGAACTGGGCGATACTCAGTACATTGCCGTCCTTTATAGCCTGCTGGGAGAAATGCACCTGGTACAGGGCCAGCAGGCCGAGGCCCGCGAACTGCTAGAGGAGAGCGTGGCCACCTTCAAAGAGTTGGGTGATAGATGGAGTACAGCCGAAGCATTGCTCTCTTTCGCACGCATAGCAGCCTCACTTGGTGAGATTGCGACAGCCGCTGCCAGCTTCCAGGAGAGCCTGGCGATTGCACAAGAGATAGATGTTAAGGCTCTCATCGCTTCAGCCCTGGAAGGAATCGGAGCATTGGCCACAGCGCAAGGCGAGCCGGAATGGGCAGCAAGAATATGGGGGACAGCGCGGGCGTTGCGTGCTGCCATCGGATCACCCTTGCCGCCAGTCTATCGTGCTAGCTACGAACAGGCGCTGGCAGCCTCGCGTACCCTTCTCGGTGAGGAGTCCTTTGCCGCAACTCTGGCCGAGGGAGAAAGTATGCCCCTGGAGCAAGCTCTTGATGCTTTACTGCCCCTGTTCTCGCGCCTCAGCAATGGGATCCCTGCCCCCTGGTGAGCGTCACCCCTATAGAACTTTGACACCCTCATGGGGTAATTCCTGTAGGGACAGTGCCTTGTGCCTGTCCTGCTCGGGGGTCCACTCATTCCCTGTTTCGGGTGTCAAAAATCATTAGGGGCTGTAGAAGCTCGATTATGAGGATTAATAAAATAATGCTGGGATACATGTAGGGGCCGATTTATCGCGCCCAGCGCCGATTTATCGGCCTATAGGTTCCCGATTGATCGTGGAACCCGATGTATCGCGCCCTCACCATACCCTGATTAATTTATTGAAATTCATTATCGAAGCTGTTAACGGTGTGGGACGTGGCGTGGGATCCTTGTGCTTGTCCCCGCGACCCCTGCCCATCATCCACCTCTTACCCCTTCACCTCATGTTCAGGATGGAGTGCGGGGCTTTCGCTTTTCTCCTCGCGCTCAAGGATGATGCCTATGCGCCGGTAAAACAGTCCCAGGATGTAAGGAATGGGGACGAGCGCATATAAAACGATGCTTATCCAGGTGCTGGCAAATGACAGGACTATAGCCAGCGCGTACCCAATGGAGGGAAAGGCTGCAAGCAGCGCACCAAAGCGAATCATGCGCGGATCCAGGTCGGCATCAACCAAGTGATGCTCTTTCGTAGCATGCCGCCACATACTATAGTGGAAAGCCAGGCAAAACAGCAGATTGCTACCATACAGCACCACGGCAATTTGCTGGCTCGGATAGCGCCCGAGCACGTTAGCAGAAAAGGGGACGAGCGAGATCCCCAGGAGAAAGAAGATGTTCAACCAGATGAGCACGTGATCGGCGCGCCGGATGTACTGGAATTCGGTATGGGTAGCAACCCAGTAGACGCCCAGGATGACGAAGCTAATGAGAAAACTCAGCAAATTAGGCCAGAGTTTTCCTAATGCAGCGAGCAATCTCTCCGGCGATACATCCGAGGGAATCGATAGTCCAAAAACTAGAATGGTCATTGCAATAGCGAAAATACCGTCGGTCAGTGTTTGCAGCCGGCTCGTGCTCACCTCGTTTTGCGCCTGCCTTCTTTCATTTGCTTCCATAATGAGATTAACTCCTTGTTTCATCTCCCCGGTTCAGTTTGCCTCCACAGTCTATCACCCAGGCTCGGCTTTTGGAAAGGTGATTGCCTGCTACAAGTGCTTGCCTTCTGTGATATACTGCTTAATGGCGATAGACAAGCCAGCAATGAGAAATGACAACGTATCATAACGTATTTATTCTATAAAGAAAAGAAAAGAAATCTCAACTGTTGTAATACCGGTAATGTATATCGCAAATTCCCAGCGCCTAGACATAGGAGGGGCATAGGATGCCCTTCGTCAAGAAAACCGCTACAGCAACCCGCCAGCTTCTTCCCGATACTCGGAAAATCTTTATTGGCCGGGCCAGCGAACTGGATTACTTCGCTCAACACATTCTCCAGCCCGAGGACCCCACTCACAATATTGTCTCGATCTGGGGCAATGGTGGGGTCGGCAAGTCAACCCTGCTGGCGCGATTTATGGACGAGGCTCGCACGCCTCCCTACGAGGACTATTGTATAGTAGCCCTCGTGGATGAGCGGCAGGCCGCACCTGCCAGCATTATGGAGGCCTTTGCCGGGCAGTTGCGCATGGCCGGCTTTCCTCTTGCAAAATTTGAGGACGAACTGGCTCTTTACAAAGAGACGTTCTGGAACCTGCAGAACGGGCGAGAAATACTGCCGGCCGCCTTACTGCGCGAATCGCCGGAGACCGGTAGTATGGCCAAGCGACACGCGCCTGCTGAACAGCGCTACCGCCAGCTCCTCAAAGAGGCCGGAGAAGATCCAATCGGCACCCTTACCCGTGCGTTTGTCGAGGAGCTTAACAGCCTGGCCGATGCACAGGTTACGCTCAGCTCTGATCCAGCGAACGATGGCCAGACGACACGCCAGCGGCGCATTATTCTGTTCTTCGATACGTTTGAGCAACTGGCCGCCGAGGCTGCTCCCTGGCTGCTGGATTATTTCCTGCCTGCCGATATCAGCACAAATATCGTGCTGGTCATAGCCGGGCGCGATTCTGTCGAGCGCTCAATCCCTGGCGATCCCAAACGCTGGCTGCCTTACCACGATAGCGGCGTAATTTACTCGATCAATCTCGACAGTTTTAGCGAAGATGAAACTCGTGCCTACCTTGGCGAACGCGGTATTACCGATCCACAGCGTGTCGCGGCGATCTGGCAGCTTTCGCGTGGCTTACCGCTCTATTTGAGCCTGTTGACATTCGATCCACAGGAGCAGGTTGACCCGACTGCCAACGTGGTGGCAAACTTCCTGCGCTGGATTCCTGAGCACGAGTATGTCAAACGCCGCCTGGCCCTCGATGCCGCCTTATTCTCCCGGCCTTTTAACCAGGATGACCTCATGGCCTTCGACTACCTCCCTGAATCTGAAGATGAGCGCGTCGATCTCTATACCTGGTTGATACGGCTGCCCTTTGTGCAAGGTAGTTCCCATGACGGGCGACACAGTTACCATCCCCTGGTACAGCAGTTGTTCAGCCGTCATTTATATCAGCGCTCCCATAAAGCCTACTATGCCACACGAAGAGCGCTGGCAGAGCACTACCTGCAGCTCCTTGAGAAATCGGAGCAAGAAGGGAGAGAGCTGTATGCAGGCGAGTGGTTTGAACTGGTGCGGGCAGTGGTGTACCAGTTGTTCTCTTTGCCAGATCAAGCCAGCCACGTGCAGGCAATTGCAGAGGTTCTCAACGCCTTTGCACATTCCAGGCGCCCAGAGCAGTTGGGAGAAATCATCGAGACCCTGCGCGAGCTATCTCAGGAGCAGCCTGCCCAGCCGGTAAATCGAGGTGGCCGGCAAGCTGCCAGGCAACTCTTACGATACCTCGAAGCCGATCCTGAAACCCAGCCACAGGCGCTCATAGATGCGGCAACTTATTTGATTGAGAAAGTAAACCGGGAACCGGCCTTTCCCCCAGGGCTGCTGGCAGAGGCGTACTACAACCGCAGCCATGCATACGAGCATTTCCAGGATTACCGGCGCGCTATCGCAGACCTTGACCACGCCATCGAGCTTGCCCCCAACTATACGAAGGCTTACAACTCACGAGGCATGAGCTACTATGCCCTCAAAGACTACGAGCGCGCCATCAAAGACTTCGACCGTGTACACGAACTGGAACCCGGCACTGCTTCAGTCTATATCTATCGCGGGCTGGCGCATCTTGAGCTTAAAGACTATGAGCACGCCATCACAGACTTTGACTACGCGCTTGAGCTTGAGCCTGGCAATGCCGAAGTCTACACCAGTCGCGGCCTTGCTTACCACGAACTCAAAGACTACCGGCGCGCTATTCAGGATTTTGACCAGGTGCTCGAACTCGAGCCTGGCAACGCCCAGGTCTATGCTCATCGCGGCCTCGCACATACAGAACTTGGCGACTACCAGCAAGCGATCGCAGACTTTGATCACGCCCTCGAGCTGGCCCCGCAGCTTGCCCGGGTCTATGCTTCTCGAGGAAAAGTCTATCGCCTGCTGAAGGACTACCAGCACGCTTTTGCCGATTACGACCACGCCATCACACTGGATTCGCGATTGGCCCCGGCATTTATTGAGCGCGGTCTTGCTTATGAAGACCTCAAAGATTACCGGCAAGCTATCGAGAACTTCGATCATGTGCTCGATCTGCAACCCGACCATGCCGAGGCCTATCTTGAACGTGGCAGGAGCTACCGCCGGCTCAAAGACTATGAGCGAGCCGTTGCCGACTACCTGCACGCTCGCGAACTGGACGCAGATCTGGTCTGGGAGTATGAGCTTGCCTGGACATATGCCGAGCGTGGTCAGGTTTGCCAGGAGCATAAAGATTACGAGGGGGCTATCCAGGACTACAGCCGGGCGCTCGAGCTTGGGCCTCAAGATGCCTGGACGCATCTTGAGCGGGGCCTGGCTTATCTCTGGCTGAAAGATATCGAGCGTGCCCAGGCTGATTTTATGCGGAGCTGGGAGTTAGACCCTACAAACATTCGCGCCAGTTGGCTGGCCGAATGGACGAGCATGTGCCAGGTAGAGCCACGTGCAGAGTTTGCAGAGCGATTGGAGAGGATTGCAGCAGTGGAGCCACGTAGCTCCCTTGCCCATGTTTGCCGCGGAGTAGCGCTGGGACTGCGCGGCAATTTCGTGCAGGCGCTGGCAGAGCTAGAGCGGGCCATCTCTTTAGAAGCCCAGGAATGGGATGCCTACTTCTGGAAGGGCATGGTGCATGCGGCCCTGAAGCAGGATGAGGATGCAATCGCAGCCATAAAGAAAGCGCTGAACCTCGGCCTGCCCCCGGCGCTGCTCGCTCCCCTGCGCTGGCTCGGCCCCGCGCGGCAGGATTTTTACGAACGAGCAATCGGATTGGATCGTAACTTGATGATTTTTGACCCCCAAAACCGGTCATGGCGGAAGGGATCGTCGCCTGATGAACTTTTCCGATCACATGGGGAATCAGGAACGGCTCGTCGCCTGTAGGGACAGTAGAAGCTCGATGTATCGAAGCTGTGGGTGGATGGGGGA
>CADDZH010000155.1 GCA_902812455.1 Chloroflexota bacterium | reverse complement strand
GAAGAAGACTGTCAACACTCCTACCAGCGCAGCCACGATATAGAGCTGGAAAAGGTGTAACACGCCAAGCAGTGCCGCCAGAGGGATTGAGCCAAGCAGGAGCGCGCGACCCAGGTCAGTTATAATCAGGATCGGGCGGCGGCGCAGCCGGTCAACCCAGACTCCTGCCAGCAAGCCAAACACTAAGGCAGAGATGCTGCCCAGGGCGCTTAGAATACCCATTTGCGCAGGAGTAGCGGCCAGCGCCAGCACGGCAGTCAGCGGCAGGGCTATTCCGGTAATGCCATTCCCAAAATTGGAGATGGTGTGCCCCACCCATAGCTTGAGGAAATCGCGATGCTTCCACAGCCCTTCCGGTTGGCTTTTCATAATCAGGTGGCGTTGCTCAAGACAAAAACAAACCGGTAGGGCAGGCACGAACATACCTGCCCTCAAATGCTACATCTGCAACAACAAGAACCGCTCGCGATCTTGTGCGATCTGCTTCAACTGCTGGATGAGCTGCCGCAACTGGCTGCTCCCCTGGCTGTTCCAGCCTTCGGGCGTCAGTTGCGACACATACTGGTAGACCTGCTCGCTGGCGCGTACCAGGGCCAGGTCAAAGTTGAGCAACTGCGCCAGCAGCGGCTGCTCCTGGCGGAAGCGCCACCAGATGCGATCCTGGGCCGGCATCGACATCCCGCGAATATGTGCCTCGACGCCCGAAAGCTCCTGCTGCACGGCCTCAAGCTCGCGTACCTGCGCCATGACCTCTGCTGGCGGGAATGGATTAGCCCGCGTCAGCGGCGGTATGAAGCGGCGCTGGTACTCGTTGCGCAACGTTGACAGCATATTGGCCGCCTGGTTCAGATGATAGGTTGCCCGCTCGCGCACAAGCAAATCATCTGCACGCGCCTGGTTCGTGCGGCTATAAAAATTGTAGCCATATCCCGAAAGCAGCAATTGCAACTGCTGCACCACCGGGTCTTCAGATGGTTCCGAACTCATCATAACCACCTTCTCTTGCAATCCTATTGCCTCTGTGGCCCGGTTGGAGGCGGAGCAGGCGCATGTACCCCAAATCGATCCGTGCTCATTATTGGCTGCACGCCGTTAATATTGAAGGGCTGCCCGATAGCCATATTGGGAGCGGAGACAATACCCCGTTCTGCCATGAGCATCGCCGTGTAGTAGCGCACCGCGTCCAATTCGCTGAGTCCAAAAGCCTTGAGCGCGATCAGCGCCTTCATCCGCTCATCGCGCGGGAAGACCAGGACTTTCACCGTATCCAGCGTAATGCCGTAGATCGCCAGGAATTGCTGGAGATGCTGGAACACAATCTGTGAGAGGTCATGTATTTTTTCGTTGATCGACTCCAGCGGGGTAATTTGTACGAGCTGGTTGACTGCCTGCTCGATCACCGGCCCGGCATAAGCATTGATTTGCTGTGTGTTTAAGGTGTGTCCCCGGTACGGCATATGCTGGACCAGCAGCAAGGCATTTTCGCGTGACTCAACATGGATATAGTAGTCCACGTCATACACCATCTCGGCCATCTCGCTCGATAGCGCCACGCCGCTCGCCTTCAGCACGAGCTTGGCACGGTTGATATACAATACCTCGTACTGCCACGGGCTTTGTCCACCATAATAATCCTGCACAAACCTGCCAAAAAGAGGCCGATCGGGCGTCTGGAGCGGGTACTGCCCCGTCTCATAGACGTTCAGAATCGCACCGCGTGATTTGACTACGCAGAAATGGTTGCTTTCAACCGTCAATAGGGAACCGTTTACAACATTGGGGTCGGGATAGTGCCAGATAAGCGTATCTGGCCCCATAACCTCTTCGCCGTTAGGGGTCAGAGTGGAAATAACACTGCGTACGCCAGGCATAGTAAAACTCCTTTGCTCTGTTCAGATGTAGTTTTTTACCGGTTTTCTTTCTACCGGATTCCTATTAAAGGTAGGACTGGTCGATCCTAACACAACCTTTCCTACATTACAACGTACCAGAGTAGCAAAAATACGGGCTGACTTTTTTGCAGGCTTCCGGTTGTCACAAAAGCGTCTTCCATAACGTGACAATAGATAGCGTATTGATGTAGGGGCCCGATTTATTGTGCCCGCTAGTGGGAGAAACCTCGTGTCCATTGTACAAAGCAAACCATCATATGAATCCGAACAAGCTGTGACATCCTGCGGGGATGTTCTCGATCCCGCTGAAGTAGCAAAGTCTGCCGGCCTGCGCTACGTCAGCGATAGCAAGCCAGGTATCAGGCGCAAGCGCGCTGGCAAGCACTTTAGCTACACCGGCCCTGACGGAAAGCCGATTCGAGATCCCGAAGAGCTGCGCCGCATTCGCTCCCTGGCTATACCACCAGCCTGGACCAATGTCTGGATCTGCCCCAATCCCAACGGGCACATCCAGGCTACTGGCCGCGATGCTAAGGGCCGCAAGCAATATCGCTACCATCCTCGCTGGCGCGAAATGCGCGACGAGACAAAATACAATCGCATGATCGCCTTCGGTGAAACCCTGCCCAGAATTCGTACACGTGTCGCTCGTGATCTCTCCCTGCCTGGTGGCCCAACGCGGGAAAAAGTGCTGGCTGCTGTCCTCTGGCTGCTCGATACCACCTCGCTCCGCGTTGGTAACGAAGAGTATGCTCGCGAGAATAAATCCTATGGTTTGACAACCCTGCGCAACAGGCATGTCGCGATCTCAGGCACGAAAATACGCTTCCATTTCCGGGGCAAAGGCGGCAAGGAGCACACGGTTTCTATTCATAATCGCCAGCTTGCCAGGATCATAAAGCGCTTGCAGGACCTCCCAGGCTACGAACTCTTTGAGTACCTCGATGAGCATGGGCAACCCCAGCCTATTGAGTCCTCAGATGTCAACGACTACCTGCGCGAGATTTCCGGGCAGGATTTCACCGCCAAAGACTTCCGCACCTGGGCGGGCACGGTCTATGCAACCGGTGCATTGCAAGAAATAGGAAAGGCCGGGAATAAGACCCAGGCCAGGAAAAATGTGAACCAGGCTATCGATATTGCCGCCCAGCGTCTCGGCAACAGCAGGGCTATCTGCCGGAAGTGCTATGTCCACCCGGCTATCATTGATGCCTACCTCGAAGGAACGCTGCTTGCCGATTTGAACCGCTACGAGGAGGAAACTGCCAGAGCTTCATCACAGGATGATGGGTTGCGCCCCGATGAGCAATTAGTCTTGAAGTTCCTCAAAGAGCATGATGCTATGGAGGAATAGAGCATATGACAAAACAAACATACGACCTGCTGGTTATTGGAGCCGGTGCTGCCGGCAGCACCGCAGCCACAACCGCTGCTCACCAGGGAGCACGTGTGGCCCTCGTTGAACGTGACAAAATAGGTGGCACCTGCCTTAACTACGGCTGTGACCCGACCAAGACCATGATCCATGCCGCTGGCCTGCTCTATCATGCCCAACACTCGGAACAATTGGGGCTGCGCATATCTGGCGCCACGGCTGATTGGCCATCTGTCATGTCCTGGGTTCGCCAGGTAATCGATCGCATTCGCGGGGGTACATCTGATGAAGCCAGTGACAAGTTAGAAAAGCAGGGCATCGACGTATACCATGCTCAGGCCTCGTTTATCTCGCCCCACGAACTATCGGTTGACGGCACAACTATCTCTGCCGAACGCTTCATCATTGCCACAGGATGTCAAGAAACCATTCCTCCTGTTGAGGGATTGCAAGCGGCTGGTTTCATCACCAATGTGGAGGCTGTTTCGCTTGAGACCTTGCCGCGCCGCCTGGCAGTTGTCGGTGGGGGCGCCATTGGCATGGAATTTGCTCAGATGTTCCATCGCTTCGGTGTGGAGGTGACCGTGCTGGAACGCAGCCCTATGCTGCTCGACAAAGAAGACCGCGAGCTTGCTGATAAACTTTGCGAGATATTGGCCGGGGAAGGAATGCGCCTGGAAACGAATGCTGAGTTAAAGCGTGTGCAGCGCGATGCGCGAGGGAAATGCCTGACCATCAGGTGCGGCGAGCGCGAAGAGGAGCAACTGGTGGTTGACGAAGTCCTGGTGGCAGTTGGCCGTCATCCCTCTTTTGAGTCTCTCCACCCTGAAAAGGCTGGCGTGAAGACATCCAAGAAGGGCATCGAGATCGATGATACCCTGCGCACCAGCGTCCCCCATATCTGGGCTGCAGGCGATGTGACGGGCAGCCTGCAATTCACGCATGTTGCCTATGAACAGGGCAAGCTGGCCGCACACAATGCCTTTGCCCGGCAACCGCAATCCTTCAGTGGCCGCGTGATTCCCTGGGTCACCTTTACCGACCCAGCCCTGGCGCATGTGGGTGAGACAGAAGAGCAATTGCGACAAAAAGGTGCGCAATATCGCGTTGCACGGATGCTTTATAAAGATGTAGAGCGTGCTGTTACCGAGGGGAGAACCGAAGGCCTCGTCAAGTTGCTCATAGATGCAGAAGGCATGATCCTCGGCGGTCATATCCTCGCTCCCCATGCAGGTGATCTGCTGGCCCCTGTCATTCTCGCTATGCAGGCCCATATCCCTGCTGAGAAGCTCGCCTCAACTATCATGCCCTATCCAACGCTGGTTGAGGGTGTGCGCTGGGCCGCAGGTAAATAGCTTATGTCATCCTGAATAGCATTGCGCACGCTCTCAGGCAAATGAGGTGTGCGCTGGGCCGCAGGTAAATAGCTTATGTCATCCTGAGCGAAGCGAAGGATCTCTGCCGATCTGCATCGGATGCTTCGCGGAGTTTCCCCTGAGCGAGTGCAGCCCAGCCCTGAGCGCAGCGAAGGGGAATGGGCTCAGCATGACATGGCCGATCCTTTCTATTAATGGGGAACTATGATTCATCCAAATGATGCTCTTTTTCGTGTTATCTGTAGGGATTGCGCTATAGTTCGCGCTGTTCGTCTATTTTGAGGTGCAACGTGCAAGAAGTACAGGCCACGCTTCCTGTGGGGGCTGTTGTAGGAGACCGCTATAAAATAGAAGGCTTGCTCGGCAAGGGCGGCTTCGGCGCTGTTTACCTGGTGAGGGATCAGCGGGTCAGGGGGAATCTCTTTGCTCTCAAAGAATTGATCGATACAAACAGGCAAGAGCGAGAGCGCTTCGAGTTTGAATGCGAGCTGCTGAAGCGGCTTGATCATCCCTCGCTGCCCCGTGTCTATCGCGTCTTTGAAGACAGTGCCAAAAACCGGGCCTATGTGCTCATGGATTATATTGAAGGCCCTAACCTGGAGACACTGCGGCAAAAACAGCCGGGAAAACGCTTTTCCCTGCCTCAGGTTATGAGCATGATGGCCCCCATTATGAGCGTGGTAGACTACCTGCACAGCCAGCACCCGCCGATTATCCACCGCGATATCAAACCAGCCAACATCATTATTCCTTCCGATAATGAGCAGGCTGTGCTGGTTGATTTTGGCATCGCCAAGGAGTATGACCCCGAATCCACCACTACTGCTGTCCGCCGCTGTTCTCCCGGCTATGGGGCGCCGGAACAATACAGCCATGGCACCAATACTCGTACCGACACTTATGGGCTGGCCGCTACCATCTACACGCTTTTGACCGGCGCCGTCCCTGCCGACGCTTTCTATCGCATGACACAAATAGGCAGCGATGGCGTCGATCCCTTAGAGCCTGTGAAGAGCCTTGTCCCTTCAATTCCCGGCCATGTCTCGGATGCTATCCAGAAGGCTATGTCCATCAACGCCAACGATCGTTATGCGACAGCCGGGGAGTTCTGGCAGGCCCTGGCTACACCCCCGCCAGGACAACAACCCCCTCCGCTCGTCGTTCCTGTTCAACTCCCTGCTACTCCTGTACCTCCGGCTGCCAGCCAGCGAGTGTACCAGATCACGACTGCACCTCACGAGCCAACAACGGAAACACGCGCCAGGAAACGCGGCATTATTCCTCTGTTCGTGCTCTTGTTAATAGCACTTGCCATCGCCGCTGGCGTTGCCGCCGCGCTACTTTTGCCTTTGCTTGCCGGCCACCCGGCTGCCCACACGCCAGCTCCGGCTCCGGTACATCATCATGCAGTCGTTCCCACCCCTAAGCCAACGCAGGTGCCATCACCACCCGCTACTACTACACCGGCTCCCACCTATCCGCACGTAGCCGGAACCTATGCTGGCACAATCCATAACACCAGTGCTAACGAGACTGCGAACCTGACCCTCTCGCTTCAGCAAAACGGGTCAACCATCAGTGGCTATGTCACCATCTCTCAACCGCTCTTAGGTAGTGGGCCGATCATCGATGGTATCGTGCAAACGAACCATTACATCCAGTTCACCGTGCAGGGCTATAACGGCAATGCCCCGCTCCTCTTCACAGGAAACATTCTGAACAATGGCAGCATGCAGGGGCAGTACTGTAGCATCGATAATACTGGCCACTGCAATGCTGCTTCAGGCGGTCAGGGCACGTGGAGCGCAAGCCCGGCTAATTCCGGTTCATCCTTTATCTTGCCGCCCGGTGGCGACATCCAGATCGCCGAAAATAAACCCCAGAGTACCGCCATCGACTAGAAATTCGAGCCGTAAGAACCGATCATGAAGATGAACACATTGATCAAGGCTTCTGTAGGGGCCGATTGATCGTGCCCACCGCCGATTCATCGGCCCTGCGCCCCAGCCGATTGATCGTGCCCACCGCCGATGATGAAATTTGACAGTCAAGATCGGCAAAACCGGTCTGGGACATGTCATGCTTCGCTTCGCTCAGCATGACATCCTATAGGATCCTTAATCTGTATAGTGTAGCAGTATCAAATTCTGTGATATATTGTGCAGTGAAAAAATCTTCTACCAGGAACACACCATGTTTTTTGACCATGTAAAGATATATGTGAAGGCGGGCAATGGTGGCAACGGCTCCAGTCATTTCCGGCGCGAGAAGTACGTTCCCCGTGGTGGCCCGGATGGTGGCGACGGTGGCAGGGGTGGCAGCGTCTACCTGCAAGCCAATGCCAGTATCAATACCCTGATCGATTATCGCTACCGCCATCACTTCAAGGCAGGCGATGGCGGCAACGGAATGCGCCAGAACATGCACGGCGCTAAGGGTGAAGACCTGGTACTTCCAGTACCTCGTGGTACCATTGTTCGTGATGCCGAAACCAATGAACTGATCGCAGACCTTGTTGAAGATGGCCAGCGCGTGATGGTGGCGCGTGGCGGTCGGGGCGGCCTGGGGAATACACATTTTGCTACCGCCTCTCACCAGGCGCCACATGAAGCACAGAAGGGCGAGCCTGGCGAAGAGCGCTGGATTGTGCTCGAACTGCGCCTGATCGCCGATGTTGGCATTGTTGGTTACCCCAATGCCGGGAAATCGACCCTGCTTTCTGTCGTCACGGCGGCGCAGCCAAAAATTGCCGATTATCCTTTCACGACCCTCTCGCCCAATCTCGGCGTTGTGGTCGTGGGCCAGCCCGGCGACCCTGATGAAGTCAGCTTTGTGCTTGCCGATATCCCCGGCCTCATTGAAGGAGCGGCCCAGGGCGTTGGTCTCGGCCATGATTTCCTGCGCCATATCCAGCGCACCCGCCTTTTGATCCACCTGCTCGATGGGGCTGCGCCCGGTCGTGACCCCTGGCAGGACTTCCTGGCCATTAATCGCGAACTGCGTGAGTATGACCAGCAACTGGCATCTCGCCCGCAAATCGTTGTCTTGAACAAAATGGACTTACCCGAGGCGCGGGAACGCTGGCCAGCATTAAAAGCGAAGGCGGAAGCCGCCGGCTACCCCACCTTTGCCATCTCGGCTGCTGCGCACCAGGGCACAGATGAGCTTATGCGATATACGGCCCGTCGCTTACGTGAAATCTGGCAGGAGGAAGCAGAACGAGAGCGAGCGACGGCACAGGAAAGCGTGAACGCTCTGGCCGGCCCTATCCTGCGCCCGCAGCCACCAGATGCTTTTACCGTCAGCAAAGAGCATGGGGTCTTTGTTGTTCGTGGCAAGCGCGTAGAGCGCGCAGTCAATATGACCGACCCAGAGAATGAAGAGGCCATGGCGCGCCTGCAGGTCACGCTTGAGAAGATGGGCGTCTTCAAAGCCTTAGAGGAGGCAGGCGTGCAGACCGGCGACACGGTGCGTTTTGGCAAAACCGAATTGATCTGGGGCGAGTAGTCTCCCCTCACATGTGCTATACTTAAATCGATAATTTCAGAACCAGGTCGTAACCCGTAGGGACTGTAGAAGCTCGATTTATCGAAGCTGTGGGTGTGGGTGGGCATGGGTG
>CADDZH010000154.1 GCA_902812455.1 Chloroflexota bacterium | reverse complement strand
GAGTGGGGCTGCGCGAGACGGTCAGCGCTGGGGGAATCATCCTCTGTGCTGGCCTGGGATTACTTCCCTTCTTGAAGCAGATCGAGTCAACTGTCTGGACTCAGCTGCGCCCGCGCCTTGGTATGATGGTTCTGTTCGATAATTATCGATTGAATCGCGCTGTCCTGTGCCTGGAATATGGAGGCCCGACGGTTGCGCCAACCTATGGCAGTCCGGTGCTCGTCTCCCTCTTCAATGGCTTGCAGCCCAGCATCCGGCGGAATGGCCGGTGGCCGGTTGCGTTGGCCCAATGGGCTGAGATAGTAGAGCAGGTCAGAAAATATGTGCGAGAGGATGTGCTTGGTCTGGACACTGGCAGGGCGTATGTGTGCAGCAAAACAGAGATTGCTGTGAGCAATACCGCCTGGTCAACCAGGCCAAGTTTTTTCTGTATGAATCATGAAAAGCTGGACGGCATCAGTCATCTCTGGTCGCTCTTGCCTGGGAAGTGGACACTCAGTTTTCATGCCACGCATGCGCTGGTGTCCCAGGTCATTCACGAGGATCTGGGATTGTCCCTCCCTGTCCAGGCACATAGCGTGAGCGCCGCCGCCGAAGATCTGGTGGCAACAGAACCCTGGTGGGACCCCGATAAGAAGCCCTATCAAAGTTTCTCCAATCGGGAAGCCGCTGGTGTCGCGCCAGTTTCTGAACCAGTTTCTGAGAATGAACAATCGGCATTGCTTATCCCAGGCTGACACGCGATGGACCGCTCTGTATCAGCGTACCCTTCCCATAACCGACTGTCGCTTGTATCAATCGGTTACTCCCTCCGTGCCTTGATGTTGCCTGCCATGATAGGTTTTGCCTCAGCATACAATGCTCTGGAAGATGAGGTAAAAGCAATGACTTCCTCTCACACCAATACCAGGGATTATTCCCAGGTGGACGCTGCATATCGCTGGTCTCTCACCGAATCCATCGCCCCCGTCCGCCGCGCCGAGCCGAAGCTCGCGCCCCGGAACGTTCCAGCGCCATCTCATCCGCACAGCCTGTGTATACCCCAGGCGATAGCAGCGCAAGCTGCCAGAACGCCTGATGCGCCCGCGCTCGTGGCGAGCAATCAGGCGCTCAGTTACGCTGCGTTGAATGAGCGAGCAAATCAGCTTGCCCACCGCTTACAGGCCCTTGGAGTGGGGCCGGATGTGCCCGTTGGTCTCTGTATGGAGCGTTCGCCGGATATGGTTGTGGGATTGCTTGGCATTCTGAAGGCTGGAGGGGCCTATGTCCCGCTTGATCCCACGTATCCGCCAGCGCGCCTGCTGTTTATGCTGGAGGATGCCAGCGTGCCTTTGCTGATTACGCAGCAGCCTCTGGCTGAGCACCTTCAGGCGACGCAGGCCAGCGTGCTCTCTCTCGATAGCGAACCGGCGCTTGCAACGCAAAGCGTAGCAGATCCTCTGTTTCCCGCGTCGCCCGACAACCTGGCCTACATCATCTACACGTCTGGATCAACCGGACAGCCAAAGGGCGTCCAGATCACGCATAGCAGCCTGCTCAACCTGGTTCGCTGGCATCAACAGGCGTTCGCTGTTACCCCAGCGGATCGCGCGACGCAAATCGCCAGCCCGGCCTTCGATGCCACCGGCTGGGAACTGTGGCCCTATCTGTGTTGTGGCGCCTGCGTGTATCTGGTTGATGAGCAGCTGCGGAGCCTGCCGGTGCTCCTGCGCGATTGGCTCGTTCGCCAGCAGATCACCATCTCCTTTCTGCCGACGCCCCTGGCCGAGCGCCTGCTGACGCTGAAGTGGCCGCCTGAGACTGCGCTGCGCTTCCTGCTCACCGGTGGGGATGTCCTGCATCGCTATCCCGATGCGTCGCTGCCCTTTGCCTTGATCAACAATTATGGGCCTACCGAAGCGACGGTTGTCGCCACCTCGGGGCGTGTGTTCCCAGGACCGCAGGCGGAGGGCCTTCCCTCCATTGGAGGGCCTATTGCCAATACCGAGGTTTATCTTTTAGATGAGCACCTCCAGCCAGTGGCAGATGGCGAGCCTGGGGAAATGTACATCGGTGGGGTGGGCCTGGCACGGGGCTATCTCAACCAGCCAGAACTCACTGCTGAGAAGTTTATTCCTCATCCATTTTGCGCCGGGCCGGGGGCGCGTCTGTACAAGACGGGCGATCTGGCGCGCCGTTTACCGGATGAGCAGCTGGCTTTTCTCGGGCGCATCGATGAGCAGATCAAGATCCGCGGCTATCGTATCGAGCCGGACGAGATTGTGTCTGTGCTCAACCAGCATCCCGCTCTTCAGGCTAGCTGCGTGGTTGCCCGGGAAGATGCTCCAGGCGAGAAGCGGTTAGTTGCCTACATAGTCCTGAATCCTGGAATGGCGATCTCTTCCAGTGCCTTACAGGATCGAGTAAAGAGACATCTGCCCGCTTATATGGTTCCAGCGGTGTTTGTTCCGCTGGAGGCGCTGCCGCTGACGCCCAATGGAAAAATTGATCGTGCCGCGCTGCCTGCTCCTGACGCAGCGAATACGCTGCGTGATGAACCGCTCGCTCCCCCGCTCACGCCCATCGAAGCCAGGCTGGCAGCGATTGCTGCGGAACTGTTGCACATCGAAGCGGTGGGCAGAGACGACAATCTCTTTCTGCTGGGCGGCCACTCCCTGCTGGGGGCGCAGCTCATTGAGCGCATCGGCGCTGCCTTTGGCGTGACCCTTCCCCTACGCACGCTCTTTGCGGCGCCCTCCATCGCCCGGCTCGCTGCGGAGATCGAACGATGCCTGCATGCCTGGATCGAGACGCTCAGCGAGGAGGACGCGCGGCGCTATCTGGAGGCCAGCACCTCATAGAGGGCCGGTTGTCTCTGTGGCCTTTGGCGGAAGGTGCCTGCGTGTAGCGCCGGGCGCGGAGCAGGACAAATCTCATCGGACTGACTACTAGCGCCCGCCCATTGTCAGGGCCATAATCGCGTTCTGAACATGCATACGGTTTTCGGCCTGGTCATAGACGACCGACTGCGGGCCATCGATCACCGCGTCCGTCACTTCCACGCCGCGATCAGCCGGAAGGCAGTGCATATAGATGGCGTCTTCCTTTGCCAGGCGCATGCGGCGCTCGTCGCAGATCCAGCTGCTGTAGCGCTTGATGGCCTCCGCCGATTCCTGCGGGTCGGGAATGGAGTAGAGCGGTCCCCAACTCTTGGGATAGACGACATCCGCGCCGACAAACGCCTCATCCATATCGTTGACGATCTTGAAGCTGCCGCCGGTCTGGCGCGCGTTCTCCTGGGCATCTCTGATGATTTCGGGCATCAGCTCAAAGCCGGGGGGGTGCGCCAGGGTGACATCCGCGCCAAACTGGGTGAAAAGCTGGACTACCGAGACCGGCAGCGAGAGCGGCTTGGTATAGCTCTTGGCGTAGGCCCAGGACATCACGATCTTCTTGCCGCGCAGGTCGTGCCCTTTCTTTTCGCGCACGGTCATCAGGTCGGCCATTGCCTGGCAGGGATGAAACCAGTCGCACTGCATATTAATAACTGGAATGGGAGCGTGCTCGGCGACGGCGCGCAGATATTGGTTGCCTTCGCCCCAATCGCAGTGGCGGATAGCGATGCCATGCCCATAGGAGCCAAGAATCCTGCCGATCTCCTTGGGCGTGTCGCCATGCGAGATTTGCATTTTATCTGGCTCCAGAAAGATAGCATGCCCGCCCAGGCGTGTCATGCCCGCCTCAAAGGAGTTGCGGGTGCGCGTGGAGGAGAAGAAGAAGAGCATGAAGAGCGTTTTGTCGCGCAGATAGGGCGTTGGCTCGTCGAGCGCCCATTTCATCTTCAGGTCGTCCGCCAGATGCAGGACCGTCTCCAATTCTTCTCTCGTCCATTCCTGGGTGCTGATAAAATCTTTGCCGCGCAGGTTTGTTTTCATGGCTTGTGTATCCTTCTCTCTGATTTTATGAGGTGATGCGCGAGGTTTTCTTAACATAAGCTGGCAGGCCAGCGCCGTCAGGCAGAATCCAGGTGCCGGTTTCGCCAGCCAGGGCGCGCTCGATGCTTTCTGGCATAGTGATCAGCGCGGCCTGGCCGCCGCACGCCAGATATTCCACCGCCGCCTGCACCTTTGGCCCCATGCTGCCTTTAGCAAACTGGCCCTCCTCAAAGTAGCGCTTCGCTTCGGAGGCTGAGAGCATATCCAGATCGCGCTGGTCCGGCTTGCGATAGTTCAGCGCTACTTTCTCCACAGCGGTAGATATTAAGAGCAAATCGGCCTTGATGGACGAGGCCAGCAGGCTGGAAGCCAGATCTTTGTCGATCACGGCCTCGATGCCGCGCAGATTGCCCTGCTCGTCGCGGACCACTGGGATGCCACCGCCGCCAGCGGCCACGACGATAAAATGGTTGTCGATCATGGTCTGGATAGCGGCTTGCTCGATGATCTCTTTTGGGCGCGGCGAAGCGACGACGCGCCGCCAGCCGCGCCCGGCGTCTTCGGCCATCGCCCAGCCGTCGCGGGTCTGAAGCTCTCTGGCCTGCTCTTCCGTATAAAATGGCCCGATGGGCTTGCTGGGTCGCTGGATGGCCGGATCGTTGGCATCGACCAGCACCTGCGTCACCAGGGTCACGGCCTGGCGGTTGATGCCGCGCCGCCGAAACTCATTGTGCAGCGCCAGTTGAATCATGTAGCCAATCGCGCCCTGCGTGTCGGCGCCGCAGGAATCCAGCGGGACTGGATGCAGCTTGTGCCGCGATAGCTCCGAGCGCAGCAGGATGAAGCCCACCTGCGGCCCGTTGCCATGCGTGATGACTACGTTCCAGCCTTGCCCGATCATAGCGGCGATGTGGGTAGCTGTTTCGCAGACAGCGTTCCACTGATCGGGCACGGTCTGATGAGCGCTGTCTTTGATGAGCGAATTGCCGCCAATCGCCACAACTGCCAGATGTGCCATGCGCATACCTCTCCATTGAGCGTGGTTGTTATCTCTGTGCCATTTCCCTGAGCACCAGCGGCAAGACCGCGTAAAAATCGGCGCACTGCGCCACTTCCTCGGCGGGCACCTGATCGAGCACGGTATGCGCGAAGATTTCGATGCCGGGGCCAAAGCCAACCGAAGGAATGCCCGCCTTGCCCATCCAGTAGGTGGCGTTGGTCGAAAAGACCCACTTGCTGACAGGCGCGACTTTGCCATAGACGGCCCTTGTTGTCTCTTTCGCCGCCTGAATCAGCAGATGTTCCTCAGGCAGTGACCAGGCAGGATAAACCTTCTCCACCGGGAAGGTGAAGCCGGTATAGCTTGGCTCCGCGTACATGGGAATCTCAATGATGGCTTCATCACCGCCCGGCAGCGCGCGCAGTTCTGCCAACACGCTCTCTTTGGTGTCGCCAACGGTGATGCGCCGGTCCAGGTAGATGTTGCATTCGTCGGGCACCGCGTTGAGCGAGGGTGTTTTGGTAGTGACATTGGTGACGGCGATGGAGCCAGGGCCAAGGAAGGGGTCGCCGCGCGTTTTCAGTTCTTCGTGCAGCCGCTGCACGCCTTCGATGAAGGGCAGAGCGCGATACATGGCGTTGATGCCGCGCTCCGGCGCGCTGGCGTGGCAGGTGCGGCCTTTGAACGTCACGCTGACCTCGATGCGCCCGCGGTGGCCGCGATAAATCTGCATGCTGGTCGATTCGCCGATCACCGCGAACTCTGGCCGGATGCCTTCATGCTCCACCAGCGCGTTGGGGGCGATGCCGTCGCACCACTCTTCCATGTTGCCGAAGTAATAGAGCGACCAATCCTTTGCCAAACCCAGGCGCTTGAGGACGGCCAGCGCATAGATCATCGGCGGCGTGGAACATTTTTCATCGCCCGCGCCCAGGCCATAGATGATGCCATCCTCAACTTTGCCCTCAAACGGGTCCCACTGCCACTGGCTGCGGTCGGCAATGCCCACTGTGTCGATATGGCTGTCGTAGACCATGACGCGCGGGCCATAGCCAACGCGGCCAAGGATATTGCCCATCGCGTCGCGGCGCACCTCGTCAAAACTCAGCTCGCGCATGCGCGCGCCGATGGCGTCGCCCACCGGGCCGATCTGGCTATCGTAGCTGGGGATTCTGATGATCTCGCGCAGGAAGGCGATCATCTCATCATGGTGCTTCGCCAGTTCACGCTTGATCTGTTCAACGTTGGCGGCAAGTGACATGATAATTCCCCTTTTCCATGAATATGTTGAATTGTCTAAAAGCTACTGGTCTTTGGTGGGTATGTTGGAGCGCAGCGCCGTCGGGACGACGGCGCTGCGCTCCAACATTACATTCGTGCCCACAGCTTTGCTGCTAGCTCGCGTCCGCGCGCCATAATGCGCCCTTCATCGACGGTCAACAGCCGTCGATCACGCATCAGCCAGCGCCCGGCGGCCATTGTGTCGCGGACGTGCGCGCCGTCAGCCCCAAAGAGCAGGTGCCAGGGCAGGTTATCCGCCGTCAGCGGCGTGGGCGCCTGATAGTCTAGAATTGCCAGATCCGCCGCCGCGCCAGGGCGCAGCTCGCCCAGGAAATGCTCTGGCGTATCCGCGAAGGGACGGAAGACGGCTTCGGCGATGCGCGCGCTGCGCGCAAAGGCCGTGTCCATGACGACATCGCCGCTCATCAGGCGCGGGTCGCGCCCGGCCAGCTTGGGCAGCAGATAGGCCACCTGCATTTCTTGCAGCATATTCATGCTGAAGCCGTCGTTGCCCAGGCCAACGTTGACGCCAGCCTCGCGCATCTGCTGGACGGGAGCCGCGCCCACCGCGTTGTTCATATTCGAGCGCGCGTTATGGACGACATGCGTTCGCGTGTGAGCCAGCCGCGCGATTTCGCCGCTGTTGACGTGGACACAGTGCGCGGCGATGCTCAGCGGCCCCAGGATGTCGCTGCGCTCCAGGCGTTCTACTGTGCGCATGCCATACTTCGTCTGGCTGTCGTCCTGGTCGCAGGTATCTTCGGCGACATGGATATGAAAGCCGACGCCCAGCGCGATGCCCAGCGCGGCGCAGTGCTCCAGCGATTTGGGGCTGAGCGTGAACGAGGCGTGCAGGCCAAAGCTGCCCGCGAGCATGCCACGCCTGGCCGATGGGCGCTCGTGCAGCGAGCGGATGAAGCGCTCGTTTTCGCGGATGCCTGCCTCAGTGATGGCCGTGCCGTCGCGGTCAGAGACCTCATAAGCCAGGCAGGCGCGGATGCCCGCCTGCTCTACCGCTTCGGCAATGACATCCAGGCTGCCCTCGACGGCGTTGGGGCTGGCGTGGTGATCGATGACGCAGGTGACGCCGTGCCGGATGGCATCGGCCATGAAGATGTCGGCGCTGGCGCGCGTGTCTTCGAGGGTGAGCAGCTTATCCAGCCGCCACCAGAGCCGCTCCAGAATCTCAAGGAAGTTTTTCGGTGGCTCGCCAGGAATTGCCATGCCGCGCGCAAACGCGCCGTAAAAATGTGTGTGGGCACAGAGAAAGCCTGGCAGCACCAGCCCGCCGCGCGCATCCATATAAGTAGCATCAGGATGTTGGGCGCGCAGCTCAGCCGTCTTTCCAATGGCCGCAATCAGCCCATCGCGCGCCAGCAGCGCGCCGTCCTCGATGAGTTCGCTGCGCTGGCCCAGCGTGGCTATTGTGGCGTTGCCAATCAGGGTGTCAGGCATGGCTGGTGCTCACTTTTCCTCTGCTGACCCTTTCTGCTCGCGGCTGGTATCGGGTCTGGGACGCCGGAAAATATATTGGATCGCCATTGTCGCGCCGACCTGCTGCGTGATCGTTGGCGGCGACACCAGCGGAATGACATAGACCATCTCCCAGCCTTCATTGCTCAGCTTTTTCAACTCGGCGTTGCCCAGGCCAGCGTGTTTGACCGAAAACGGCCCCCGGTACGAGCTGCTGGAGCGCTCCCACTCGACATTTGCGGTGATGATGTGATATTCCCATTTCTGCATCGTCTCACCTTCCTGGTGATCTCAGGCCCTCAAGGCAGGCGTAAGATCATCAGTTCTTCATCCCAGTATTGGTCGCCCTGCTTCAGGGCGCGCGGCTCCACGCCATAGACCTCAAAGCCGAGCGAGCGATACAACTGGCGCACGGCGGTGTTGGTGGTGACGACCGCCAGCAGCAGCTGATGATGATTTTCATTCCTGGAGAGATAATGGTGTTTGAAGAGAAGCCTTCAATTCTCCGTAACTACTTAACCCGATGTGCAAGTTGTTTTGAAAACAGATCCAGGTCCGTTCGTCTCTTCTCTTCAGAACAAGCAAACTTCTGGGGAGGAGCACCGCCATGAACCTGGATGACCTGATTATCGCATGGTTTTG
>CADDZH010000153.1 GCA_902812455.1 Chloroflexota bacterium | reverse complement strand
ATCCTCTCCCTGGCGGCTCGTGTGGCCCAGCAATTCCTCCAGGATGCCAGCGAACTCCAGCGCGAGCCGATAGAGCGTGAGGAATTGATCATTAGCATCAAGTGCGGTGAGTCGGATACCACCACCGGGCTTGGTTCCTGCCCGACCGTTTCCCAGGTCGTGGACCGCCACGTCAACGCGGGGGGAACAATCATTTTCGGCGAAACCTCCGAACTGACAGGCGGTGAGCACTTGATCGCCGAGCGTTGTGCCGATGAAGAGGTGCGCAGGCGCTTCCAGGCTATGTACGATGCCTATATTGAAGAGATCGAGTCCAGCAGGGCCAACCTTCTCGGCTCTCAGCCAACACAGGGCAACATCCGGGGCGGCCTCTCCACGATTGAGGAGAAGGCGCTGGGCAACATTGCCAAAACGGGAACTGTGCCCATCGTCGATGCCCTTGAACCAGCCATGGCACCGAGCCGGATGGGACTCAACTTTATGGATTCCTCCTCGGCGGCAGGCGAGTTCATTACCCTCATGGCAGCAGCCGGGGCAGTGCTCCACCTCTTTCCAACCGGGCAGGGCAACATTGTCGGCAATCCCATTGTGCCGGTGATCAAGCTCACTGCCAACCCGCTCACCGCAAGCACAATGACGGAGCACATCGACCTGGATGTTTCGGGGCTGCTGCGGCGGGAGTATAACCTGCAAGAGGCTGGGGACCGCCTGATGGCGCTGATCGACCGTACCATCAACGGGCGGCTCACCTGCGCCGAATCGCTTGGGCATCGCGAGTTCATCATCACCAAGCTGTACCGCAGCGCCTGATTGTCTCAATCAAAAGAGAGGAACATATATGACTATCAACACGACTACAACCGCTTCCCTCTTTATAGCCGGGCACTGGATAGCGCCAGAAGATGGAGGAGTGCTGGAAATTCACAATCCAGCCAATGGCTCCGTGGTAGGGACGATCGGCTACGGGGGCAAGGCCGAGGCGCTGGCGGCCCTCGATGCCGCGCAGCAGGCCTTCCCATCCTGGGCGGCCATGCCCGCTCGTGCGCGGGCGGATATCCTGCAGCGGGCAGCGGGACTGCTGAATGAGAGAGCCGAGCGCATCGGGTACATCCTGGCGCAGGAGTCAGGGAAGCGCCTGCCGGAAGCGGTGGCAGAAGTCCGATTTGCCGCCGAGTACTTTCGCTGGTTTGCGGAGCAGGCACGCCGGCCTGCCGGTGAACTCATTCCCCAGGACATTCCTAATCGCCGTCACCTGACGCTGGCGCAGCCCCTGGGTGTGGCGCTCTGCCTCACGCCCTGGAACTTTCCTGTTTCCATCCAGGCACGGAAGGTGGCCCCTGCGTTGGCCGCCGGATGCACGACCGTTTCGCGGGCCTCAGAGAAGGCGCCATTAGCGGTCATCGAGATGTTCCATTGCCTGGAGGAGGCAGGTCTTCCCGCGGGAGTAGCCAACCTGATCCAGGGGCCAGCCGGGGAGCTGACCCAAGCCATGCTGGCGCATCCAGCCGCGCGTGTCGTCAGCTTTACCGGCTCCACAGAGGTGGGCCGCATGATCATGCAACAGGCAGCCGAACGCATCGTCAGACCCCTGCTCGAACTCGGCGGCAATGCCCCCTTCATCGTCTTTGACGACGCCGACCTGGAGCGGGCTGTCGAGGGGGCTATGGTTGCCAAGTTCCGCAACAACGGGCAATCCTGCATCGCCGCCAACCGTTTCCTGGTCCAGGCTCCCATCTTTGACGAATTTGTGCAGCGCTTTGCGGCGCGCATTGATCGCATGCGGCTGGGCGATCCCGTCCAGGAACCGATTCCCGACCTGGGTCCGCTTATCGATGAGAAACGCAAGCGGGCGGTAGAAGCATTTGTGGCAGAGGCAGAAGCCTCCGGCGCTCAGCGCGTCACCAGGACCGATCGCGTACCCACATCTGGCACATTCGTCGCGCCTGCCCTGTTCGTCGATGTGCCCGCTTCTGTGGGACTGGCATGCCAGGAGGTCTTTGGACCCATCGCCGGCGTCTTCCCCTTCGCAACGGAGGAAGAGGCCATTCGCCTGGCCAACCAGACCGAAATGGGTCTGGCCGCTTACTTCTACACTGAACAGCTAAGCCGTGCATGGCGTGTCGCGGAAGCCCTTGAGGCCGGCATCCTTGGTCTGAACTCCGCGCTTCCCTCGGTGGCCTATGCCCCTATGGGCGGCGTCAAGCAGAGCGGGCTGGGAAGAGAAGGTTCGCACCAGGGCCTGGAAGAGTTCCAGCAGATCAAGTACCTGTGTACCGAACTCTAGCAGCAGGGAGGCAAACCCGATGATCGTGGTTAGCGAAATGTTGGCCCCCCCTGGCCCCGAGCTCCTGGAAGCTTCAGGCCGGACGGTGAAACTCGAGCCAACCCTGTGGAGTGACCCTGCACGCCTCTCTGCTTTAGTGGGAGAGGCCGAGGCACTGATTGTCCGCAATCAGACCCGTGTGAGCGTGGAGCTACTGGATGCTGCCCCCCGGCTACGTGTCATAGGAAGGCTGGGTGTGGGCCTGGACAATATTGATCTGGCAGCGGCACGGCTGCGTGGCATCATCGTGACCGCTGCCAGGAATGCCAACGCTATTGCCGTGGCAGAGTATGTCATGGCGGCAATGCTGCATATTGCGCGCAACCTGGCGGCAGCGGATGCTAGCGTGCGAGCGGGGAAGTGGGACCGCGTGCAGTTCGGTGGCAACGAGCTGTGGGGGCGCACACTCGGACTGGTGGGAGTTGGCGAGATCGGACGGCGGGTCGCCAGGCGGGCACAGGCCTTTGGCATGGCGGTAATTGGCTACGACCCCCTCGTGGGACCCTATGACTTTGCCCCGGCGGAGCAAGAAATCACCCTGCTGCCCCTTGATGAGGTGCTCGCGCGTGCCGACGTAGTGAGCCTGCATGTACCGTTGTTGCCCACGACGCGCCATCTCATCGATGCTGAGCGGCTTTCGCAGATGCGGCCGAGCGCGGTGCTGATCAATACGTCGCGAGGAGGGATTGTCGATGAAGTAGCGCTGCTCGACGCTCTCACAACTGGACACCTCTACCGGGCCGTCCTCGACGTGAGCGAGGTCGAGCCGCTCCCGGCTGAGAGCCCGCTGTGTTCGTGCGAGGCGGTCATCCTGACGCCCCATATCGCGGGGTTGACAGCAGAAGCCCAGGAACGCACCTCGCGTCTGGTCGTGAGCGATGTGCTGCGGGTGCTGTCTAGCGAGCAAGCGATCGGCGCTGTATGAACGGAGGTGTATGGCAAGATGCCGGATGAGCCTGAGAGGAAAACCTGTGTAGCAGCCCCGGTCCTGCAAGACTTTGCCAGCGCGATTCTGCAGGCTGTAGGCTTAAACGAGGTTGATGCCCAGACGGTGGCGTGGGCGCTTGTCGAGGCAAATTTGGAGGGCGTCGACACCCATGGCGTCTCGCGCCTGGCTATGTACGCACGACGGGTGCGTGCCGGGTTGGCCGCCGCTCGCCCAGTATTTCGCTGGACTCATCCAGTCCCGGCTGTTGCCTTGCTCGATGCCGGCAATGCCCTTGGCCCGGTCGCAGCAGTGGCGGCCATAGATGAGGCTGTACGGCTGGCGAAGGCGCAGGGTATAGGGATGGTTGCCGTTGCGCACACCAATCACGCGGCTGCCCTTTCGGCCTATACCGAGCGGGCGGCTGCGGCTGGCTGCATAGGACTCATGGTCTGCAATACGCCGCCTGGCATGCCGCCGGCGGGAGGGCGCGTTGCCTTTTTCGGCACCAACCCCTTGGCGTTTGCAGCACCAGGGCCAACACCCGATGAGCCGCCGGTAGTGGTGGACATGGCTACGAGTATTGCGGCCCGCGGGAATATTATCATGGCTGCGCGCCAGGGCAAACCGATTCCAGAAGGGTGGGCCATTGATGCGGAAGGCCAACCCACGACGGATCCCGAGGCCGCCTTGGCGGGAGCCGTGCTGCCCATGGCCAGCGCAAAGGGATATGCCCTGGCTCTGATGATTGAAATTCTTTCAGCCATCGTCCCGGGAACAAGTTGGGGGCCACACGTGCGTTCGCCCTACGATGACTGGACGGCTCCAACCGATGCCGGCCTCTGGTGCCTGGCGATCCATCTCGAGCCATTGATGCCGGCAGAAGAATATACCAGGCGCCTAGGCAGTATGCTGACTGCCATCCGCGAGACAGAAGCCGCACCAGGGCAGCGCATTCGCATCCCGGGCGAGCGACGTGCAGAGGTGCGCGCAAAGCGGATGAGAGAAGGCATACCGGTTGATGCGGCCACGCTGGCTGAACTGGACGCGCTGAGTGCCGAGGTGGGAATAAAACCCCTGGGACGGGCTGGCTAGCTGATAGTTCTCTTTGGCACAGTCGCTACACTCTGGAAATAGTTACTTTTACTTGTGGATTGTCCATAGGCTCGCTGATCGTTGCTTTTGCCACAGGCGCTGCTCCTCTAGGGAGAGAGGAAGCTGCACAAATTCTTCGACTTGAGTAATCGTTGATCGCTGCCTCTGGCATAGTCGCTGCACCTCTAAGGAGAGAGAGGACGGATGGAACCTTTAGGAGCCGCTGCACGAACAACATATGTAGAACGTTTGGGACGGGAACAGTTTGATGTGCTGGTAATCGGGGGTGGGATCACCGGGGCAGGAGTGGCACTAGATGCGGCTGCACGCGGCTACCGCGTTGCACTCGTTGAAAAAAACGATTTCGCCAGCGGAACCAGCAGCAAATCCACCAAGCTGGTTCATGGCGGGATTCGCTACCTTCCCCAATTTGACTTCGCCCTGGTGCGTGAAGCCCTCGTTGAGCGGGGTTTATTGGTGCGCCATGCCCCGTTCCTGGTACGGCCGCAGCCCTTTGTTCTCCCGCTCTATGAGCATGCGCGCTGGCCCGCTGGCTTGCCTGTAACGCCGCCAACGGACTTTGGCCTGGGATTCGTGCTGGATGCCGGCCTATGGCTGTATGACGTGATGGCTGGACGGCTCAATATCGGGCGTCATAAGCGTATTAGCGCCAGGGAGACGCTGCGACGGGTACCGGCGTTGCGGAGTGCGGGGCTGAGAAAAGCGTTCCTGTACTATGACGCGCAAACCAATGATACGCAACTGACGATCACTGTCCTGCGCAGCGCGGCACAACTCGGGGCTGTGGTCACCAACTATACTCAGGTCATAGGTTTTACCCATGTGCAGGACAAGCTGGGTGGTGCTGTAGTATGCGACGTGCTGAGCAATCAGGAGCTGACCGTCCCGGCTCGCCATATCGTCAATGCAACGGGGGTCTTCGCCGAGCGCGTGGCCGCTCTGGCGGGGGAGGAGTCGAAGGCGACGATTGAGCCGAGTAAGGGCATCCATCTCGTGGTAGCGCGTGAGCGTCTGAAAATGGGCACCACCGCCGTCGTCTTGCCCGAGACAGAAGATGGCCGCATCCTGTACGTCATTCCCTGGGGCGTGCGCGCTCTCATCGGCACGACCGATACCGGCTCAGGCGATCTGGATGACCCGCAAGCCTCCCCAGAAGATATTGCCTATCTCTTGCAGCACGTGAATGACTACCTGGAGGTCGATCTGGCCCACCATGATATCCTCAGCGTTTACGCGGGCTATCGACCGCTGGTCAAATCGAGAGGAGCACGGGCCGCCGATCTCTCGCGCAGCCATGTTGTGCTGCAGGAAACCAACGGCATGGTCACCATCGTAGGCGGCAAGCTGACGACATACCGGCGCATGGCCCAGGACACGGTCGATGTCCTGGCCAAACGCGATGGCCTGCCCATTTCCCACCCCACAGAGCACTTGCTGCTGGCTGGGGCTACCGGCTGGCATGATGCAAAGCGCAAGATCGAGGCACGTGGTCAAGAGCTTGGCCTGGCCCCAGAAACCATAGATCATCTGGCATGTACCTTTGGCAGCAATGCCGCCACCGTGCTTGACCTGATTGACGAGGATGACAGCCTGGGAGAGCGCCTCCTGCCGGAACTGCCCTACTTGCGCGCTGAAGTAGTCTACGCCTGCCGTGGCGAAATGGCAATGACGCTAGAGGATGTGTTAGCCCGGCGCACGCGCATCATGCTGGAGGACGCCGAGCGCGGCGCAAGTATTGCCCCACAAGTAGCAGCTCTAATGGCAGGCGAACTGGATTGGTCTAGTGAGCAAGTGTGCGCCGAGGTGAAAAAGTATCGCGCGCTGGTAGCTCACCAGTACGAGGCGGAAGGCCTGCGCCGGTAGCGCCTGTGCTCTCTCGTCACGTTTCTTTCGGCTTCTCTCCCCATACCCGGTGGAAGTAGGCAACGGCAGAGAAGGTGCCGGCATGCATCTCTTCCAGTACCCGCGCATAGAGCACGCGAATCTCGTCTTGAGTCGTCACGCCACTGCGCACCAGAAAGGGCTGTACCAGCGAGAGGAACGTGCGGAAATTCTCCGTCATGGCTATATGCGCCGGCATCCCTGCCGAGTAATTGATGCTATAGGCCTGCTGGTGAATGTCCTGGAATCCGGCTTCCTGGAGCAAGCGATGCTGGACGGCGGTGATGCCATAGTGATCGCCGGCAGGGCTGAAACACTGTCCGGCACGCCGCGCTGCCTGTACCAACAGGTGGTTATACTCGGTGAGTGCCGCACTGGTGCTCACCCCCAGGTCTTCAAATTCGATCGAGACCAGCCATCCACCTGGTCGCAGGAGCCGGAAACACTCCCACACGAGTTGCGGCCACGTCACCGTCGATAAAAAGCCAGTGATGAAGCGCGCGTGGATGGCGTCAAACGAGGCATCAGGAAATGCCAGCGGCCCTCGCGCATCCATCACCTGAAACTGCACGTTGGAAAGCTGGTGGGCCTGCGCATCGTCCTGGGCATAGGCGATCATCTGCTCGCTGATATCGATGCCTGTCACCCGGCTCGTGGGAAACCGCCGGGCCATTTGCAGCACCCATTCTCCAGGCCCGCAGCCAATATCCAGGATGGACTCTGCCCGCGTGAGATCAAGGCCAGCCGGAACCAGGCCAAGATGCTCGCTCAACATGCGGGCCTGCCTGATCAGGCGGGCCATTTCCGCGATATTCTCGGCATCGACCTGGTAACTGGATGGCTTTTGGCCAGGAACACCAGAGGGATTCGCCATAGAAGTCTCCTGTTCTTTTGTTCGGCACAGTCATCGGTCATCTCTCATCATTGTAGCGGCAGAGCGGTTCTTTTGTCTAGACACGTACACGTGCAGCCTCTGGCGCAACAAGGGCCAGGTCACACAAAATGCCTCGTCCTGTCTTCAATGAGATGTTAAGGGATGTTAAAAGGATGATAAGCAAGAAGGGAACCATCCCCAATTTTCACTCTCAACCCGCCTCTCAGGCCAACATGCCATCCAGTTTTCTGGCTGCAACGATTGCAGCCGGAGTACAGGCTTTACACGACGAAACGGGCAGCAGTAGCGCTCGCATTCTGCCCGTTTTCTACCTTCATCTCATACCTTCTCTCCACATGCTTGACAGCGAATATCACGGCCCCACAAAAGCGTGCGAAGAGAAAAAGATCATCCTGGATTATCTGGCTTCGCCAAGCCGTTTTCCGCTGAGGACCGAGCGATCTTGCAACGTCACATCTTGCTCTGAGGCATACTCATCGCGTTTTTTGATGAGGAGCCAGGCCTTTTCTCCCAGGCGTTGCTGGCGGATGAGCGCGAATTCGCCGCGCAATTTCTCTCCGAACAGCACAAAACGCAGATTCCCCTGCTCAAGTTGCTCTCTGACCTGCTTCTGCATGGTCTCTTTGGTTGCGCCTGCAAGAGGTCGATAGGTTCCCTGATCCCAGACGATCACTTCACCTGCTCCATACTCACCCTCGGCAATCACCCCTTCGAAGGTGCGATACTCATAGGCATGATCTTCCACCATGATGGCCAGCCGTTTCTCTTGTGGGTTGAGCGACGGGCCCTTTGGAACGGCCCAGCTTTTGAGGACACCATCGAGTTCCAGCCGGAAATCGTAATGAAGGCGAGAGGCCTGATGCTTCTGGACAACAAAGACAAGCGAGTCTTGCATGCTCTTCACCTTCCTGTTCTTTCTTTTGCCAATCATGAACTTTAACAAACGAAAACGGTCATGGTTTGTCATCCTGAGCGCAGCCTGCGGATCTCGGTCGATCGGCAGCGGATGTTTCCCCTTCGCTGCGCTCAGGGCTGGGCTGCACTCGCTCAACATGACATGGATGACCGATTTTGGTCGTTAAACATCATAATTGGCGGTGGTATTACCTCTCATTACCCGCGCCCTGCCTAGGGTGCGGAGAGGCTAGATCAGTCGGCCCCTAAGGTTCACCTTCGATTTGGGGTAACCTTTCACTCCACTTTGCTCGAGCTTCTCACGCAGCCGCAGCGCTGCCTCCCGCACATCAGCGAAAGACGCGCGCTCGCCGGGGTCCAGATCAAAAATGGCCTGATCAGGCTGGGCCAGATCGGGGACGTGTGAACCCCACAGGTGAAACTCGATGGCTCCTTCGTTGGCAAACCAGATGAGACCGGCTGGAGTG
>CADDZH010000152.1 GCA_902812455.1 Chloroflexota bacterium | reverse complement strand
TGGGAGGCCTGCCCCTGCACAACTCCATTGAGGAGATCGGCGCGACTTTCGTCCCCGTCGGCACCGGCGCGTCCGACCGCTTGATTACCTCGATCCAGAACCTGGGGGCGAACCAGCTCACCTGTACCCCCTCGTATGCCATCTACCTGGCAGAGTATGTACGCAACAAATTCCATGTCGAACCGAGCACCCTGGGCATCCGGCGCATCCAGCTTGGCGCGGAACCAGGCGGTGGCGTGCCAGCCGTGCGCCAGCGCATCGAAGAGGATTGGGGAGCATTCGTGACCGAGGGCGTCGGCAACGCCGACGTGCTGCCCGTCTATGGTGCCGACTGTGACGAGCGCAACGGCATGCATTTCCTGGCTCCCGACTTTGCCATCCTCGAAATCATCGATCCAGAGACAGGGGAGCCGCTGCCGCTTGACCGCCCTGAAGTGCAGGGTGAATTGGTCTTCACCCATATCGACCGCGAGTGCGTTCCGCTCGTGCGCTTTCGCACACGCGACCGTGTGGTGGCATGGACCGACCCCTGCGTCTGTGGCCGCACGGGTGTGCGCATCCGCTGTGTTGGGCGCACCGATGACCTGCTGATCTTGCGCGGCGTGAACGTCTGGCCTTCGGCCATCAAGGACGTGCTGATGGGGATGCGCCCACGCACGACGGGCGAAGTGCAGATTGTGCTGGCACAGCCCGGTCCGCGCGTTGACCCACCCCTGCATCTGAAGGTAGAATATGGGTCAGATGTTGAGGACCTGGCGGCATTGAAACGCGACATCGAGGAGGTCATGCGCGACAAACTCATTTTTACGGCGCATGTCGAACTGGTGCCGCCTGGAACCCTGCCGCGCTACGAGATGAAGGCTCAGTTGATCAGGAAGGCCTATGAACAGGCACGCTAGATAAACGAGAGGTGGGATCGGCTATGGCACAATTCGAAGCGGTCTATATTCCCTATGGTGGTTACTGGTCTACGCCGTTTGTGCGCTGGCAGGGCAATTTTGCGCACCTGCACCCGATCCGCTTCGCAGCGGATGTTGCGAAGCTGGCCTTGCGCGAACGCGATATTGCCCCTGAGATATTTGATGCACTGTTCCTCGGCATGACGGTGATTGCCGAGCATAGCTTTTATGGCGCGCCCTGGCTGGCCGGGCTGATCGGCGCTGGCGGAATGAGCGGCCCGACGATCAACCAGGCGTGTGCGACCTCAGCGCGTGTGCTGGCAAGCGCTGCCTTCGAGGTCGAGGCCGGCGCCGAGCGCTGTATCCTGGCGATTACGTGCGACAAGACCAGCAACGGGCCGCATATCTATTACCCCAACCCGCTCGCTCCCGGCGGCAAGGGTGAGAGCGAGGACTGGGTATGGGACAACTTCAACTGCGACCCCTATGCCCAGAACGCTATGATCGAGACGGCTGAAAACGTCGCGGCGCAATCCAGCATCTCCTGGGAAGAGCAAAACGCGCTTACGCTGCTACGCTACCAGCAGTACCAGGACGCGCTCAAGGATAACGCGGCCTTTCATCGCCGCTACATGGTCACACCCCTCGAGGTGAAGGATCCTTCGGGGCGCAAAGTGCTGGCGCAGGTGACGGACGACGAAGGCATTTATCCCACGACGGCAGAGGGATTGTCGAGACTCAACCCGGTGAAGCAGGGCGGCACGGTCAGCTTCGGCACGCAGACACATCCGGCCGATGGGAACTGTGGCATGATCCTGACCTCGCGTGAGCGGGCCAGGGAACTCAGTCGCGACCGGACCATTGAAATACAGGTAGTAGGATTTGGCCAGGCGCGGGCAAAGAAAGGCTTCATGGCGCAGGCAACCGTTCCAGCGGCGCGCAGCGCTCTCAATGCGGCGGATGTCAGTCTAGCAGAAATCAAAGCCATCAAAACCCATAACCCCTTCGCCGTCAACGACATCTACTTCGCAAGCGAGATGGATATTCCCCTTGAAGGCTTCAACAACTACGGCAGCTCGCTCATTTTCGGCCATCCCCAAGGGCCAACCGGTATGCGTCTGGTGATTGAGCTCATCGAAGAACTGGCCCTGCTTGGAGGTGGCTACGGCCTCTTCACTGGTTGTGCTGCTGGCGATACGGGTGCGGCCATCGTCCTGCGGGTGGAGGTCCAGTAGAGGTACACATGCCTGGGAGCGACAACACAGCCGGAGGTTTGCCTAAGCCGGGGGCGAGCAGCGCATTAGGGGAGCAGGCTCAAGCATGCGTTCGTGTCTTCATGACGCAGGAGCAGATCTGGGTGGCCATATCGGAGGGCAAGCACAACAAACCATACTACCCCGCTGACAGCTTCCGATGAGAACCGGTAGTAAGGACGGCAGTGAGCGCTTCATCGATGATGGTGATGGCCGTATCGATCTCACGTTCCGTAATCGAGAGCGGGGGTGCCATGCGGAAGCAGTTGAGCATCCCCCCGGTGGAGCGTACGATGTTCATCGATAAGCCGCGCAGGAGACATTCATCGCTCACTGCTCTGCCCAGGGCCTCAGCAGGCTTCTTGGTTGCGCGATCCTCCACCAGTTCGAGCCCGACCAGCAAGCCCTGCCCTCGCACATCGCCGATATGCTCATGGCATTCCTGCAGTTCGCGCAAACGGGCCAGCAGGTAGGCTCCACGTTGCCGCGCCTGTTCCACCAGGCCCTCTTCCTCGATGACATCGATGACCGCGAGCGCAGCAGCGGCGGGAAGGGGATCAGAGACATGCGAGGTGACGTGCATGAACCCCTTGTGATAACAATCCTCCTCGATCTCTTGGGAGGTCAGTGTGGCTGCGATGGGGACCCCGCCACCAAGCGTCTTGGAGACAGAGAGGATATCGGGTACAATGCCATACAGCTCGAAGCCAAACATGCTGCCCAGCCGGCCAAAACCGGTCTGGGCTTCGTCTAAAATAAGCAGCATGCCCCGTTCCGCACACAAGGCCCGTAGCCGCTGGAAGTAGTCAGGCGGGGGTACGATAATGCCGCCTGCCGAGAGCACCGGTTCAGCGATGACGGCACAGAGCGAGCCCACCGACTGCTGGTCAATCACCTCAAAGCCTGCTTCCAGACAGGAGCAATCGCAGGTGCCGCTGCAATGGCGAATCGGGCAGCGATAGGCGTAGGGCGCGGGGAGGGTGAGAGAACCGGGCATGAGCGGGCCATAACCGGCGTGTCCTCCCGCCAGGTTCAGCGAGGCGACACCCGCCTGCAAGCCATGCCAGCTACGGGTCAGGCCCACGATCTCGAAGCGGCCCGTGTGCATTTTCGCCAGGCGTAAAGCGACTTCGTTGGCCTCTCCCCCAGTATTGACCAAGATCAGCTTGCTCAGTGATGCCGGGACCAGCCCGGCGAGGCGTTCGGCCAGGGCAAGCACTGGCTCAGACAGCATCCAGGAGTTGAGATGGATGACTTCAGCGAGCGAGCGCTGGATGGCCGCGACGATGCGGGGATGGTTGTGGCCGATGGTCGAGCAGATCTGGCCAGAGGTGAAATCAAGAATGCGCTGCCCATCGGTGGTCTCGATCCAGGCGCCTCTTGCCCGCGCGACAATGAATGGGGCAAACTCATGTGCATAGCGGATCAGAAAGCGTTGGCGTTGGTCGTCCATGGTCCTTTCCTTTCTAGGTCTACGAAGGCTGGTGCTCGTTACGTGTCACTGCCTCTCGTTTGGAACACCTGCGTGTCGCTCGGTTTGCTGGTTCCTGCTCTTTCTCTATGCACTATATCATAGAAACAGTACGATCCCCCAATGGTACCGACCGCCTGTAGACCTTTACGTGGTACAATACTGCTCAAGTCAGGAAGCAGATTGCTTTGACTGGCTCAGCCGGTTCATGTTTGCTGCTCGCCCATATTAGCTCTTTGGAGTCTAGCATGCCACAAGACCATGACATACTCAATGCCCTGCGCAACGACCTGGCCGAACTGACAGCCCTGCACGCTCCACCAGGAGCCGAACAACCTGTCATCGCCCGCTTGCGCGATCTCTTTACTCCCCTGGTTGATACCGTCAGCGTCGATCATATGGGCAACCTTACGGCGACGCGTGAGGGACCAGCAGACAGCCCATATATCGTAGTTTCGGCCCATGCCGATGAGATTGGGGCAATGGTAGCAAGTATCGAGCCTGATGGATTCCTCCGGCTGTTGCCGCTTGGAGGGGTGCAGCCTCGCCTGCTCGAAGGACGGGCCGTGTGGGTGGCTGGCAGAACAGGCGTGATTGGAGCCCGGTCAGGTCACCTGACGCCTCAGGCAGAGCATGGGCAATTTCTCTCGATGGCTGATCTCTATGTTGACCTTGGGGTTGATAGCGCTGTGGAAGTAGCAGCCCTCGGTATCCGTGTAGGCGATCCGGTGGCAGTGCTCTCCGAACTGCGAGAGCTGGCGGGAGCGCGCGTGGCGGGCAAAGGTCTGGATAACCGCGTGAGTTGTGTGGTGCTCTGGCACCTCTTGCGCCGTCTCGAGGGTCGTCCTCTTCCTTGCAGACTGACCACGCTGGTTACCGTCCAGGAAGAGGTGGGCCTGCGGGGCGCCAGAGCGGCCTTCACCCGCCTGCATCCTGACCTGGCCATCGTCCTGGATACCTTCCCGGCAGCAGGCACGCCCGATACCCGCCATCTTGCCTATACCGCTCGTATTGGGCAAGGGGTGCTCTTCACCCCAGCATCAAGTTCGGGTGCTTCTGGCTTTCTGCTGCCTCGTGCTGCTCGCGACGTGATCATTGCCGCTGCCGAGCGAGCTGGCGTACCCTATCAACTGGCAGTCACCAGTGGCGGTGTGACCGATGCAGCGGCAGCCCACCTGGCAGGGGAAGGCATTGCCACCCTCGAAGTGAAGATGGCGCGCCGCTACTCGCACACCCCGGTTGAGATGCTTGACCTGCGCGATGTGGCGGCAGCGTTATCTCTGATCGAAGAACTGGTATTGCATCCACCCACCGCCGAGGAGTTATCCTTCCTGAGGATGTACCATTGTTGAACACTCAAGGGCATTGCCTCGATACTAGTTCGATCAAGATTCCCTCCTCTATGAAGAAGAGGGAGCACGTTATAAAGAAAGAGGCACAGCATGTACGCAACAGGCCTGCACTGCTTTTTCTGCGGCACCGACTTCCCTTTGACTGCTCTTGGCTCCTGCCCCCATTGCGCCAGAGCAGGAGAGGAAAGCGCCTCCACCACCACAGGTCGAGGGCACCTGGCAAGCGCTCCAGAGATTTCTTGAGGTTGGAGAGAGATGAACCATCTACCAGATAGAGCGACCATTCAGGCGGATTTTGACCGGCTGGCATCCTTTTCAAGAGAGGGATGGGATCATAACAGCCACTACCACCAGTTTCTGCTGAAGCAGCTTCCTCCGCACTGCCGGCAGGTGCTGGAAATCGGCTGCGGCACAGGAGCGTTTGCCCGCCTGCTCGCCGAGCATGCTGAACAGGTGCTCGCACTTGACCTTTCCCCAGCCATGATTCGCCTGGCGAACGAGCGTTCGGTGCAGTATCGCACCATCGATTTCCAGGTTGCTGATGTGCTCTCGTGCGATTTTGTTCCCGAGCAGTTCGACACCATCGTCTCCATTGCCACCCTGCACCATCTCCACCTGGAAACCCTGCTACCTGGATTGAAGGAGGCCCTTGCGCCGGGCGGCATGCTCATCGTGCTTGATCTGTATCAGCCTCGCCTCATCGATCTACCACTCCATGCTCTCGCTCTTCCAGTCAATCTCGTGTTGATCTATCATAAGACCGGCCACATCAGTGAGCCACAGGCGGTGCGCGAGGCCTGGGCCGAACACGGGCGGCATGATGTCTACCTGACGCTGCCTCAGATACGCCAGATCTGCCAGGTGCTGCTGCCAGGGGCACGAGTGAGAAGGCATCTCTTGTGGCGCTATTCGCTGATCTGGAGAAAGCCCGGTGCGTAGGTTTATACTGGATGAAGACCTGATGTTTTGACAGGAGGAGAGAAGGAGATACAGATGCCTGGGAGCAACAACCAAGCCGGAGACCCACCGAAGCCGCAAGAGGCAAAGAGCGCACCAACGGAGCAGGCTCAGGCATCCGCACGTACTTCCATGACAGAGGAGCAGATCCAGGCAGCTCATGTTGGAGAGCACGTGCCACGAAGCGGGCCGATCCAGATCGTGGACGACGACCCAGCATGGCCTGGACTCTTCGAACACGAGGCCGAGCGGATCCGAACCATACTCGGCGAGCGGGTGCTGTTGCTCGAACACGTTGGCTCGACCTCGGTGCCAGGACTGGCGGCCAAACCGAGAATCGACCTGCTGCTGGTGGTCGCGAACTCGGCAGATGAGCCGACTTACGTCCCGGACCTGGAGGCTGCTGGCTATGTGCTGCGTATCGGGGAGCCGGATTGGTACGAGCACCGCGTCTTCAAGGGGTCAGACACGGATGTCAACCTGCATGTCTTCTCGCCTGGCTGCCGGGAGATCGAGCGCATGCTGCTCTTCCGTGACTGGTTACGCAGCCATGCCTCCGATCGCCTGCTCTATGAACGCACCAAGCGAGAGCTGGCGCAGCAGGACTGGAAGTATACGCAGAACTAGGCCGATGCCAAGACCGCTGTGGTCGAGGAGATCCTGGCTCGAGAGCTCGGAGATGATGAAGAACATGGAAGTGAGCCTGGTGATCCAAGAAGAGGATTTCTCTAGTCGAACCAGCCAGAGGAGGCACTTCATGATTTATGTACGCGCGTATGTCCCTGCCGATCGGGAATTCGTCCTCAGCCTGGCCCCGCGCCTGGCCATTGGCATTCCATCCTGGCGTGATCCTCACAAGATGACCCTGACGGCTCAGGAGCGGATTACCGGAAGTATCGAGCGGCATGGAGACAAGACGATGGTCTTTGTCGCCGAAGATGAACGGGGAGAACGGCTTGGTTTTGCTAGCGTCTCGCATAGCACCCACTTTACCGGTGAAGGGCAGGCTTACATCGGGGAACTGGCGACCCGTGAGGAGGCAGAGGGACAAGGGGTTGGCAAAGCCCTGGCCCAGGCCTGCGAACAATGGGCACGCGAGCAGGGCTACCGCTTGATCTCATTGACAACTGGAGCCGCCAATGAGCGGGCGCTCGGCTTCTACCGGCACATAGATTATCGAGACGAGGACATCACCCTGGTCAAGCTGTTGAAATGAGGAAACCCACGATGGGAGGAGACCTGCAAAGCCTGGCCGGTGAGGCTTTCTGTTATCTCACCACCACGGGCCGCAAGTCCGGTCGGCCGCACACCATTGAAATCTGGTTTGCCCTGCATGGCCACACGCTCTATCTGCTCTCCGGTGGTCGTGCCAGGGCGGACTGGGTGAAGAACGCCCGCAAGCAGCCCCACGTGAGCGTCAGGATCAAAGGGACGGTGTTTGCCGGGCAGGGTCGGTTGGTGAGCGATGCCGAAGAAGATGCCTTTGCTCGCCGGCTGGTCGCCAGCAAGTATGAGGCGGCAGGCGAAGAAGATCTCGAGAGCTGGTCGAACACGGCCCTGCCTATGGCGGTGAACCTGGATATTTGAAGAGGAGAAGCGAGAGCGAGCCATGCCAACAATCGCGATCATTGGGGCCGGCTGTAGTGGGCTAGCGGCTGCCCACGAGCTGCGTGATGCCGGTTATCGTGTGACCCTGTTTGAGCAGGAGCCAGAGGTCGGAGGCCGGGCATCGAGCAGGAGCAAGCAGGGTTTCCTCTACGATGATGGGGCCCAGTATATCAAGGGCGATGACCCGTTCTCAATCAGTTCGTCCTGGATCATGGAGCGCTTCCGTCTGCCTGACTTGATCGATATCGGCAAACCCGTCTGGGCCTTTGATCGGCTAGGGCAGATTGCCGAGGGTGACCCGCTGCAGAATGCTGGGCACAAGTGGACCTATCGCAGCGGGCTTAATGCCCTGGCCAGGCGTATGGCCCAGGGATTGGATGTGCGGCTGGGAACAGCCATTGGCCATATCGAGCAGCAGGGGGCAGGCTGGCAGCTCTTCGATGTCTCCAGGCGCCCACTCGGGCTATTTGAGCAGGTGCTGGTTGCCGTCCCGGCTCCCCGGGCTGCCGCTTTGGTGGAAGCCAGCCAGTTGCCTGTTGCTCTCCAGGAGAATGTGTGTATCTTCTTGCGCCAGGCGAGCTATCGCCCGCTGCTCTCCGTCATGCTGGGCTTGCGGCCAGCGCCGCAGGTACGCCCGTACTATGCCCTGGTCAACACGGACAAAGCGCATGCCATCTCCTGGTTGGCCTGGGAGCACGAGAAGGCTCGTGAGCGCGTCCCAGCAGGGGCAGGCCTGTTGATCGCGCAGATGGCCCCAGACTATAGCCGGGAGCGCTGGCACGTTCCAACTGGCGAGATTATTGCTGATGTGGCCAGGCGTGTGGCTGTGCTGTTGAGCGAAGCGCTGCCCTCCCTGGTCTTTTCGGATATCCGTACATGGCCGTATGCCTTACCTGCGAGCAAGGCTGATGCCCAGCAACTCAACGCTCTTTCCCTCCCGCTCGGGCTGGCCTTCTGTGGGGATGGGTTCGTGGGCGGGCGCATGCATCTTGCCCTTGAGCATGGGATAGCT
>CADDZH010000151.1 GCA_902812455.1 Chloroflexota bacterium | reverse complement strand
ATATGCGCTTGCTTGTTTTTACTCATCTATATGGTCTTTATATATGCAAAGGAGACGCCTTGCATGGCAACAAAGCTGGTAAAGGGAGTACCATTGGGGGATTTGAATCACCAGACCGGGGAAGTAGCAAATGAAGCAGTGAATGAAAATGAGATAGCGAATAAGGAATGTATTGAATGCAGCGTTGGCATTATGGCTTATAACGAAGAGGCTACTATCGAGCGCACCCTGCGCGCCGTGCTCGAGCAGTTGGGGCCATCTATCCATATCAAAGAAGTTATTGTTGTGGCCAGTGGCTGCACCGATCGCACCGTGCCTATAGTGGCAGATGTCGCCTTGCAAGAGCCACGAGTGCGCCTCTGTATGCAGGAAAAAAGGGAGGGTAAGGCCTCCGCCATCAATCTTTTCCTCAAGCAGGCTACCAGTGAGATAGTGATCCTGCTTGGCGCAGATATTATCCCTGAAGATGGGGCTTTCGAGAAACTTTGCGTTCCCTTCAGAGATCCTTCTACCGGCATGGTTGGAGGCCGCCCGGTGCCTGTTAATGACCCCTCGACTTTTATGGGCCATACCGTCCATCTGCTCTGGCGTTTGCATGACCGGGTTGCCCGCATCTCTCCTAAACTTGGCGAGATCATAGCTTTCCGCAATGTCATCTCAGGCATTCCTACCAGCAGTTCTGTCGATGAAATCTCTATCCAGGCTCTTATTTCCCAGCTTGGCTACCGCTTGCTCTATGAACCTGACTGCGTCGTTTACAATAAGGGGCCGCTCAATCTCCGCGATTATGTCAGGCAGCGTCGCCGTATCTTTGCCGGGCATCTCAAGGTGCTCGTTCAGCAACACTATGAGGCGTCGACGATGAAGATCGGCCCTATCCTGCGCCAGCTTATTACCTGCCGCGATTTCACCATGAGCAATCCTAAACAGGCGCTGTGGACGCTTGGAGCCGTGTTCCTGGAAGGTTACTCCCGCCTGATGGGCCTCTATGACTTCTGGCGCAAACGAGACCATCACATCTGGCAAAGGGTGGACTCGACCAAAAACCTCGAGGAAGGGGAACTTAGCGTGCGTCGCATCTGTAACGCCCAGAGCGTGATCGTCTTTCGTTTTATTCTCGAGGGCGCAAACGGGAGCGATGCCTTTCGCGAGCAGGAGGATCGCGAAGCAACCGAGGTTGCTCGCAAGCTCTTGCCGCTCTTGCGCAGCAAGTTGCGCAAAGATGATCTACTTTCGATCAATGGCCCTGGGATTGTCACGGCGGTCATTCGGGCCGAGAACCACGAGGCAGAGAGGCTAGCTCGTCGCATCAAAGAGGCAGTGGAAGCGGCTCCGGTAGGTCTTGGAGCACGCAATCGCGAAGTGAAGGTGAGCGTCGCCTATAGCACATTGACCTTTTCTTTCCAGGCTCCCGGTGGCAATATGATTGTGAGTGGCCCTGTTACCTCTTAAAACTGGGCAACCTGCTTCATGACCAGCGGAAGACGTAGCCCACGCCTCGTACAGTTTGTAGCAGGCGAGGGTTAGCGGGGTCTTCCTCGATCTTCTCGCGCAGCCAGCGCATGTGCACATCGACGGTACGTGTATCACCGGCGTATTCGTAGCCCCAGACGTTGTGCAGCAACTGATCGCGGGTCAGGACGGTGCCGCGATTGCGCACGAGGTAAACAAGCAAGTCGAATTGCTTGGGCTGCAATTCCAGCTCCTCGCCCCGGCAGAAGACGCGCCGGCCCGCCAGGTCTATACGCAGCGGGCCGGCCACTAATTCGCGCTGGGGTTGAGGAACTTCCTTCACCTTTGAGGATTCCTCATGTGCCTGTGCCGGAACGTAATCAGCACGACGCAGCATAGCGCGAACGCGGGCCAGCAACTCCCGGCGACCGAAGGGCTTGGTGACATAATCATCGGCCCCCACTTCCAGGCCGACAACCTTATCTATTTCATCGCTTTTGGCGGTGAGCATGATGATGGGGATTGTCGCAGTATCGCTCTCGCGACGTAACTGGCGGCACACTTCCAACCCGTCCATTTGTGGAAGCATGATGTCCAGGATGATCAGGTCTGGCGCTTCGCGATGGGCCGCCTGTAAGGCGCTGGCGCCATCCGCCGCTGTAATGACCTGGTATCCTGCCTGCTCCAGGTTATAGGCAATAGTATCAACCAGTACCGGCTCGTCATCTACCACCAGAATTTTGCGTGCCACAAACATTCTCCTATCGATATGTCAATTCATTGCATTTCATATGGATGTTCATAATTTATTTTACCTCATTTATCTCCTCATTATCCTTCTACAATGTAGATGATCTTCCGGCAGATTTTCGTGGCGTGGTCAGCCACTCGCTCCAGCTTATGGGCGATCCAGAGCAGGTAGGCAACACGCTGCAGGAAGGAAGGATCGCCTTTATCAGGGATGGCATGAGCAGTTGCTAAAATGTGCATTAACTCATGTTGCACCGTCTCATAGCGCCTGTCCACCAGTTCGTCTTCTTCCTGGATACGTCTTGCAGCCTGGGCATCGTTGTTGGCGAAAGCCGCCAGTGTCTCCTGGAGGACGCCTCGCGCCTCCATCCCCAAATCGAGAAGATGGTTCAAGATCAGCACCTCCATATCTAGGGTATCTTCTCTTTCCGCACTTCTATCAATTGTTTCGGCAGCACGATCTTCCATGACCTGGGATTGAGGAGATTCGGGCTGTGGCATACGCAAACTAATCTCCGCAATGCCGGCGGCCCCATCACCAATCCGTTCGAGGCTTCCCACAATTGACAATGTCGCAGTAAGATAGCGTAAATCGCGGCCTCCAAGCGGTTGTTGCAGGGTCAATAAACGAATGACATGTTCTTCAATAGTTGTGCGCAGGTTATCGATGCTGGCATCGGCCTCAATTACTCCCCGGAATGTCGTAAAATCGCTCGTTTTCATTGAGGTAAGGGCCTCTACCAGCGCTTTCTCGACGAGCGATCCTAATTGCACGATCTTGGTATGCAGATCCTGCAACTCTTTATCTAACATCGTTCTTGGCATCAACGATTCTCCTTTTTATTTAACCAAAGCGCCCGCTCACGTAATCCTCGGTCTCTTTTTGCCCGGGATGCTCAAACAGCTCGACAGTTGGGGCCAATTCGATCAGTTTGCCAGAAAGAAAGAAGCCCGTATACTGTGAAACCCGCGCGGCCTGTTGCATGTTGTGCGTCACAATCACAATGGTGTAGTCCTTTGCCAGTTGCGAGATCAACTCTTCGATCTTCAACGTGACAATAGGGTCGAGCGCAGAACATGGCTCATCCATGAGCAGCACTTCCGGCTTGACGGCCAGCGCACGCGCGATGCAAAGGCGCTGCTGCTGCCCACCGGACAGTTCCAGCGCCGATGCCTTGAGACGATCTTTGACCTCGTCCCATAGAGCAGCACGGCGCAGGCTTTCCTCGACCGTTTCCTGGATCTCCTCACGCGGTTTGCGCTGAATGCGCAAACCGTAAGCGACGTTCTCAAAAATGGATTTTGGGAAGGGATTCGGGCGCTGGAAGACCATGCCGATGCGCTGGCGCAGGGAGACCACATCTATTGTCTTATCGTAAATGTTCAGGCCATGAAAGATCGCTTTACCCTCTGTGCGCGTGCCAGGAATCAGGTCATTCAAGCGGTTGAGCGTGCGCAAAAAAGTAGTTTTGCCGCAGCCGGATGGACCGATTAAAGCCGTGACCTGGTGCTGCTTGATGGGTAATGTGATACCCTGTAGCGCCTGTTTGGAGGAGTAGAAGAAATTGAGATCTTTGACATCGATCACAACTTCAGCATCGTCCTTGAAGCTGCTGGCCACCTGACTGATCTGGAGCTTTGGCAGAGCTACTGGCACCGGCGCAATCCCGTCGCTCTGTGCGGCTGAACCTGGTTGCTTTTGACCAGATTTGTTGTTCATTTGTGTTTCCATGAAATTACCCACCGGGTAATAGTTCTTTCGCATATCATATCTTACTTAAACAAGGCGGTACTCTTTATGCAACGGAATAGCCGTGTCAACAATCAACCGGTCGGCCAGGACGATCAGCCTGATATAGCGACCAGCCAGCGTTTTGCTGATGAAGTATGGGCGGCCCTCGAAGGAGATGTGCCCGCTGCGAGCAACCTTGCGCGAGCAGATGTTAGCTCCAGGTGGTAAGGGCATGTCTCCCCGCTCAGACTCGCTGCTCGGATTCATAGCATTCATGGTGCTGCTCCTTTACTTGTGACGCGCTTCGACCTGACTAGCTAAAGCGCCCGGTGATATATTCTTCGGTCTCTTTCCGTTGTGGATGTGTAAAAAAGCGTGTAGTTTCGCCCATCTCAATGAGCCGCCCCTGTAGGAAGAAAGCGGTCACGTCAGCAATACGCCCGGCCTGCTGCATATTGTGCGTGACTACCACAATGGTGTATGCCTCCTTCAACTTCAGGATCAGCTCTTCGATCTGCAAGGTCGAGATCGGGTCGAGCGCCGAACACGGCTCGTCCATTAACAGTATCTTCGGCTCGACAGCGAGCGCGCGTGCAATACACAGCCGCTGCTGCTGCCCTCCTGAAAGCTGCCCGGCAGATACTGAGAGCCGGTCTTTCACCTCATCCCAGAGTGCGGCCTGCCGGAGACTACGCTCTACCAGCTCATTGAGGCTGGTTCCTCGTGCTAGCCCATTGAGGCGCGGCCCGATGGCAACGTTGTCCCAGATGCTGTAATGCGGCAGTGGATTCGGCTGCTGGAACACCATCCCAACGTATGTTCGCACCTGCAAGGCGCGAATAGAGCGCGCATAGATATCGACGCCCTCGACGATCACGGAGCCGCTGACGCGCGCCCCCGGTGTCTCATCATGCAGCCGGTTCAAGCAGCGAATAAACGTCGATTTGCCGCAGCCCGATGGCCCGATCAACGCCGTCACACTCAATGGCGCAATCGAAAGGCTGACATCATGCAGCGCCTGGTTTTTGCCATACCACATGTTCAAATGGCGTACCTGGATCGACATATGAACGCACCTCCTTCTTGCCATCAGAATCGGCGACGGAAACCACCGGTGGCCCAGCGCACCAGAAACGAAGCGATAAAGATCAGGAGAATCAACACCAGCGAACCGGTATAGGCCTGGCTGATCTGTATCTGGTAGGGGCTTTCCGTAAACACGAAGATGCGCAGTGGGAGTGCATCTACTGGCTGGTTCAGCCCCGAAAACCAGAACGTGCTGCCGAAGGCTGTCATAAGCAGCGGCGCCGTCTCGCCTGCCACCCGCGCCATCGCCAGCACAATGCCGGTGATGATGCCATTGATGGCCGATGGGATCACTACGCGCAGGATGGTGCGCGATTCGGTTGCGCCGAGCGCCAGCGACGCCTCGCGTATCTCGCGCGGCACGAGGCGCAGCACATCCTCAGCCGTTGTGGCGACAATTGGGATCATGATGATGCCAAGCGCAACGCCGCCCGACAGCGCTGAAAATGTTTGCTGCGGAATCACGATCACGACCCAGGCGAACAGGCCGAAGATGATCGTCGGAATCCCCGTCAGCACCGATACCAGGAAACGCACCGAGTTTCCAAAGGGACCACGCCCAAACTCCGAAAGGTAGATGCCCATGAACAGGCCCAGCGGCACGCCGAAAAGCGAGGCCAGCCCGACCAGGATCAAGGTCCCCTGAATCGCTTCTCCCATGCCGCCGCCACTCGATCCGAAGGCTGCCGGCAGTTCGCTGAAAAAGGCCAGGTTCAGATTGCGCAGACCCTGCTGGATCACGTAGAACAACAGGTACAGCAGGATGGCAACGACGAGGAGCGCGGTCAGAACGCACACGAGAACGACCAGGGTGTTGCTGAAATTCCGGCGCAGCATATGTATGGTGCGCGGCGGCTGAAATGGATTGGCAGTCGTTGCGCTCATGCTCATGCACCTCCCGTATTGAAACGTCCCATGCGCGCTACCAGTAGTCGTGCCAGGATATTCGCAATCAGCGTAATCAGGAAAACGAGCAGGCCGGCCTCCAGCAGCGATGAGAGGAATAGGCCAGGTGTTGCTTCGCCGAACTGGTTGGCAATCACGCTGGAGAGCGTATAGCCGGTGCTGAACAGGCTCGCGCTGATGGGAGACGCCTGGTTGCCGATGACCATCGTGACGGCCATCGTCTCACCCAGGGCACGCCCCAGGGCCAGGATCACGCCGCCCATGATCCCCACACGCGATGCCGGTAGGATAGCGTGACGGATCACCTCCCAGCGTGTCGCTCCCAGAGCCAGCAGCGCTTCACGCTGTGAACGCGGCACGGTGAGCATGACTTCTCGCGAGACGCTGATAATAAGTGGGAGAACCATGATCACAAGGATCATGCCTGCCGCCAGCAGGCCCAGCCCGTGATACTGTCCCTGGAAGAATGGCAGAAAGCCCAGGTGTTTCTGTAACCAGGGTTCTCCACTTGCCTGCAGCCAGGGAGCCAGCACGAGAAATCCCCATAGCCCAAAGACCACGCTGGGAATTGCCACGAGTAGCTCCATGATGAAGGCCAGCGCCGTTCGCAGGGGGCGCGGGCAAAACTCGATCAAGAAAATCGCCGAGCCAACGCCTATCGGCACGGCGAAAATGATGGCGAAGAGCGATGTTACTAATGTGCCGAAAATTGCTGGCGCGACGCCAAACACATTATGCACTGGATCAAAGGCCTGACTGGTCAGAAAGCTGAAACCAAACGCTTTGATCGTTGGCATGGAGTCGATGACCAGCACCGCTGCCACGCCCAGGACAATCGCCAGGGTGAACAAGACGAACAGCAGCGTGAACCCGCGAAAGATGAGATCGCTGGTGCGGCGGTTGCTCCCAAATTTCCACCACGCAGTACTTTGTAGCCCTACCCTCTCGTTGGCAGCAAAATCGCTTTGCATACTACCCCACTTTCCATAGAAGCGTTATGAAGGTCGTGTCCGGGCAATGTGTCGAAGGGATGCGATAGCTCGCATCTCTCAAGACACTATCCATCTTGATGAGTGTTAGCCCTTGTAGCACGGAGTGTTGCTGGTGCCACAGGTCATGGACTTGATCTGTGCCTCGTCTTTGGTGACAATGCTGGCTGGCAATGGCACATACGTTAATGCCGATGAGTAATTTTGCCCCGTATGCGTGACCCACCAGAGCATGTTGGCAATCGCCTCACCCTTGTCGGCGTTGGTTTGATGCTGGTAGACAATAATCCATGAAAAGCCGGAAATGGGGTACGAATCCGCACCAGGCGCGTTCACGATATAGAAGCGCAGATCGGCAGGAATGCTCGTGACGTTGGCCGCATCCGCTTTCGCGCCGTCCAGCGACGGGGCGACGTAGTTCCCAGCCGCGTTCTGCACGACAGCGTAGGGGAAGTCATTGGCAACCACATAGGCCAGTTCGACGTAGCCCAACGCCCCTGGGGTGGCTTTGATTGCGGCAGCCACGCCCGGATTGCCCTTGCCGCCGACGCCTACCGGCCAGTTCACCGTTGTTGAGGCGCCAACTTTCGAGGCCCATTCGGGACTGATGGCCGAGAGATAGTGTGTGAAGATGCTGGTCGTGCCGCTACCATCCGAGCGATGCACCACTGTAATCGCCTCGTTCGGCAACGTGATGCCGGGATTGAGCTTCGCAATCTCAGGGTCATTCCACCTGGTCACTTTGCCCAGGTAGATGTCGGCGATGACAGGCCCGGTGAATTTCAAATGGCCCGGGATACCTGTCAGGTTATAGGACATAGCAACCGCTCCAAGCGTCACAGGAATGTGGATGATGGGGCCATGCGTACTCTGGGCCAGTTGCGCGTCTTTCATGGGAGCGTCGGTTGCTCCGAAGTCAACCAGGTTGTGGAGCAGATCGTTAATGCCTGCGCCACTGCCAATGAGCTGGTAGTTCACATTCGCGCCACATGGCACGCTGGAGTAGACGCTAAAGAGCTTTGAGAAAAGCGGGCCGTCGAACGTTGATCCCGCTCCATTCAATGTTTTCATGGACGGGCAGTTTGATGAAGGGCTGCTACCGGTTGCGCCGCTCGAACTGCCGCAGGCGGCTAAAATGAGCACCAGGCTGAGTAGCGCTATCGTGCCCAGATGTGTAAACAGTCCACCTTTTGTCTCGGGATGTGTTAACCCTCGAAAGAGCATGAGTGTGTGTCTCCTCTTCGTAATCTTGGTAATCTTGCGAAAAACTACGGTTCTATTTCCTGCCGGACATCTTGCTGATCTCCGCAAGCTATGTCCAGGCACACTCCTACCCTACCATTGGAGGGTTAACTGTGCTTGAAGGATATGTTAAGGCAAGTTAAATCCTGGTAAAAAGTTGCCGTAGGGATAAGTTGGGAAGGGTGGCGGCGATGGCAGGGACATAGCTTCTAGGGCAGGGGATGCCAGAGGCGAAGCCCTGCCACTACCATGACACGGCTTCACAAGCCGATCCGTATAGGGTAGGGGCGACCCTTGCGGCATTGACTCCAAAAAAACAAAGATAAGTAACACGAGCAAGCTCCTTTCTTGCTAGGAAGAGGCATAGCGCGAATGACATTTCCGATGAGCCGAGCGCGCCGTTTGCGGCTGCAAGACATCAGCAG
>CADDZH010000150.1 GCA_902812455.1 Chloroflexota bacterium | reverse complement strand
GATCACCTTACATGTCAATGGTGAACGTCGTGAAGTCGCTGTATTACCGCATCATACGCTGTTAGAGGTGTTGCGCGAAGATCTGGGGCTGATCGGGACAAAGCACGGCTGCGAGCTGGGAGAATGCGGCGCTTGCACAGTTCTCATCGACGGCCAGCCTGTTCTTTCGTGCCTCACCTTGCCGCTAGAGGTGCAGGACTGCGAGATTACCACTATCGAAGGCCTGGAGCAGAACGGAAAGCTGCACCCGCTGCAGGAAACGTTTGCTGAATTAGGCGCAGCCCAGTGCGGCTATTGTACGCCCGGCATACTGCTTTCCGGTGTGGCTTTGCTGCGCGATCATCCGCATCCTACACGCGAGCAGATAAAAGAAGCGGTTGCCGGCAATCTCTGCCGCTGCACCGGCTACACGAAAATCTATGAGGCTGTCGAAGCGGCGGCTGAGCGTATGGACAATACACAAGAGGAGGTGCCAGGTGGCTATACAACAGCTTAATGGGACGAAAAAGGCCCGTTCTTATAAAGTTGTCGGCACCCCGCGCCCGAAAGTTGACGCTTACGGCAAAGTGACCGGGCGCGCCCTGTATGCCGACGATATCATGCTCCCCCGTATGCTCTACGGGCGGCTTTTGCGCTCTCCTCATCCCCATGCGCGGATCATTTCGATTGATACGAGCAAGGCGCTGGCCCTTCCGGGTGTGCTGGCTGTCATCGTAGGCCAGGATTTACCACAGAAATACGGTATTCTTCCCTCCAGCCAGGACGAGTACGCGCTGGCGATAGACAAGGTGCGCTATGTTGGCGACCCCGTTGCGGCTGTGGCTGCTGTCGATCCCGACGTGCTCGATGAAGCAATGGAGCTTATCGACGTAGAGTACGAGGTGCTGCCCGCGCTCATGAGCATCGAGGAAGCTCTGGCGCACCCGGAGGTTAAGATCAACGACGAGGCGCGCATTGGCAACATTCACAAAGCTGTCTCGTATGAATTTGGCGATATGGAGGCCGGTTTTGGGGAGGCAGATTATATCCGCGAGGACTGGTTCTATTATGAGGGCAACAACCATGCTCCGATTGAGGCTCATGCCTGCGTGGCCAACTGGGAGCCTAATCCGAGCGACCCCGTAGGTGGCAAGCTCACCCTGTGGTCATCGACGCAGACTCCGCACTATGTGCATCGCGAAGTGAGCAAGGTGTTAGGGATACCGCAGTCGCATATACGGGTCATTGCGCCCAATGTTGGCGGCGGTTTTGGCGGGAAGAGCGATCCATTTTCGCACGAAATCTGTGCGGCTGAACTCTCGCGTCGCACCGGGCGACCGGTCAAGATCACCTGCACACGCGAAGAGGTCTTTTTGATCCATCGTGGCCGTCACCCGGTCAAGATGTGGATCAAGACCGGTGTCAAGCGCGACGGCACGCTGACTGCCATGCACTTCCGCTCCTTCCTCGATGGCGGCGCGTATGGCTCATATGGCATCGCGACGACGTACTACACTGGTGCGCTGCAAACTGTGACCTATAAGCTGCCTTGCTACAAATTCGAGGGGATGCGCCTCTTCACCAACAAGCCGCCCTGCGGGCCAAAACGCGGTCACGGCACTCCCCAACCCCGTTTCGCGGTGGAAGTACACCTGGATAAGATCGCGCAAGACCTGCACATCGACCCTGTGGAACTGCGGCGCCGCAACCTGGTTGAACCTTACTCACGCACCGTCAACGGTTTGCGCATTACAAGCTGCGCGCTTGGCGAATGCCTGGACAAGGTGATCGAGCGCTCTGGCTGGAACGAGTTCCATGCCGCCAAAACCGAAACCACCAATCCGGACGGAACCAGCGAACCAGCAACCAGTCAATCTTCGATCAGGCGTGGCATGGGCATAGCGGCTTCAACCTATATCTGTGGCGCCGGCAAACCCATCTACTGGAACGATTTGCCGCACTCCGCTGTACAGATTCGCCTGGATCGAGGCGGTGGTGTGACCGTCTATTGTGGCGCAACCGATATTGGCCAGGGATCAACATCCATTCTTGCCTATGTCGTAGCAGAAGAACTGGGTATTGATCCCGAACGCATCCACCTGGAGACGGCGGATACGAGCCTCACGCCGGTTGACCTCGGCTCCTACTCCAGCCGCGTGACCTTTATGGCGGGCAATGCCGCTATCTTCGCCGCGCGCAAGTTGAAAGAACAGCTTTTCGAGGCCGTCTCGGATCGCTTGCACGTTCCAGTTGAGCGTCTCTACACAGAAGATGGCTTTATCTATGATGAGAACGATCCAGGGGTAGCGCTGCCTTTTGAGGCGGCTGTGCAGCTTGCCGAGGCTCGTTTTGGCGCCCTGGTATCCTCTGGTTCATATGCGCCGCCCGACGATATCCATGGGGATTACAAAGGCTCGGGCGTTGGCCCTTCACCGGCTTACTCATACTCGGCAGGTGTGGCGCAGGTAGCCGTCGATACAGAGACAGGCGAGGTGACCGTAGAGAAGCTCTGGCTGGCACATGATACCGGGCAGGCTATCAATCCCTTGCTGGTGGCCGGGCAGGTAGAAGGCAGCGCCTATATGGGCTTTGGCGAAGCCGTTATGGAGCAGCAAATCTTCCGCAAGGGACGGCACAAAATTCCCTCGCTCCTTGACTATAAGCTTCCTACTACAATGGAGACGCCGGAGATCGAGACCATCCTGGTTGAGCGGCCCGATCTCGAAGGGCCTTTCGGGGCCAAAGAGGCAGGGCAGGGGCCGATCAACCCCGTCATGCCCGCCATTGCTAACGCCATCTATGATGCGGTTGGCGTGCGCATCGACGAGGTGCCGATCACAGCCGACAAGGTGCTCAAGGCGTTGAAGGCGCTGCAGGATAATCGCACACAACCGCCTCGTGTGACGCCGGTTGATGCGCCCGCGCCCTGGCCAACGCGCCTGATCAAATGGGACCCGGCAGGGATGCCGCCGGTAGAGATCCATACCGAAGACAGATTCTCAGGTATTCCTGCGAAAGGAGGGCTTTCCTGATGTTGCGTCTTCCACCATTTCGTTATATGGCTCCTCATAGCCTCGATGAAGCAGCCCGCATGCTGGCAGGAGAAGGCGAGGGCGCGATGCTGGTTGCAGGTGGCACCGACCTCTATCCAAACATGAAGCGCCGCCAGTTTACGCCCCAGGTCTTGATCGGCCTGCGCCATCTTGCTGAGCTGAAGCACATTACAGGCTCGCCGGATCAGGGATTTCGCATTGGCGCGGGCGTCACGCTCACAGCTATTGCCGAGCACCCGGTATTGCAGGAACACTATCCTGCACTCACCACGGCTGCCGGGCTGGTCTCAACGCCGCAACTGCGCAACATGGGCACCATCGGCGGTAATGTGCTGCTGGATACGCGCTGCAACTACTACAACCAGACTGAGTTCTGGCGGCATTCCATCGGCTATTGCATGAAAAGGGATGGTGATATCTGCCTGGTAGCGCCCGGCAGCCCGCGCTGCTGGGCCATCTCCTCGGCTGATACAGCTCCTGTGCTAGTTAGCCTGGATGCCCAGGTGCGGCTGGTCAGCGTGGATGGCGAGCGCATCATTCCCATCCGCGAATTGTTCCGCGACGATGGGATGCACCCGTACAACAAAGCTGATAATGAGATACTAAGCGAAATTCTCCTGCCTCCCGCCGGCGGCTGGCGCAGTACCTATCTCAAGTTGCGCCGCCGGGGTTCGTTCGACTTTCCTATTCTCGGTGTGGCCGCCGCCTTGCGCTTCGCCGGTGATGGCACTGTTGCCGGTGCACGTATCACGCTTGGCGCTGTTGCTTCTCATCCTGTGGAAGCTACCGAAGCCGCCGCGCAGTTAATCGGCCAGAAACTCACGCCTGAGCTGATCTCGGCTGTTGCAATGGCTGCAGCGAAAAAGGCCAAGCCGCTCGATAATGCCGATCTGACGATCAATTATCGCAAGCAGGTCACACCGATTTATATTCGCCGGGCGCTGAGTTCACTGGTATAATCAAGAAAGGATTGGTGCCTTCATGTACGACCTGGAAGCCGCGTCCCGTTCGCAGATTGAGGCGCATCAATTATCTCGCCTGCAAGAAGGCTTTGCTCGCATTCTTCCGGCTAATCGCTTTTACCAGGAAAAACTGGCTCAATCTGGCGTTCCTCCTAGAATAGAAACGCTAGAAGATCTGGCCCAATTGCCTTTTACCACCAAGAGGGAACTGGTTGCCGACCAGGAGGCGTATCCACCCTATGGAAGCAATCTGACGTATCCATTGAGCGACTATATTCGCCTGCACCAGACCTCCGGCACAACGGGACGCCCCTTAAAAATCCTCGATACTCAGGAGAGCTGGGATTGGTGGGCCGAGTGCTGGACGAGCGTCTACCGGGCAGCCGGGGCCAGCCGGGACGATATTGTCTTCCTGGCCTTCGGCTTTGGCCCGTTTATCGGTTTCTGGTCTGCTTATGAGGGGGCCAAGCGCGTAGGGGCGCTGACCGTACCTGGTGGCGGCATGGATTCTCTGCAGCGCCTGCGCGCTATGCAGGATGTTGGAGCCACCGTGCTGGTGTGTACGCCTAGCTATGCGCTGCGCCTGGCAGAAGTAGCGCGGGAGCATGGCATGGATATGCGCGAATCAACGGTGCGCGTCACCATTCACGCGGGCGAGCCAGGGGCTTCAATTCCGGCCACGCGCGAGCGCATCGAGCGGGCATGGGGCGCGAAAACATATGATCATGCCGGTATGACCGAAATGGGAGCTTTCGGCTTTGCTTGCTCGCAGCAAGCAGGCGTACATGTCAACGAAGGCGAGTTCATTGCGGAGATTCTCGACCCACATGACCGGCGGCCAGTTAAAGAAGGCGAAGTGGGCGAGCTGGTGCTCACCAACCTGGGGCGCTGGGGCAGCCCGGCCATTCGCTATCGCACAGGTGACCTTGTGCGACACGGCGGCTATCAATGTGGCTGCGGGCGCACATTTCTTTCCCTGGCAGGGGGAGTCCTGGGCCGTGTGGATGATATGCTGATCGTGCGAGGTGTTAACGTCTATCCCTCGGCTCTCGCCAATATCCTGCACCGTTTCCCTGAAGTGGCCGAATATAAGATCATCGTGACCAGGGATGGCCCAATGGATGAGATCGCTCTCCAGGTGGAGTGCCCACCGGAGACGGCAACCCTGATTCAAGAAGAACTTCGCGTCGCTCTCAACCTGCGCATTCCTGTGGAAGTTGTGCCCAGGGATTCGCTCCCGCGTTTTGAATTGAAGGCGAAGCGCGTCGAAGATCGGCGATGGCTGCCATCGCACTGAGCAATTCTCGTATGCTTTCTTTCTCTCAAGAGAGTGTTTAATAGTGTATAATCATTAGGTGTGAGGTGTTTGAGAGAGAAGGGAGCGCAGAAGAATGGCGGATAACGACAAGACTGAAAGCAATGTCAATATATTGAAAGAGCCAGCCGCAGAGACGACGGAGACGACAGAGGCCAACAACGCCGACAACAAAACCTCGAAAACTGCTGAGCCTATGCAGGGGCCGGTGAAGAGGTCGCGTGGTTTCTTACACAGGGTTGGAGAAACATTGCAGGTGGCCGGTACCGTGCTGAAGGGAGCCACCGCAACAACTGCAGGAGCGACGACAACTGAGGCGCCAAAGCCTGCTCCCGAGCCGGTGGCTGAACCGGTCGAAGAAACGGCTAAGTCCGCTGATGCTGTAACAGAAGCCGCCAAGTGGGCGCGCAGGCGTGATATTCCGCTGGCCATCCTTGCCTGGACAGTCGTTGTGATCCTGTTCCTGTGGTTGATAGGACACGTGATAACAACGATCCTCTTGCTGGTCATTGCCGCGCTGCTGGCCTATGCCCTGGCCCCTGCCGTAGGAATTTTACAGCGTGTCATGCCACGCTTCCTGGCCATTATCATTGTTTATCTTCTTGTCCTGGGCGGCCTCGGCGGCCTGGTTTACCTCATTATAATCACCGCCATCAACCAGGCTTCCTCACTCTCTCACTATCTGAGCGTCTTGTTAACACCTGGGAAAAATGGGCATCCATCCCAGTTGGAGCAGATCCTTAACTCGTTGGGCATCTCGTCAAGCCAGATCGCCTCTATCCGCGATCAACTCATCACTCGCGCCGAAGCGCTTGCCGGCAATGCGCTGCCCATCCTCTCAGGCATCGTCAGTACGGTCGTAGATATTATTCTGGTAGCCATCCTCAGCATCTACTTACTTGTCGATGGACAGCGTATAACCAACTGGCTGAGGCGTAACATGCCGCGACGGCAGAGCGGGCGTGTGCGCTTCCTGCTGAATACGCTGCAACGCATTGTCGGCGGCTACATTCGCGGCCAGTTGCTACTATCCTCTTTGATAGGGGTGCTTGTCGGCGTTGGGATGGCGATTATTGGCGTACCTTATGCGCTCCTGCTGGGCGTGATGGCATTTGTATTAGAGTTCATCCCGATCCTTGGCGTCCTGATCTCAGGATCCATTTGTGTGCTACTTGCTTTAACAAAGGGCTGGATCATAGCGCTCATCGTGCTGGCCTACTTTGTCGGCGTTCACGTTTTAGAGGGCGATGTTGTGGGGCCGCGCATCGTAGGGAGAGCAGTCGGTCTACATCCAATTGTCGCTATTGCTGCTTTGATTGCCGGCGGTGAGCTTTTTGGCATCTGGGGCGTACTGCTCGCCTCTCCTGTTGCCGGTGTGCTCCAGGCGTTTCTGATCGCCCTCTGGTCAGAGTGGCGCGCAATGCACCCGCAGGAGTTCCAGGCTGCAAAGGAAAAGATGGCTCAAAAGGTAGAGGAAAACGTTGCCGATAAGCCGGTTGGGCCTGGCTCGGATTCAGATTCAGACTCAGAACCAGAGGCTAAGCTGTTGTAGTGATAGAGAAGCATATCTTCGACTCGTTGCCGTTGCAGCATGGCGGCAATTTCGGCCCCCTCACGCTGGCCTATGAGACGTGGGGAAGCCTCAATGCAGGGGCAGATAATGCCATGCTCATCACCCATGCGCTCACCGGCAGCTCTCATGCTCACGACCCTGAGCGCCCCGGCGACCCGAAGGCCGCCTGGTGGAACCTCTTGATTGGTCCGGGACGGCCTTTCGATACATCACGCTATTTCGTCATCTGCTCGAATGTGCTGGGTGGCTGCTATGGCAGCACCGGCCCTTCATCGATCGATCCGTGTACCGGGCAACCCTATGGTATGCGTTTCCCCGTCATTACCATTCGCGATATGGTGCGCGCCCAGCGCATGTTGATTGAGCGCCTGGGCGTGCGCAAGCTAGCGCTGGTTTCTGGCGGTTCTATAGGCGGGCAACAGGCGCTTGAATGGGCTATAACCTATCCCGAACTGGTGCAAAAAGTGGCCGTTGTAGCCGCAACTGATGCCCTTACGGCCCAGGCAGTGGCCTTCAGCGAGGTGCAACGCCAGGCTATCATGGCCGACCCACGCTGGCGCGGCGGCGATTATCCCCCAGGCGAGGGGCCTGATGCCGGCCTGGCCATAGCTCGTATGCTGGCAATGATCACCTACCAGAGTGAAGAAGCTATGGAGCTGCGCTTTGGCAGGCGACCGGCCAGGTCTCCGAGCATCCTCTCGCCCAGTCGCTCAGGCGATCTCGGTGGTCGCTTCGATGTCGAGAATTACCTCTATTATCAAGGCGAGGCACTTGTGCGCCGCTTCGATGCCAACAGCTATCTCTATATCAGCCGCGCCATGGATTTGTATGACGCCAGCGAAGGTTATCCTTCATTAGAGGCTGCGCTACGCCGCCTGCGCAGCAGGGCTTTGTTTATCGGTATTCGCTCAGATTTCCTGTTCCCACCTGCCCGCGTTCGCCGGCTTGCCGAGCAGGTACGCGCGCTTGGTGGCGATGCCATCTACGCGGAACTGGACTCACCTCACGGCCATGATGCCTTCCTCAAGGAGTGGGAGCAAATGGCCCATGCCTTGCGCCTGCTATCAGATCCGCTCGAACCATCCTTGTAAGTGGCTTGTTACCCTTCATAGAATTGATAACATGTAGTGGCCTCCTTTATGGAGGCCAGGGTCAGGCCCATCCCGTCAACGACTCAGCACGCTTATGCGCCTTCTCATGGCATGCAGGGCATAGCATCACATAATGCCTGGCACTGTAACGGTCAAGCAGATTGCGTGCAACGCTCACTGTATGCAATTGCAAGGCTTCACAATACTGCCCGCATGCAGAACATCTCGACTGCACCTGCTCACTGAGTGTCTTCTTGAGGCGCTTCATCTGTGTTTCATGCAGGACATCCAGGCTCACGTGGAACGAGAGGCCACCCAGGATGAGCCAGAGTATGCGCGAACGCGTGCAGGCCGCAATAACCAGCAAGAGCGCCAGTACCGGCGGTTGGTGAAGCAATCGTGCTTGCGGCAGTCGCGGCGGGTTAGCCTGCCGGAAGTAGCGCAGCGCAGCTCGCAAGCTGGGCGTGCGATGCGTAACTGCGTGCCATAGATAGTGATCAGCATCAATCAGAATGCTTGCTGTGAAGGGAATCCATACATCTTTTTTCAGCCAGGGTAAGGTGACTAGCGCTGCGGCAGCCGATAATCGTACATGTTCTTGAACGCGCATA
>CADDZH010000149.1 GCA_902812455.1 Chloroflexota bacterium | reverse complement strand
CCATTATTCCCGACATAATCGTTATTATTCACGCCGCCTGGAACAGGCACAACATCATGAAAGGCGCTAGCATAGGAGGTGCCAGCCGCGCCATGACTGATGCCATAGAGGCTCGGATTGAGAAAACCAAGCTGGTAGCCATTGGCCTTGAATGAAGCCTCGTTCGCCAGCGCCACCAGCGCTGCCCAGGCAGGCGCGCCTGCCGAGGTGCCGCCGACAACCTGCCAGCCCTTGCCCGCGCATCCACCAGTAGTGCAATAGATATCGTAGCCGGTCTGCGGGTCGGCGTTGATCGAGACATCGGGCACCTCCCGGTAGCCCGTAGTATAGGCATTGGCCACACCCGGCCCTTGCTGCCAGGCCGGCATACTCCAGACCCGGCTGACACCCCCACCGCTGGCTCCATCGTTGATCGCGCGATCGTTCCAGACCTGCTCAGACTGGTAGGTATTGTCCGCGTTGATGCGCAGCGTCGTCCCGCCGACACCCGTCACAAAGGGCTGTGAAGCCGGATCATCGACGGCAGGATTGGGATTGGCGCCGGTCTGCGGATTATAGCAGCCGTTCGCTCCCAGGTCGCCGCTGGCCGCCAGGATCGTCTGTCCCTGCGCTGCGGCGGTCTCGAAGAAGATATTTTCCTGCTGCAACTCGTTCGAAATGCCCGGCCCCTCTTCACAAAACACCCAGCTTGTGCTAACCACAGGCACCTGGTCGCTGATAATGTGTGCCCAGGCATCGTTATAGGCTGCCAGGGAATTGATCGACGCTTCGTAGACTCGCAGCGAGGCGAGGCGAGGGGCAAGCCCCAGCACCATCTCCATGTCGAGTTCCACTTCGATAGCATTGCTGCCGGCCAGGCCATTATATCCATCGACAGGGATGGTCTGGATGGCCACATTTTTACCGCCAAAGCAGGAGGCGTAGAGAGCGATATCGTTGGGCGAGAAACCATCCAATTCGAGCAGGCCAACCGCTTGTCCTTCGCCCAGGTTGCCGTTGTTATAGAGCTGCGTGAAATTGTAGGCAGTGGCGATCTGGTTCGGTGTATAAGAGGTAGGTACGCTAGCCGGCCCCGGCTGTGGACAGGTGATCGCAGCCGGAGAAGAGCCTGACGAGGCAAAAGTGGGTTTGGCCTGGCCATTTGCCAGTGGCAGGCGGCCATAGTGCACAAGATTGTCCAGGCCCGCCACAGAGGCAACCAGCGGCGCTATTGACCCTGGAAGCGATGGCGCGCTGGCATTGGCATAGTAATGAATCCCGTTGGGCAAGAGATAGTTATTGATCTGCACCTGGAAGGCCTGCTCCACCTGCGCCACCGTGCCGCGAACATCCACAACCAGGTGATTGGGGTATGTAGCCGTAATGGTGAGGCCCTGCGAAGCCAGATAGTTGACCAGCGCGGCCTCGCTGGAGGGCAGCGGGCCATAGAGGGCATCAAAGGTCTGGACATTCAAATAGTGATGATAGATCGGGGAATGCGGAGTGGTGATCTCATGAAGATAGGAAAGGAGATTCGCCTGGTTGCGCAGGTTCAACCCAATAGCGAGAGACATTTGCTGATCGGGCGGCATTTGTGAAATCACCCGGCTCTGACTGGTCAATGTGCCGATATTATCCGGCAATAGGAGCCGCCCGCCATCTGCCGGTGTAGCATGGCTATAGGATATATAAGCCCATAACAGCGCACCGATTACAAGGATACCCAGCAACGGAACCACAATAACGGGATACAACGAACGAAGTTTCATATCTACGCGCCTCTCACCTACCTGATTGAATGCATACCATGCCTATAACCAACAAGCCGTAAAAATGCTCTACCTTTTTTGAACGCGATTCAGGAGGGTTTTCGAGGGGATTTGTCTTAAATTCGATATCGTCATCCTTATTGACGAGCCCTGCTCAACCCGCTATAATCGAACGCGCAGGTTCCCCAGAATTACGTCGCTATAGGATTTGGAAGGAAGGTACATCCCATGAGTGAGCAGGCAGATTACAAAGGGCCAAAATATCCCACGCAAGCGCATGGTCCTATTCCAGCATTTCAGAGTTATGAAGAAGAGGCTAACTGGTGGGATGAAACCGATACAGGCGCATCAGAATTTGACGAGGAATTTACTCCTGTCCAGGTACGCCCTCGACGCAGATATACGAAGTAACTCATGCTTCGGGTTGATCAGGAGGCTTGTCGATGATGATCCTGACGGAGTCGTTCTAATACCCAGGTGCGTATCAACGTGGCCTTCTTCATACCGCGTTCACGCGCTATCGCTTCCAGCTCGTGATCAGTTTCGGGATCAAACCGCACCTGTACATTCGCAGAAAGTCCACGGGTCGCACGCACTTTGACCGGTTCAGTTTCATCGGTAAAGTCAGCGGTGCTATGAGTATCCCAAAAAGCGGCTTCCTCTTCATAGCTATGGAATGCTGGAATCGAGCCGTGCGCTTGTGTAGGGTACTCTGGCCCTTTATATGTTGCCTTCTCGTTCATTTCTTTTTACCTGCCTTCCATTCTCGGTATTCACGACGCTCTTTCCTATCTGCTGGTCTGGCGCTTACCGGATAGTATTTCCCTGGGCCTTTGGGTGCAAGGATAATGACCAGTAAACGCTTGTCCGCTTTTGGGCCAGGGACTGATTATCTGCCTCATCAATATTCCAGGTTTCGGCAAAAAACAAGTCCTCAAACTGGCGTAGCGAGATGTTGCCCGCCAGATAATCGGCTAGCTGTTGACGTATATTGAAATCAAGGGTATCTGACATAATCGGCCAAGAAAGAAGCTAGACCAGGCGAAGCGTCATAAGCTCCTGGTCGAAATAGTTATCATGCAACTTCAAAGCGCGCTGTTCCAGACCGTAGGTTTCAAAGCCGAGCGAAATGAAGAGCTGGCGGGCTTCTTTGCTTGTCAGGACTACAGCCAGGTTGATCTTCTCAAGGCCGGGAAGTGTTTTCGCATAGGCAATGGCTGCCTCTAACAAAGCCTTGCCAATACCCTGCCCGCGCAACTCTTTCGGCACGTACATACCCCATATCACTCCCTTATGGCGCATCTTGAGCATTGGTTCGCGCCGGAAGCCGGCAATGCCGACAAGCTGCTTGCCATCAAAAGCGCCAAAGGTGGCATCATCGGAGGCAACATCTGTTTTGCGCAAGCCTTGTGTCGCTCCGGCAATACCGCGCTCCAGCACCTCTTCATAGGTTGAGCCAAAAGATTCCGGGTCATCGCGCAAGGCGCGCAAGCGAATTTTCCAGAAGGCTTCGGCATCCGCCTCGGTTAAGATACGTACTTCCACGTTCATATGTGCAATCTCCCTCTCTCTTCGTGATCCGGTCTCACCAACAAAAGGATGAATCCTCTCCGGATAAGCCGATCAATAAATGAAGTGTGCGCAATATACTTATATCACATTGCAAGCATCCAATGTAGCACGAGAGGCGCGAGGGCACGGGGACAAGCACAAGGCCCCTTCCCATCCGCGCCACCACCCACAGCTTCGATACATCGAGCTTCTACAAGCCCCTACAGGCGACGAGCTGTTCCTGATTCCCCCATGTGATCGGAAAAGTTCATCAGGCGACGATCCGCTTAAGAGGCGTGTTCACGGAACAACCTACCCTTGTAAACCCCTACGGGGACGAGCCGCCTCCGGCATGAGATATAATTTTGGCAAAGGGAATATTTATTTTATGATTTTTAACAATCAGGATCGGGAATGATTTTTCATCCTGAGCGAAGCCTGCGGAACTCGGTCGATCGGCATCAGATCCTTCGCTTCGCTCAGGATGACATGGCTACGGCTCACGCGCTCAGGGGAAACTCCGCGAAGGATCTCGGTCGATCGGCATCAGATCCTTCGCTGCGCTCAGGGCTTGCCCTGAACGAAGTGAAGGGATGACATGGCTTCGGCTCATGCGCTCAGGATGACATGCCCCACAGCGGTCTTGCCGATCTCTTCTGAAAAAGTCCTTTTTCATCCTGGGTGGTGAACCCTTTTCATGAACGTCTTGGTTGGTAAAATTCATTAATAAAGAGGAGTGCCAGCATGGATAATCCTATCGTTTTCATTCATGGATCGGGCGATAGCGCCCGTATCTGGCGGCTCCAGCTCGAAGATCTCAGCCGGAATCAGCGGGTATTTGCTATTGATCTGCCAGGGCATGGTGAGAGGATGGATACGTTGCCAGAAGAGGTGACGGTGCAGGACTATGCAAAGGTTGCACACCAGATCATCCAGCAGGAGCTACATCTTGACCACCCGGTCATTGCCGGCCATTCGTTAGGCGGGGCTATTGCCCTGGCAATGGCATTAGCATACCAGTCAGAACTGGGAGGCCTGATCTTGATCGGAACCGGGGCCAGGCTGCGTGTCCTGCCAGCAATACTGGAAGCGACGCGCACAAGCCCACACGAGGCCCGCCTGCAACTGGCAGAGATGGCTGTTGCGCAGTCAAACATTGCTACAGTGCCACAGGCGGTGCTCAGCGAGCAGGCCGAACCAGGACCGTATATCCTTCATCGCGACCTGGCAGCGTGTAACGTCTTCGATTGCATGCAACGGCTACATGAGATTCACCTGCCCACGCTGATCATCTGCGGTTCCGAAGATCGCTTGACGCCCGTCAAATACAGCCAGTACCTGCATGACCACCTGCCAGGCTCTACCTTGCGTATCATCTCCAACGCCGGGCACTATGTGATGCGAGAACAGCCGGAGGCCGTGAATCAGGCCATCAGAGAATGGATGAAGCAACACTAAGCCAGGTAAACTATCGTATGCCGTAGGGGGATCGTCAGGCCATGCTGAAAACGCATCCTACCGTATATGGTAAGGACTACCGCAAGGGCCATCCTGGGACTCGACGCTCAATACCGGCACATGTTACAATGTTGCCAGCAGCTTTTCTTTTAGCAGAGAGCACAGTTTTTAGTGGAGCACTCGGCAAATCCATGGACAAACACAGGGCCGATAATGAATTTTAACGACCAAAATCGGGAATGGGTTGTCATCCTGAGCGAGTGCAGCCCAGCCCTGAGCCCATTCGCTTCGCTCAGGGTCAACTCCGCGAAGGGGAAGGATCGCCAGCGATCGGCAGCGGATGTTTCGCTTCGCTCAACATGACATGGTGGGTGACCGAATCCTTCGCATAAGGAAGATACACATGGAGAGAAGTTTCGCAGGGTATATTATCTGCTATGATTCTTCATTTAAGAACATAAAGGAGGGGCACTTTTATGTCAGGACATTCCAAATGGGCGCAGATTCGCCGCTCTAAGAGTGTCAATGACGCCCGTAGAGGACAGCTCTTCACCCGGCTAGGGCGCGAGATTGCGGTAGCGGTACGCGAGGGCGGCAGTGGCGACCCTAACGCAAATTTCCGCCTGCGCATGGCCGTCCAGCGTGCCCGCGATGCCAACATGCCTATGGAAAACATCGAGCGCACAATCAAACGTGCTGTAGGTGGCTCAGAGGGGGCAGGGCTTGAAGAGGTCACGTATGAAGGCTATGGGCCGGGAGGCACAGCCGTGCTGGTGAACGCCTTGACGGAAAATCGCAATCGCACGGTGGCAGAGGTACGCAACGCCTTCCATCGCAATGGAGGGAACCTGGGTGAGGCTGGTTCTGTGGCCTGGCTGTTCGAGGCAAAGGGTATCATTGATGTAGAGGTGAATGGTCACGATCCCGATGAACTTTCGCTCGAAGCCATTGATCTCGGTGCCGACGACGTTGATCCGGTTGAACCGGGAAATGAAACGCTGACTATTTATACCGATCCATCCAATCTGGAACGGGTGCGCCAGTCTCTTGAGGGCAAGAAATACAAGGTAGTCAAGGCCGAGAGTACCATGCTGCCCAAAACCAAGATCGAGATCACCGATGAGAAGGTGGCCCACCAGCTTATGCGCCTGGTAGAAAAGCTCGAAGACCTGGAAGATGTGCAGAATGTCTACACGAACGCGGACATTCCTGATACATTCGTCACCTCATACGAAGGGTAAGTGGCAAAAGGAGAGGCAATGGCAGATGTTGCTGGCCAGCGTATTGTATTAGGAGTAGACCCGGGTACGGCCATCCTCGGCTATGCGGTCGTGGCATCCACAGGCGGCGAGTTGAGCATGATCGCGTGCGATGTGATTACCACGCCTGCGCGTATGCCACTGGCCGAGCGATTGCAGTCTATCTATCAAAACCTCATTGAGATTATCAGGAAGTACCATCCACAAGAAGCTGCGATGGAGGATCTCTTCTTTGCTAAGAACGCCCGCACAGCCATGACTGTTGGGCAGGCACGCGGCGTCGCCATGCTGGCGCTGGCAAATGGAGGGCTGCCTATCTCGGAATATACGCCTAAACAGGTGAAACAGGCCGTGACCGGCTATGGCGATGCCCGCAAAGAACAGGTGGGAGAGATGGTGCGTATCCTGCTCAAGCTGCCCTCCGTTCCCCGGCCAGACGATGCCGCCGATGCCGCCGCTATCGCCATCTGCCATTTGAACACCGCCAGCATTCTCACCGGGAATTTCCTGAAATTGAGATGACAATCAGAACTTATATGATATACAGAAGAGTAGAGGTAGGTAAGGGTTAGGAACGATGATTACGAGCATTCATGGTATTCTTGAGGCGTGCCGGGCAGACCACGCTATCATCCGGGTTGGGGGATTCAGCATGCGTGTTTTCGCTCCCACTTCCACGCTCAATCGCCTGAACCAGATGGGGTCTGAAGTGACACTCTACACCCATTTGCATGTACGCGAGGATGAGATATCACTTTACGGCTTCTCTGGCGAGGAAGAACGTGACGCCTTTGAGCAGCTCATCGCTGTGAGCGGTGTCGGCCCAAAAATGGCTTTAGCATTGTTATCTGTCATGGATGCACGAACCCTGTACAAGGCAATTGCCGACGAGGACCAGCAAAAACTGGCCCTGGCGCCGGGCGTCGGGAAACGCATGGCAGCGCGGCTGGTGCTTGAGATGAAAGGGAGGTTGCCTTCTCTGGTCGCACTGGGAGGGACAACGGGTTATACGCCGGGCAAGATGCAGGCCGAGGTACTGGAAGCATTGATCGGGTTAGGGTATTCTGCGGCAGAGGCACAGGCGGCCATCGCCAGGATTCCCCAGGATCAGGCCTTGACCCTGGAACAGCAAATCACCTTCGCTTTGCGATCGTTTGCCCAAAAATAATTCTTACAAAAACGGAAAGTAGGGCGAGGCTTCGCCACGACGTGGCCACCTCGCCCCGGTGCATAATCAAGCAGCATTTGAGAGAAAAGGGAAATTTGGGTCCCCGGCACACGGTCTCCCAGACCGCGTTCCCCAAACCCCGGCAGGGGGCTTCGCCCCCTGCACCCCCATTACTCTGGTTATTCGAAAGAACGGTACAGCATGGAACTACTGGTTGTTACATTAGCACATATGATGCCGGGAAGAGATGCAGATGGGCTGGCACGTGTGCGCTTGATTTCGGACACCATGCGTAATGCGCCCGGGCTGATCAGTGCCCATTTTTATCGTAGTAGGGGGTATGATACCTACTACGTTATGTTCGCTGCATGGGAAGACGAAGAGGCCTGGAAGAAAGCGCAGAAGCGCTATGATCCGAAGCAATTACTGCTAGGCTCAGCTACTAGCTTGCTGGCACATCCACCCGAACAATGGTTCATGCGCTATCTGTGGGGATACAGCCGCCCGTCCGCACTACAGGCCCTGGCAGCAGTACACTTAGCCACAATCCATCCTGCTCAAGAAGAACGCGTGCAACGAGCATGGATAGAGAGCTTGCGACGACAAGTCGTAGAACCTGTGCTGGCCTTTGCATTCCTCGCACGTGAAAGCAGCGAACTTCAGGCCGGATCACTGCCACAACTCCACCAGCCTCAATTTATTACCACACCCAGTCTCCTGGAAGAAACAAGCAACAAGCAGGGCATCATCTTCTTGAATTTCCTGAGCTGGGCAAGCGAAACTGATAGGGAAGCATTCTACAGCGACCCGGATTACCAGGCCATCAGTCGTTTTCTGGGGAGCGTTGGCGTTCTTCAGGTGCTGGCTCTTGACCCGTTGTGATACAGAGCTAGTCGTCTGAACTCTCTGCTACCGGTTTTCTATAACACCTGTACAGTTCCATGCGTAGCAAGTCGCTGTTTGCCCACATCTGGCTGGTCAATGTATGATATTCGCCATCGCATAGCGGCACTGGACTTGAACACTTTAGATGAGGAGAAAGCCGGAAGCGAATCGCGCTGCCTACCACCTCTACCCAGATGTGACGGCGCGTATAGCCTGACCCCCACTTCAGCAAGATGGTAGAATCGTATTCCTCAAATTTTCCTCTTCTTTTCAATTCGACTCTATTGATTTCCTGGAGCATATGAGCAAGGCCGCTATCGCGCAAGATACGCTTGGCATTTTCCCGTTTTTCCTGCCTCGCTGCTTCGGTTTCCTGGTTGCTAGTAATATTCACTTCTTCCATCTCTTTTTTTCTGTTGTTGCTCATTATGGATAGCTAGCCGGACAAGCACAAGGCCCCCACCATGCCCCCCACACCCACAGCTTCGATAAATCGAGCTTCTACAGTCCCTACAGGCGACGACCCGTTCCTGATTACCTCAGTTGAGCGGAAAAGCGGGGACAAGCACAAGGCCCCCGCCC
>CADDZH010000148.1 GCA_902812455.1 Chloroflexota bacterium | reverse complement strand
CTGCAAACGCAGTGTGATCCCGGCGAGTGCGACGGAAACATCATCAATCGATTCCTGTTCTTTCTGAAGGGAGGGCGGGGTGAGGGCTTCCAGCGCACCGGGAACGAGTATGCCAAAATCACGGGATTGAGCAAGGGCATGCTCGCTTCCCAAGCGTATACGAACGATGCGGGGCGCCAGCGCCTGCACCTCCAGCAGAGCAGAGACGAGCATGGGGCTATCGCTGCTGATGCGCGATAAGAGTGAGCCGGCGATCTCGGGCAGGTGATTCGGCGCGTGGGTGGGCAGCGTTTGCTTGCCCAAGGGTTCCGTACTGGCAATAACCGGGTGCCGTTCGTCACCAAGATCGAGGTACGGGATGAGCGCGATGCGAGCCCTCAGCCCACCTGGAATAGTGGTAGCATCAACGAGACGCCGCGCATATGCACCGCGTACCGCTGTTGCCGGGCCGGACACCATAGTGGGAGCCACATTCATTGCCGCTGGCTCCGTTCGTAGTCGGCCATGAAACCGGCCAGCCCCTGATCGGTGAGGGGATGCTTGACCAGTTGCGCCAGGATATCAAAGGACATCGTGGCGATGTGTGCGCCCGCTTTAGCCACGGCTGTGACATGAATGGGGTGACGCAATGCAGCGGCGATAATTTTCCCGCTCTGCCGCTGCACGCGCAAAATCTGGGCAATGTCGTTGACAACTTGCATCCCGTCTTCGCCCACAGCATCCAGCCGTCCCACAAAGGGACTGACATAGCTGGCTCCTGCTGCCAGGGCCAGCATGGCCTGGTTAGCCGTGAAGATCAGCGTAGCGTTAACCTCTGGCCTGCGCGTCAGGGCATCCTCGGCGGCGAAGCGCGCGCGGATGGGGCAGCCATCGAAATGGACGCAACCCGTGCAGGTAGCGGTTACCGGCGTCTTCGTCAGCCGCGCCATCGCCTTCAGTCCTGCAGGGATAGTCGGCAGCTTGACGACCACGTTGGGCGACCACGTGGCGTATTCCTGTCCCTGGGCGACCATCTCGTCGGCATCGGTGGTAACAACCTCGACGCTGGTCGGCACATCCGCAGTCCAGCAGATCTCCTGAATGTGCGCGCGCATATCGCGTACCCCAGCCTTGGCCATGTGGCTCGGATTGGTGGTCACGCCACGCAAGACGCCCCATTCGGAGGCAGCCCGTATTTCGTCCAGTTGGGCAGTATCTAGATACAAATCCATAGCAAAGAAACTCCTTCTCTACCCTTTCAGCCCGCCGGCCATCAGCCCGGATACGATGCGTCGTTCCAACAGCAGAATAAGGATCACAAGCGGAACCACCGAGAGGATGGTCGCGGCGGAGAGAATACCAAAATTCGTCGTAAATTCCGTCTGGCTAATCGTGACAATGCCAACCGGTAAGGTATAGGTACTCGTCGTGGTAAAGTTCAAAGCGAACAGGTACTCGTTCCAATCCCCGACAAAGACGATGATGGCGGTGGCAAATAGCCCGGGCACGGTCATCGGCAGGATGATACGCACGAAAGCCTGCAGCCGCGTCATACCGTCTACGATGGCCGCCTCCTCGAAATCGATGGGGATGTCCTGGAAGAACGCCATCAGAACCAGCACAGCAAGCGGCAGCCCGAAGACCGAATAGGGCAGGATCAGGGCGCCCAGCGTGCCAAGCAGGTGCAGGGTTTGCAGGACGCGATAGAGTGGAATGACCTGTGCCAGCGGCGGAAAGAAGGAGAGCACCAGCACGACGAGGAGCAGCGGCGTCTTGAAGCGGAAACGCAGGCGCGCAAAAGCGTAAGCCGCCATCGTCGCCAGTACCATAGTAATCGCTGTTGAGACAACAGCAGCAATGATGCTATTGACATAATAATGACCGATATCGCCCTGAATTGCCGAGATGTAGCTTTGCACCGTTGGATGGGCGGGCAGCAACGTGGCGGGGACGGAGGTCGTCTCCTGGGACGTCATCAGCGAAGTCAGCAGCGCCCAGATCAAGGGGAAAAACTGCACGATCAGGATGACCACCAGGACGAGATAGATGAGCGTGAGAAACGTGCCGCGCCTGAACTGGCGCGACTGAAACATGGTTGTTACCCTCGCTCTTCCTGTTTGCGCTTGTGCACGCGAAGTATCGATAATTGCCATGACTTCTTCCTTTCTGGTCTAAAACCCGGCCAATCAATGCCTCAGGCGGTTCGCGGGCGTTGCAGGAAACGCAGGTACACAATGACAAACACCAGGGTAATCACCATCAGCACCATCGCAATCGTAGAACCGTAGCCGAAATCGCCAAATTGTTGTATCTGCACGTAGATGTACAGGCCAATGTTTTGTGTGGCATTGCCAGGAGCGCCATTGGTCAACGCGCTGATCAGATCGAAGGCTTGCAGTGACTCGATGGTACGCAAGATGAGCACAACCACCAGCGTTGGCCGCAACAAAGGCAGCGTCACTTGCCAGAGGCGTTGCCAGGCCGATGCTCCATCCATGTGGGCAGCTTCGTAGATTTCATCGGGAATAGTTTGCAGGCCGGCCAGTACAAGTAACGCGACCAGGGAGTTCGCTTTCCAGATCGCCAGGATGTAAATAAGAATGGTTGCCAGTTGGGCCGAACCGAGCCAGTTGATGGGATGAGCGGGATTCATCAATCCGAGATGCTCGAGCAGGCTGTTGATGAGGCCATACTGGTCATTGAACATATACGCCCAGATCACAGAGTTGGTGGCGGTCGGAATGGCCCAGGGGAAGAGCACAGCCGCGCGCACCAGCCAGCGACCCGGAAATTTCTGATTGGCGAACAGGGCCAGAGCCGTGCCGAAGATCATCTGCCCGATAACGGTAATGATCGTGTAGAGCATGGAGAACCTGAAGGCGTTCCAAAATTGGTGATCGCGGAACAGCTTCACAAAATTCGTTAAACCTGCCCAGGTTGTGCCGACGCCAAAGAATCCCCCCTGCTGGAACGTGTAAAAAATGGTAGAGACAAGCGGATAGATGCCCAGCGCCAGCAATGCGATGAGCACAGGGATGAGCAGCATCCAGCCGAGACGCTCCTCCTGACGCGCAAGTGTACCGGGTCTGAACCTGGTTGTAGCCGATGTGATGCTCGTGCGAATAGTTGCCATAAGCCCTCCTTATGAAGAATACAGGCATATGAGAAAGATACGCTCCATCGCGCCTTGCAGACCGGCTTGATTACCAGGCACAAGGCGCAATGGGTAGAGCTCCCGCATGATTACGTCAGCGAACTCACCTGCGATTGTACGTCGCTTAGCGCGCTGGCCGCCGATCCTTGCCCGCTGAGAACGCCATTGATGGCGGCCTGCAACGGCGTGGTGAACTGGTTATAGTGAACGAGCTTTGGCCGGTTGTCCCCACTGTTGAGGATGGTGGCAAGTTGCTTGAAGTAGGGTACTTTGGCCTGGACAGCCGGATCGTTGACGACATCGGGACGACTGGAGACCAGACCCGCATTCATCGAAAGCGAGGTTTGCGTGTCTTTACTCAGCATGTAATCAATGAATTTCCAGGCCTCGTCCTTGTGCTGCGAATTCGCATTGATCGCCAGCACCCATCCGCCGGTGCAGCCGTGACCGCTATTGCCAGGAGTGGCAAGCGTGGTGGTCACGCTGACTTTTCCGGCCACCTTTGACTTGGCGGGATTGTTGGCGAGGGCGTAGGCAAACGTCCAGTTGCGCATAAAGGGGGCCAGGCCATTTTGAAAGAGTGACAGGATCGCGTTGGTATCATAGGTATCGGTACCTGATGGGGCCAGTTTCAGCGTGTAGATCAGATCGTGCATGTATTGCAGTGCCGCGACCTGGGTGGAGCCACTCACGTTCAGGTTCCCAGGCTGGCCGATATTGCCGCCTGCGCCCCAGATGAACTCGAGCCATTCATCGACGATGGCTTCGATCTTCTTGCCCGGCAAGAGGTAGCCGTACTTGACACCGTTCCCTGCTTCGCCGGCCAGAATTTTTGTCGCCATTGCCTGCATGTCGTCGCGCGTCTGCGGGGGTGTGCCACCGCCATACTTCTGCACGAGGTCGGTGCGGTAATAGAGCATGCCGATATCCATGTAGCGCTGGATGCCGTAGACATGGCCATTCACCTTGCCAACACTGGCAGCGCTCGGCCAGAACTGGCTGAGGTAGCTGCTGCTCACATACTGGTCAAGTGGAGCCAGCCAGCCGGGCGTCGCAAACTGCGCCGGCCAGGTCACATCGATATGCACCACATCGGGCGTAGCAGACCCCGACTGAAAGGCCGTGACAAACTTGCTGTACTGGTCGGTGGCTATCGGGGGCAATTGCACGTACTGGACCTTGATCTTGCCGGCGTTCATCTGATTGAACTTGTTGATTTCCGCCGTTTGTTCGCCGGTGTTATCCACCAGCGCGGCATACTGAATAGTGACGGGGCCGCTCGAACTCGAACCGCCGGATCCTCCGCAAGCGGCGAGGACAGAGCCGAGGGCCGTCAGGCTGATACCGGCCGCCACACCCTTATTGATGAACGTGCGGCGCGATATCTTGCCCGTGGTCAACTCTGTTGTCAGGTCCGCCAGGGTGTTTCCTTCTGGAGACCGATCGGGAAGAGAATTGTGTGCATCGTCCTGGAGACTCATGAAGTTCCTGCCTTTCTCCTGTCAATAAAGCGTAAATAAGGTAACGACTCAAAAGATAGTATCAACACGCTACAAGGCGGCTAGCGCACATTGACTGCTTCTATGCCCAGCAAACGAGCAAGAGCGCTCAGTTCTGCGACGATATGACCTGCAGTGATAGCGACATGATGTTCCCACCCATCCATGATGATGGTATTGAGAAGTTGCTGTGCCTCACCATGAGGATGAAAGAGTGCCGTGTTGCCCATGAAGCGATTGGCCGGTTCATCAAGGATCTCGCCATCGACGGCGAGCAAGCGGTACCCTTGTGGCCCTACACCCAGGCGCGCTAATGTCGCTGGGCCGGGTCGAATGGCGAAATTGCCCGCAACACCAATGCGGCGATTGCAGTGAACGGTTAAAATCGGCTCCTCGCCTTCACGCACAAGACAGGCGGGAGCGTTGCCACAGTGCCAGAGCGAGACGGTATTGGCCGCCGCATCCATTGCCACCACGTCTGCCAGCAGCGGCGCGGCTCCGCTCAGCCACTGTAGCGCGAGGAGCGTCACGGCTCCGTGCATATCGGCCTCGCACGCGCAGACAAAACCGTCATCAGCTAATCGGCCCAGCACCGCACAGGGCATCAAGCCGAATTGCTGCGGGAACTCCGGCCAGCAGCGCACGGCCAGGGCATCCAACTGCTGCGTTCGCAAGTATTCCCGTAAAACAACATATGCTTCCCCGAAGCGCTGCACCTCGACGGGTCGCTCCTTTTCTAACAGGCGCAGGCTGGGTGATCGCTCGGCGGTCGAACTGATGGCAGCCTCGACGGCAGACGGAGGCGACTCGCTAGCTGCCGTGAAGACGCTATTGAGGTCGATGCGCAGTACGCTCGTGCCAATGACCTTTGCCAGTTCAAGCTCGTCAAACTGGCAGCCATAGAAACCTGTCGGGGCCTGGCCTACCAACCCGATACGGCTACTGCGCAGGCGGTTACGGGTGGCGGAGGCGCGAGCAAAGGCTGCGAGAGGAGCCAGCAGCTCCGGTTCGCCGGGATTACCGTAGATATACTGGATAATGTGGCCGGTCCTTTGCAACGCGTGAGATGTGATATTGACCCCACACAGCGAGTTAAGCCACAGCCGATCGCCAGGCGACCCTGGCTCGCGCAATGCCCACAGGCAAACCGGAGCATCAATATGCGAGGACAATGCAACGGCCATGCTCGCATCGCTGAAGGTTGCGCAGACGATGACAAGCAAATCCAGCGATTGTGCGCGTAGGGCAGTGGCTGCCTCGCGAGCGGACTCGGCATCCATGAGCAGGCCTGGCTTACCCACGACAGGCCAGCCCAACTGCGAGAGAGCAGCGAAAGCCTGTACCGCCGCTTCTCTGGCATAATCCACTGCAAACGTTGGCCGTGCCACAGAGGCAAAACCGATGGTTGGGGTGAGTGCCTCGCGTTGATTGCTGTATGTTGATATCATGGGACAATTCCTGCTTTCAGCAAACCATTGAGAATAAATGTATCGAGGGCAACAGCTGCTGCACCCACCAGCCCAGCGTCATCGCCAAAGGTCGGCAGAGCTAATGCGACAGTTTCATCCCTGCTAAGAAAGGCCCGGCGTTGCAAAGTTTGTTCTACAGACGAGAAAAAAATATCCCCCGCCTGTGTAATCGCGCCATGTAAAACGATGCGACTGGAATTAAGAATATCCACAAGCGTCGCCAGCGCGAGCCCAAGAAATTCACCGCAAGTGGTGACAATGGCGCGAGCGGTCTCATCGCCTTGTCGGGCTAAGAGAGCAAGCCGGCGTACCGCATCTTTCGTGCCGCCATCAGTGGCATCAAGAACGATTCCATGCAGGCGAGCGCTACGCAGGATTGCCGGCTCTGCTGCGATGGTTTCCAGGCAGCCCTGGTTACCACACGAACATTGTTCTCCATTGGGATCGACAGTGATGTGCCCGATTTCACCAGCGCCACCATGGGAGCCGCGGTAGAGCCGCCCGTTGATGATCAGGCCGGAGCCGATACCGGTACCAACATACACAAAAGCAAAGTCAGGCCAGTTCTGACCAGCACCCAGCAGAACTTCTCCCAGGGCCATCGCACGCACGTTGTTCTCGATGGCAATGGGACACTTGAGCCGCCGCTCAAGCATGTCGCGTATGGGTACATTTTCCCACCCCATACTCGGCGCGCGTTTGACGATACCCTGGCTGCTATCGATGAGGCCGACCAATCCGACTCCCATCGCAATCAACCGATCTTCCCTGTAGCCATGAGCGGACAACAATTCACCGAGCGCCTGGATGATTGCCTCGACAGCCCACTCAGCAGAGTAGCGCTCAGGAGTCGGGATCAAGCGGCGAGCAATGATGCGACCACGCAAGGTACTCAAGGCAACACGCAAGGCGCTGACCCCTTGATGGACCACGCCGAGAACAATCCCTTGTTCAGGAAAATCAAGCAGGATGCTATTTGCACCAACACGGTGACCGCGTGCCGTCCCTATCTCACACAGGAGACCGCCCTCAATTAGTTCGCGAGTGATATTGCTGATCGCTGCCGTTGTTAGACCAACATGGCGCGCCAGATCGACACGAGCCATCGGCCCTTCACGGAGAATGGCACGGAGAACCTGCTCGGAATTCACCTCGCGCATCCCCTGCCGCGAAAAGACTGTAGTCATGGCTGCTCTCACCCTATTAATTAATTAAGTTGATATATTAATATTAATCGACGAGAAGTGATAAGTCAAGGGGGAGACGGGTGAGATTGTTTATATGTAACGTAAGGAGGTCGGGAACAACTCTGTCAAGCACTGGAAGAAAGGGCTGAGGCCCAAAGCGGCCAAGATTGCAAAGAAGTTGATGAGAACCATCCAGGTCTTGGAACCGGATTGTGTGACGAAACAAACAAAAAGGAAGGAGCCGCAGGAATCATTGGCGTAAGCGGGCCAAGTTTGCACGTAGCGCGCAAAGAGGTGTGGCAACAGTGATTAGTAAAGAAGGGAACCATGACCAATTTGCATTACCAATCCTCTCCACAGGCCATTGTATGAATCACTTTTTTGGTTGCAACCGGCGCCGCCCAAAAACGGGTAAGACGTGCAAAACGTGATTGGCCTTCCCTCATTGATATCGCGCGACCACGACCGCCGCGAACTTGAATCACGGATTGGCTTCAGAAGCCGAACGACACGAAAAATTGCCTGATCCGCTGTGCGTGAGATGACCCCCAAAACCGCCAATTCTGGCGATCACCTCCTTGACACGAAAAAATGTTCCATGCTATATGTTGATACATGAACATGTTTTCTGGCTTTCACGAAAACCAGACAGACCGGCTCATCTGCCGGGGTCCTCCCGTCGCCGAGGTCCTCGCCGGGGGCCAAAGATGGGGACCATCTCTCCCCTATCCCGTGTGCTTGAGCTTGCTCGCCGGGGATGACACGAGATGAGGGAATGGGTGTATCCGCCCTCGACTTTCCAGGCGATGAGGTGTGTCGCCTGGGAGCCAGAACAGGGTACCGGCATCATCGTTGTAACGCGTTCTCGTCGTGCTTCACCGGTAGCATGTTTTCGCCGGGCGTCCTCTTGGAGCATATTGGTATCGTTGGTCTTTATCGCTCACCTGGAAGCGGAGAAAGGAGGCACCAGCAAAGAGAGAAGAAACAACCTGAATACTCACACATTTAAGGTGTTGTGCTGATGTACACCACTGTACATGAGTGAGGGGGATTCTGTCCTGTGCTGTCCCCGGCGTTCCTTTCCTTCCCCTTTCCAGGGGTGTGAGGAAGACCCTACGCACACAGACAAAGGAGACCTCATATGACACAGCACAACCACCACCACCACCATCAGCGAAACGGGCAGCACCATCGTCATCATTCATACGGGAACTCGCCCTCATCCAATAGCCATCGCGAGTACCTGCTCAGACGCCAGCAAGAACTGGCCGACGAGCTGGATGAATTGCTTGCCTGGGAACAGGACCCTGGTCGCCGATGCCCAGACTCTACAGCGAGCAGAGCAGCAGTTGAACGGGCAAAAGGGTATCGTGTCCATCAGCGTGATCCTGGCCGGCGGGCGCACCGCTCTTTCGCAGAACTTCCACTATGAACGCAGGCGGCTCATGCAGGAGCGCGATCGGCTGCAAAGCGAGTGGAACCGTTGCCAGGCGCAAAAGGCTGCCGTGCAGAGCAAGAGAGAGCGAGTCATCTTCGAGCTATCCCTCTGTTAGCCTTCCTTTTTCTCCCAGAGCATACTCTCACATCCCCATGTGTGAGAGTTTCTTTGCGCCAACCGATCCCTCCACAAGCTTTTTCGCAGTTCGTTTCCCTTCACCGTAGACACCATGTTGAGAAAGGAGTGTCATGGAAGCACCTGGTCGAACGTTGCTGCGTTTGCATGTCGAGGCAGTGTGGGGCGTGCGGCTGCCTTCCTTGCTGCTCGATGATGTTGAGCTGTTAGCAGAGAGCTCGCAGCCCTCCTGGAAACTGTGTGCCGCAGAGCAGGCATCGGGCCGTGTGTCTATCTGGAGACCAGATGTATCCCCTATAGAACGGGAAGCACTGCGCCTGAAAGTAAGCAAAGCCCT
>CADDZH010000147.1 GCA_902812455.1 Chloroflexota bacterium | reverse complement strand
GATCAATGGAACATCGGGTTATGAAGAGGCTGCAGCTCAGGGCATTATGGCAGGTATCAATGCGGCTCTGCATGTACGGGGAGAGGAGCCGTTTGTCCTGGGAAGGCACGAAGCCTATATTGGTGTTTTGATCGACGACCTGGTTACTCGCCCTATGAGCGAGCCGTATCGTCTACATACATCGCGCGCTGAATATCGCCTCCTGCTGCGCCCGGATAGCGCCGATCTGCGGCTGAGCGATTATGCTTATAAATTCGGCTTGATCGATGACGAACGCTACGCCAGGGTCGTGCAGAAGCGTGAGAACATCCAGCGAGCGCTTGGGCAACTGGATCGCGTTGTGTTTACGTCTTCTCGCCAGGTCGAGACCAGCGCCCAGGAACTGGGCATGGCTCCGCTGGGACAGATGCTTTCGGCTCGCGAACTCCTGCGGCGGCCGGAGGTGCGCTACAGCCAGGTCGAGCAGTTAGCGCAACGCACTGCTGCTGTCCCGCTGCCTTCATTAGCGCATGAGACGGCAGAAGAGGTTGAATTGCAGATCAAGTACGAGGCCTATGTGCGCAAACAGGAACAGATGGTGCATCGCACGAAGCGGCTAGAAGAGCAGCTTATTCCCGAAACGATAAATTATGAGGATGTGCCACACCTGCGCACGCAGGCCCGGCAGAAGCTAGCGCTGACCCGCCCTCGTACAGTTGGCCAGGCATCTCGCGTTGAAGGCGTTACTCCTGCCGACGTGGCCATTTTAATGGTGTACCTGGAAAAACGCCGCGCTTTGCGCACTAGACACTTGACAACGCCCGAAGTAAATGTGTAGTATACAAATACACAGCTTTCTGGAAAATATCCATAGTAAATATCAAAAAGGCTAAGCAGTCTAGGACACCCGCAAGGGGTGTCCCAACCCTGGACGGCTCGGGTTACAATATGTCTAGGGTAGGGACAGGGCTTGCCCCTGTCCTGGCCTGTGCGACAGAGCAGGATTTGCAGCGAGACTGGTGATAACCATTCAGGTGGCAACATACATTTCCCCCCTTATGCATGTTGCTGGTTGCCGTAAAACAGGTCTAGCATGCCTATCTGGACCGGTCTTAGTTGTATAGCGCCCAAAAGCGTCAGTGACGCTTTCTATTTTTCTGCAAAGAGGGGAAGTACTGTGTATATCCTTGTTGTTGACGACGACCAGTTTGCCAACGCGCTGGTGCAGTTTGCTCTCAACAAAGAGGGGTTTGAGGTCGAGACGCTGGATAATCCACGCAACGCCATGCAACTGATCCACAAACGAGAGCCTGACCTCCTGATCCTTGACGTCTCCATGCCCTACATCGATGGCTTTGAGTTCTCGAGCAGGCTGCGCGCCGAGGGCTATGACACTCCGCTGATATTTATGACGGCAAAGGACTCTATTGAGGACAAACTGCATGGCTTCAACATTGGAGCAGATGACTATATCTGCAAGCCTTTCAACCACCAGGAGCTGGTTGCCCGCGTGCAGGCAGTTATGCGCCGCACGAAGAAGAATGGGCACCTGGGGAATCAAAGCATTCGTAGCGGGCCGTTTGAACTCTTCCCTGCCGAGTTGAAGATAACAACGGCGGATGGCTCTGCTATCTTTCTCACCCCCAAGGAAATGCAGGTTCTGCGGATGCTTATGGCTCATCCTGGGCAGGTGGTCAAGCGCGAAACCCTGCTTTCAGAGGTATGGAACGACAACGAGAGTAACAGCAATATCGTTGATGTGTACATACGCCGCTTGCGCCGGAAGCTGGAAGCAGATGCTGAGAAGCCTGAGCGCATTATCTCGGTACGGGGTATTGGGTACAAATTTGTTGGGAAGTAAGTGGAGGTGTGTTGTGACAAAACCTACGGAGAAGCAGGACGGAGAGATTGACCCGGCTACAGGTGAAGAGGAAGGCAACCAGGGTGTCAAGCAGGAATGTATACAACAGGCGCCACGCAAGCGGCCCTATTGGGAAGCGGTCTTCACCAACACGTCAGATGCGATTATGGTGCTGGACGAGCATTTTCGCATCCTTGAACTCAATCCGGCAGCCAGCATCTTGCTGGCTGTGCCTGCCGAAAGCGCTATTGGGCAGGCCTGTTCTAAGGTGCTCAAATGCCGCAATTTGAACAAGACGAGGCTATGCGGTACCTCAGGCTGCCCCCTCACGCGCGTCCTCCAGCAGAGGGAAACGATACCTAACGAGGAACTCATTATAGGAGACGTGTGCGAAGTTTCTATTAGCGTCACGCCCATAGATGTTAAAAGCGGGGAGCGGAAAGCTGCGCTTATCGCTCGCGATATGTCTGCCTTGCATGTGGCAAACCGCGTGCGCGCGAATTTTGTTTCTATGGTTTCCCACGAGCTACGCACGCCTCTCAATTCTGTTCATGGGTTCATCGACCTGCTCCTGCAGGGGCACATGGGCGAGCTGAGCGCCGAACAGAAGCAATATCTGGGCTATGCGCAGGAGGGTGTGCAACAGTTGCTCTCTATTGTCGAAGATATTCTCTTTCTGACGCGATCGGATGTGGGGCAATTTGAAATCAGACAGCAGAAAGTGAGTTTCCGCGAACTGGCAAAGCAGGTTGTCAGTGGGATGCAAGTGCAGGCTCGTAAAGCCGGCGTTATCCTGCGTAAAGATATTCCTTCGCCATCACCGCTGCTCTATGTTGATCCCCAGCGTATAAAGCAGGTTTTGAATAACCTGGTCTCGAATGCCATCAAGTTTACCCCGCCCGGCGGCACAGTGACCATTCATGCGCATCCTTACGATGAGCAGTTTGTGATGGTCTCGGTCGCGGATACCGGCTACGGCATTGCTGAGGAAGACCGCCCGCATGTCTTCGAGCGTTTCTACCAGGCGAATCATAGCCAGCAATCGAAGATGGGCGGCTACGGCCTGGGCCTGTCGATAGCCAGGCTGATCGTTGAGGCGCATGGAGGCATCATCGATTTCGAGACCGCCGTTGACAAAGGAACCACTTTTTACTTTACGGTTCCTGCTTATAGCGGGCAATCGAGTGTATTGTAGACTAGACAAATTTTCTAACCTTCTGTTACAATCAGGCTATGAGCATACAAGAAGAGCGGAGCAGGAGGCGCTCCAACAATGGGCGGGGAGGAAAGGTTCGTGGCATGAACGAGCCTGTGGTGCAGCCTGGCAAAGCCCCGGCAGAAACCGTCAATGGGTTTCCGTTTCTGCCTGACGAGCAGCCTGTTACCACCGTTCGAGATAGCCTCTATGATTTGATTCCACTTGGCCCACGCGAAGTAAAACTGATTGGCACAGCACCGTTTTTGCGCCTGCAGAAGGTGAAACAGCTCGGTTTTGTCTACCGCGTATGGCCCGGGGCTACTCATACACGCTATGAGCACAGCCTGGGCTGCTATCACCTGGCCGTAAGGGCGCTGCGGGCCATGCTCCAGCGCGGCAAGGATGGCGGCCTGGCAGGTATCTCCATCAGCAGCGTCCAGACGCTGGTAGTGGCTGCTTTACTGCACGATATCGGGCACTATCCTTTTTCGCACACGATTGAGGAACTGGGCTACCCTGTTATTGTGCACGAGAAAGTGGGACGCTCGATCATTGAAAGCGGTGAGATAGCGAGCATTCTTGAGCGCGATTATCATCTCTCCCCAGAGCGCGTGGCGGATATGATCGATCCGCCCAAGAATAAGGAGTTGCCGGCTGATGATGAGCTATTCTCTTATTTACTGAGCGGAGCGCTCGATGTTGACAAGCTGGATTATCTCCCACGGGATGCGCGCGCGTGTAATGTGCCTTATGGTGGCGTTGACGTGGCTCGCTTATTAGGTGCGCTGCGGGTTCATCCCAATGTGCGGGGAAGACGGCGCATTGTTGTGACCCACAAAGGCATCAGCCCTTTACATTCGTTGCTGCATGCACGCCAGGAGATGTTTGATAATATTTACTGGCACCATACCAGCCGGGCATTGCAGGTAATGTTGATGCGTGCCGTGCAGGAAGCCTTGTTAGCCGGGACGTTGACGGCGCCACAGTTGGTAGGATTAGATGATGCCTCGCTGCTCCTGCTGCTGGCAGATAAACAGATGCCGGAAAGCTCGCGCATACTTGTGGAGCAACTGGAACTGAGAAAGCCGTACAAAGGAGTGCTGGAAATCAGCCGCATGGCCGGTCGTCTCTTCCAGCGGCTGGATGCCCTCTTCTGGGACGCGAATCGCCGGAGACACATCGAGCAAGCGCTGGCTGCTGAGCTTGCACGAGTCTTAGAGGTAGAGATTGCGGGCCACGAAGTGCTGCTTGACATCCCCCGGCCTGAAAAATGGGAGATGGACGTGTGGGTGACGTTTGGCAAACATCCGCCGGTGGGCCTGCAAGAATTAGTGCCGTGGGTGGAGGCCACAGGTTTGCAATCAGACGATCTTGCCAGGTACGAGCAGCACCAGCGCAGGATTCGCGTGGTGGTTCCTGAGCGGCTGCGCGAGATGCTTCAGGAACGGCGCGATGATCTGTTATTGCCGGTGTTAGAAACACTGGCGATGTGATGTTTCCTGGCTCCATCTTTTGGTGAGGAGGGCGACGCAAGCGTCCCCACCGCTCCTTCCCGCCGCTCCCGCCCCTACAGGTACGTTCGCCCGGATGTGAATTATTTGCGGTGTTTTTCTTTGCGCTGGTATATCAGGCGAACGGCCTTCTCGTGGATGCGCCAGGCTGGTTGATACTCCTGGTTAAACTGCAAAGCGCGTTCAGCCGCTCGCGCAGCCTCACGGTAGTGCCCTAACCTGTAGAGATTATCGGCCTTAATAGTCCACAGGCGTTCATCATCAGGAAAGAGTCCCAGGAGGCGATCGATAGCTTCATCAGCCTCTTCAAAGCGCCCGAGGGCGCGCAGTGTGCGCATGTGGCTATCCCAGGCGAAGGGACTGTCGGGCGTGAGTTCTGTCAATTGCCTGGTCAGGGGTGGAAGATCGGCATATTCTTCGAGGGCGCGGCGTGCACGTATCATGAGCGTCAATGAGACGATATCATTTGGGGCAAGCTCTAGAGCATGTTGCATGGTCTGGACGATATCGCGCATGCGTCCAAAGCGGCGCAGGATTTCTCCTTTCATACGCAAGGCAAAGAGGAAGTCGGGATCACAGGCCAGGCTCTGGTTCATGGCATCGAAGGCGCCGGGCAGGTCTTTCAGGTTAAAAAGAGCCATGCCTTTGTTGGCCCAGGCGCGTGCGTCCTTTGGAGTAAGCTCGATAGCGCGTTCAGCGCTACGCAATGCTTCCACATAGCGTTCTTGTAAAAGTTGTAATCCGCTACGGTTGATCCATGCGAGCGGCAAGTTGGTATCAAGCAAGAGCGCCTGGTCATTGGCAATAGTGGCCTCGGAGATACGCTCCAGTTTCTGGAGGGCGCGCGCTTTACAGGCGAGAGCCAGCGCTGAGCCGGGGTCGCGTTCAACAGCCTTTTGCGCAATCTTGAGCATTTCCTCATGCCGCTCCTGTTTATCCAGGGCGAGAGCAAGCTCAAGTAACTCCTCTACGTTTTTGTCAGGGTTGTTTTCCAACTTGATACCTCTCTTCTACTTGGGAGTCTATTATCTCATGATAGCTCTATATCGGCAAGACTCACATAAGCAGGGATGTGAAGTAGAGGATGGCTGCGGCTGTCCAGGCCTGGGCATCGCAGGCGTAAAAGTAATCGGCCAGGAACCATTCCTGTTCAATGCGGTGGGAGCGAATCCAGCGGGAGGGTTGTACAGTATAAAGCTCAACAGGCTTATCGAAAGCGTGCAAGGCTTGAAGAATGGACTCGGCGATATGCTGTGCCTCTTGCTCAAAGCCGTAGGAGCGCAAGCCGAGCGTGACTACCGCGTTATCAAAAGGCCAGATAGCCCCGCAGTGGTACTTGAGAGGGCTATAGAAGTAGGCCTGGTCAGAAAGGGTGCGCAGGCCCCAGGGAGTCAGGATATCCGGTTGCATGAGCCGGGTACGAATATGTTCTGCCTGCTCGTGCTCGAGGCACCTGCTCCAGAGGAGATGGCCGGCATTGGTTGAGATGGCCTGTACAGGTTGCTTGTTTCCATCGAGCGCCATAGCCGGGAATGAAAACTGGTGATCGTTGAACCAGAAGCGCTGCAGGCCTTTCTGGAGAGCATGCATGCGATGGCGAATTTCCTCTTCTAAAGAAGGTTCCAGGGGGTGCCGTTTTCTGGCCAGTTCGAGGAATGCGGCATAAGCGGCCCAGGCGTAGCCCTGTACCTCGACCCAGGCCACAGGATGAACAATGGGACGATGATCAAGAGCCTGGATAGACTCGCCGCTATCTTTCCAGACCTGGTTGTCCAGGCCAATGCCTTCTGGATTGCGCTTTTTGTACTCTACTAATCCATCACCATCCAGATCCGACCAGTCCAGCATCCAGCGGAGCAGCGCTTCGGCGCTCGGCCAGAGTTCTTCTAGCAACGAGGCATCGTCAAAGTATCTGTCAACGTGGAGCAGGGTCACGAGGTAGAGAAAGGAAGCATCGAAAGCACCGTAGTAGCGGCCATCACAGGTAGCTACAGGCCAGCGAGCCAGGAGCATGCGCTCAGGTATGGGGTTCCAGTACTCGTGGATAATGCGCCCTGGCTGCTCCTCGTTCGCATCATTCACGGTTTTCCCTTGCAGGTGGGCCAGCCCACGTAGCACCGAGGCCGATAATTCATGCAGCCATGAACGATATGAGGCCACTGAAATGATATTGTCTTTCTTCCGCCGCCTGGCTGGCTGTAAGAGTGAGGCAGCTTCTATGGCCAGCAACACCGTCCAGAGCGAATCGCGCCCAAAGATGGCATGAAAATGGTCATCTGGGCCGCTGGCTGCCACACCCAGAGGCGATTGCAGCGACTGCAGGGTTATCAATGCTTGATGCCATAGATGATACAAGACCTCGCTATTGAGAGCGAGGTCTTGACGAAGCGGTATGTCTTGTCCGCTAACCTTCACTTTCAATCTTGCCTTTTATCTGCCTTGTATCAAAAGCCAGGATAGGAGTGGCCAGGCGAAGCCCTGTCCCTACCCTGGGCTCCTTTCTGTGTGAAACGCTGGATGAAAGCGTTTGGTAACATCTGTTTAGCCCTTGACAGCGGCAGCCGTAGCGCCTTCGATGAAGTAGCGCTGGAAGATGAAGAACAGGATCAGGATTGGAATCGTATTGAACATCGACGCCGCAATGAGCAGGTTGAACTGGGTATAGTATTCGCTCTTAAAGAAGAAGAGCCCGAGTGGGAGGGTATACATATTTTGAGTTCCCAGGACAACGAGGGGCCACTGGAAATCGTTCCAGGCGCCCATGAAACTGACAATAGCGGCGGCGGTGAGAGCCGGTTTGACGACGGGCAAGATGATCGACAGGAAGGTGCGCCAGCGATTGGCGCCGTCGATCATGGCCGATTCTTCCAGTTCTCGAGGCAGGCCTTTCATGAACTGCACCATGAGAAAGACGGAGAAGGGTTGAGCCATGGCCGGGAGAATCAAGGCCCAGTAGGTGTTAATCAGGTGCAGGTTATAGACGACAAGGAACTTGGGGATAAGTGTCACGGCCAGCGGGATCATCATCACTGCCAGGGTTATAGTGAAGATGACTTCCTTGCCGGGGAAATTCAGGCGGGCGATGGCGTAGCCGGCCATGGCCGAGAAGAAGGTGTTAAGCGCCATGGTGGCGACGGCATAGATAAACGCATTAAGGATCCAGCGCAGGAAGAGAGGGTTGCTCACAATTTGCTGGTAATTAGCCCAGGTGAAGGGGTTTGGGATGATGGTTGGTGGGAATGCCAGCACGGCCGCAGCCGTCTTAAACGTGGAATCGAGGGTAAAGAGAAGCGGCCCGATAGATGTGACCGTGAAGAGAGCCAGAAAGACATAGAGGATGATATGCCCCACGTGGAAACGCCTTTCTGGACGTATCTCTTGCGTTATTGCAACCGGGCGTATTGCGGCCTCAGCTTGTGCTGATGTACTTATTTGTGCCATAAGCTTCCTCCTTGCTCGCTAAGCGCCATCGATTCTTCATCAATAAGCTCTACTGGTGCTGGGATCGATCAGGCGGCGCTGGATAAGGGTGACGATCATGATCATGATAAACAGGAGCACCGACATGGCAGCGGCTAAGCCGAAGTGAGCATTCTGGAAGGCCTCGTTGTAAATCTCCAGCATGGGTGTCAATGTGGCATTGACAGGGCCACCGCCGGTCATGAACTTGGCCTGGTCGAACATCTGGAAACCGCCAATCGTGCCAAGGGCGACGACGAAGAAAATGGCGGGGCGCAGCAAGGGTATAGTAATGTGCCAGAAGGCCTGGAAAGCATTAGCCCCGTCTACCTTGGCAGCTTCGATTAGCTCTTTGGGAAGGTCCTGTAATGCTGCCAGGAAGTAGATCATAAAGGCGGCAGCCGTTGTCCAGATGTTGAGGATCATGATAGCAGGCAGCGCCCATGTTGTGCTGTCCAGCCAGTCGGGGCCATGGATACCAACGAGCGAGAGCAGGTAGTTGATCAGGCCGTACTGGTTGTAGAACCAGAGGAAGATCAAGGAAACGGCCACCGAAGAGGTCAGGGCTGGAATGTAGAAAATGGTGCGGAATATGCCTTTGCCAAAGGGCGTATTCTGCAGGATAACTGCCATGATCAGCGCCAGGATGGTCTGCCCTGTTACGATCACAACGACAAACTTGATGATATTGATGATCGATGTCCAGAAATCGCTCAAGCCGATGTTGGACAACTGGTTAAAGAGGAGCTGGTAGTTGTGAATGCCAACAAAGATGGGAGCGGTGAAGCCAATGTCGAGGCTATAGAGGCTTAAGATGATTCCATAGGCCGAGACGCCGAGGATGAAGACACACAGGACGAAGAGATAGGGCAACAAAAAAAGGTAAGCCGTAAGCGTTTCTCTTGCGCGAGGGCGGGGTTTGTTGCTGACACCACGTCGCAGCCTACGCCTCCCCTCAGCAGTAATGGGTGGAGTGGTAGCAACAGACGGTGAAGCTGGTTGTGTAGCCATGAGAACCCTCCTTGACCGGTCAAAGCTATCGTCTAATTACCTACTCTATCCTGTCTATTTATCAATCACACGCTATCAATCACACGTTTTAAGAGCACTAAGCGATGACACAGCAGGGTACCCGCAAGGGCTTACACGGGTAGACGTTTTACCCCCATCGATCTAGCCCTCTTTGCCGGACTCCAATGGTTAGATC
>CADDZH010000146.1 GCA_902812455.1 Chloroflexota bacterium | reverse complement strand
GCGCTTCATCCCACAGTCAACAAGGACGATGGTGACATTGCCGCTGCCATACTGCTGCACCTGTCTGCTGGAAACCTGCGCAACCAGATTGTCTGCATTGGGATCGTGGAAGGGTATATCCCTATCGAAGACGATTTTGCCAAGCATGGTACCGTGAGTGCGGATGTGCCGGGTCAATAAGCGCGTGTCCTTGATTTCGAGCGCGGGAACCTGTTCTTGCTGTAACCACGCCGCAAGATTCATTGTGCTCTGAGCATGATATGGGGTGCCGATATAGTTGGAGACGACCAGCCCGGCGACATGGATTCTGTCGCTTTCCCAGCAAGATGGAACTGGAACGCCATAGTTGCCAATCAGCGGGTACGTGGTGACTAGAATCTGGCCTGCGTAGGACGGATCGGTCAGCGCTTCTGGATAGCCAACCATGCCGGTGCTGAAGACAACTTCACCTGCAGTCGCTCTCGTGTATCCAAAAGATCGTCCCTCAAAGGTCGTTCCATCCTCTAACACCAGTGTTCCAGTCCTGAAGGGTTCTTCATCAAGCAGCAGGCTGTGTTCAAAAAGTTCATTGAACAGGTCTTTATCGTGTAAGGTTATACTCTGCATTGCCATCTATCCCTTTACTATGCTTTACCGAGAATGAGCGCCAGTAGAGCCATGCGCGTGTAGAGACCGTTTCTGATCTGTGAGCGCAAGTACACCGCCCGTTCGTCGCTGTCCACAGCAGGGTCTATAGTGCCAACTCTGGGCAGCGGGTCCATCAGGATCATCTCCCTGCTCGCATGTTCCTGGAGCAGGCGCGGGGTAACCACGAACTTATCTTTGACCACATCCTCGTACTCTTCGAGAGAAGTAAAGCGCTCTTTCTGGATGCGCGTCCAGTACCAGAAGTCACAATCGCCGGGGATATCTTTTTCGCTTGCAATCTCGATAATGCGTATTCCGCGTGAGCTAAAATCGCAATAATCATCGCGTGTGAGCCGCAATTGTGGAGGCGAGAGCAGGTAGAGTGTGTTGTTGTCGAAGAGCGAGAGGCCCCGGATGAGCGAGTGAATGGTACGGCTGTTGAGCAGGTCACCAACGAGCAGTCCCTTGAGATTGTCGAGCCTGCCAAACTTTTCGTAGAGCGTATAGAGGTCAAGCAGCGTTTGCGTAGGATGCTCGTTATTGCCATCGCCGGCATTGATGACGGGGACGAAGTGAGCAACCTCGGCGGCCAGCCTGGCTGCTCCAGCTTTGCTATGGCGCAGGACAATGGCGTTCGAGTAGGCTTCAAATGTGCGGATGGTGTCCTCGAATGTCTCGCCTTTCGAGCAGGAAGAGACGACCTCCGGGTTTTGAACCTCGATAGTCTGCCCGCCGAGCCTTTTGACTGCCGCGGCAAATGAGCCAAAGGTGCGGCTGGAAGGCTCAAAGAAGAGGAGAGATATGATTTGCCCTTCAAGCAAGCGCGAAGGCACATTGTTTATCGCGATCTGCTTCATGCTATCCGTCAGGGAAAAGAGTGTAGAGAGGTCTTCCACTGTAATGTGGTCAAAAGAAATGATATCGCGACCTTTGAAGCGATGGGGAACCAGTATAGATTCGGTTTGAGCAAGAAATGCCACTTGATTCATGCATACCCTCCTTCATGATAGTATTTTTGGGCAAAAAAAATTCCCCACCCCCGAATCAAAGGGGTGAGGAAGAGAGAATCTCCGGTAAAGGGAATACCGGGTCCTCCAATGGGATGGAACAATCGATACGCGAGGCGTATCGGCAGTCCTTTCACCTGTACCCGGTACTTCAACTTCATGTATCTACGATGCCTTTTCCACTGGATGGAACACTCTCAAACAGTTCTCAAATTGCTAGAAGTATACCCGCAGATTCTCCAAAAGTCAAGGGAACCGTAAAACCCGTTTTACATGTTTTACGTGAAATATATTTGTTATTCCTAACTGTAGCTTACTTCTGCTTTTTATGCGAGGGCAAAGATCACGATATACCTGTGATCTCGCTCATGTGCTGTACAGCTTTGTTATCAGCATTGGGAATACTCATAGCACAACTGTTGTTCTTGAAAATAGATAGCGATATATCGTAAAACATAACCCTATTGTGGGATACACGTATATGTTTATGGTGGGATCGAAAGATACACCGCATGAAGAGAACCTGAGTTGTCGTGGGAATGTACCAGGACAACGTTCATAAACAAGAAAGAAGGCAAATTGATGTTTTGGGGTTTTCACGGTTTAGGGCTTTTGCTGCCGTTGTTTTTCCTCGCCAAGTTCTTCTGGCTCGTGATCCTGGCTCTGCTGATCTGGGGACTGGTGCGCCTGTTTACAGCAAGGAGCAGGCCAATGTCATTCTACGGGCAATCACCTTATAACCGCCCTGGTGCACCACCTGCTCAACCTTCCGCGATGGAGATCCTGCGCCAGCGTTACGCTCGTGGAGAGATCGATGCAGCTACCTTCGAGCAGATGCGCGAGCGGCTTGAGTCTTCACCAAATGGAACCAGCCATCAATAGGGAACCTGGCCTCCACAAGGGAGGCCACTACATCTTTGGCCCAAACGGGAGATATGTAGTGACTCCCCCTGTGGGAGTCAGGCTATGATCGGTTTTCGAATAAGCTCTCAGGCTTCTACAGGGCACTCATGAGCTTCTCTTGAGTGCTCTGTTTTCTTTGTTCACCCTGTATAGGAGATTCAGATAGTACTTATTGCAGTATGAGACCTTCAAGGGAACTTTTCCATCATCTCCACGTTCTATCGTTAAAGGGTTATTTTGAAAACAGCGCGAGAAAGGGGAGCATGGTATAGAAGTAAGTTCTTCTATCACCATACTTCAGGAAGGATCATTCTGCATGGACGCAATTATAGGCCGCTACCGGGTACATCTAGAGGATACAGGGCTTCTTCGCCTCCAGCATCCCACCGGCATTTCCTTCGAACTGACGGCAGAAGAGACGCTTGGGCTGCTAGATTTCATCCAGGTCTATCGCCAAACATTACTTCTTCTCACCCGAGACACAGATGCCAAACTAGAGAGAATTGTCCTGGAAGAGGAAGAAGAACAATTCGACGAACCACTTTAAGGCTATGAGCCAATCAAATCGGCAAGGCGGTCAACCTGATCCAGATCTGGAATACAGGGCCAGCACATGAGTTCATCCGCACCAGTACCGGCAAACGCCTGGATAGCCCCCTTTACAGCCTCAGGCGTTGAAGGAACGGAACTCGCTATTTGCTCTGCTGCCGGCCCCATATAAGCATAGTAGTGGCGTAGGGAAGCCGCCGCTCGCTCGGCTGCGTTGGGGCCAAGACCCCAGTACATGGATGCGACGAGGCGCGGTTTACCACTTCTGCCTGCCGCCTTCCACGCTTGCTCGGCAAGGGCGAAGGCCTGCTTAGCCACCGGCGGCGGGGCGCCGCCAGCAATAAATCCGTCTCCCCAGCGACCAACGCGCTGGATTGCTCTGGGGCTATAGCCGCCGATCAGGAGTTCAGGGCCGCCCTGCCGTGCAGGTGATGGGCCTATTGGCCCGATATCATCCGAGAGCGGTTGGCCCGACCAGATGCGTGTCATGATATCCAGTTGCTCTTCAAAGCGTTTCCCACGGCCATGAAATGAAGCGGGCGCAGCCCGAAAATCATCTTCTCTGGCTCCGACACCTACCCCAAGAATGAGGCGACCACCTGAGAGCGCATCCAGGCTGGCAGCCTGTTTTGCCAGGATGCCCGCATTGTGCAAAGGCACAAGCAGGACAGTCGTCATCAGGCGAATACGCCGGGTTACTGCCGCAGCAGCCGCCAGCGTAATCAAGGGATCGTAGTTGGGATAGACCAGGCGATCAAGGCTGCCAAGACTGGCAAATGGGCCTCTATCGGCTCGCTCGGCCCATTCCAGAATTAGTTGTCCCTGCACGCCAGGAATGGTTCCTGGCAGGCCAATACCGATATCCATGCTTATCTTGCCTCCTAAACACTCACCATCGTAATATCGAAGATCAGGGTTGCGTTAGGCGGAATAGTCGGTGGCTGCCCCTGAGCGCCGTAAGCGAGCGAGGCTGGAATGATCAGGCGTCGTATACCGCCATGTTTCATGCCAACAATACCCTCGTCCCATCCTTTGATCACCTGTCCGGCGCCGAGCGTGACCTGGAAAGGCTGGTTGCGGTCATATGAGCTATCGAACTTCTTCCCATTGCTGGCAAGCCAGCCGGTATATTGAACCTCAACAGGGCTGTTGGCATTCGCTGGTACACCAACACCAACTTTGAGATCGATGCACTGCAGCCCATCAGGATTCGTTGCCGGAGTGCCTATTACCGGCGGGGGACTGGAGGGTCCTGCTGTTATCGTTGTTTCATAGACGGGCGGAACGGATGAGGCCACAGAGCACTTCGGGCCGACCTGCTGCGGCGCTGTCGGCGTTTTGGCCGTTTTCTTGGGGGTACTTACGACATGCTGCTGGGTTGTAATACGCTCGTATTGCCAGTAACCTAGCCCTGCGGCAGCCAGGATGACCACCGTTAAGATAATGCTCAACCATATACGCTGCCGGCGACGCCTCCGCTGGAGGCGCAGCAAGCGCTCTTGCTGGCGCTGCCCTGGCCGGCGTTGCCTCTGCTGTGACGTACTTTTGGATCCTTTCATTGTTTGCGTCATAAGAAATCGGCTCCTAAAAATTGAATTTGAAAATACATGTGTCTCTAACATATTGCAAGCAGAGGGTATCATACTTCGCCTCTTCTGGCAAGAGGTCAGTCCTGACATCACATAGAGACTATGATCGCGCCCGGATTCTTAAACTCATGAAAGCGTAAGAGGTAACCTCCATAATGCAGACCGGCGCCAACAGCCGCAACTGCCATCCACTGCCCCTCATGGAGCCGCCCTTTGCGCAACAGTTCAACCAGAGCAGTAGCGATACTGATATTGGAGAGATTTCCATAATAGCGGAATTCATCAACAAGTTTCTCCATCGTTGAGGAGGGCCAACCTTGTTCGCGGATCAGCACTTCTCCCAGGCGGTGCGTAATGCGCGAATTGGCCTGGTGCGGTATAATATAGCTCAATTGCTCAGGGTTTAGCTCTGCATGGCGGCACAAGGCATCAATACATTCGGCCATCGCACGCGGCGCAATACGGAACACATCTTTCCCGTTCATTTTGGCATAGCCCGCCAGGTCTTGCGACAAAACCTTATTGACCTCTGCGCCTCTTCCTTCATTATAGAGCTTCAGGATGTTCATATCGACTTCGGCTGCTTCGACGACATCCTTGCGCAGGAGTGTCTGGCCATGCAGAGTAGGCGCTAGCGCCGCGTTATAGCCATTGATCACATAGATATCGTCATCGTCGCCCCCGCGCTCCAGGAGAAAAGCACCAGCGCCTTCGCCAAAAAGCGAACTGAGACGCCAGTCAAGGATATGCATAACGTTAGGCAGCAGCCCCTCGGTCGCGACGATCAACACAAGCTTCGTCGAGCTGGCAGTTAGCATTTCCGCGGCTACCTGGAATGCTTCCGTTTGGGAAGCGCAGGCGCCTTTCAACATGATTGCTCGCACAGGCCTCATGCCCAGGCGGAATTGTACGAGACTGGCAACGGTTGGAAAGCCATAGTTATCGGAAGAGGAGATGCCGATAACGGCGTCAACTTCGGAGGGTTCGCGATCCGCGCTTGCTAGCGCACGCCTGGCTGCATTCACGGCCATATCGATCAATGACTCATGCCTCGGAGCACGTGGGTTGTCGATGAGGCCAGGAGCATCTTTTCCCGCTACTTTGCGGCAAAGCTCCAGTGTCGAGGCACGTACACGGCGTTCGCTCAAGCCAGAACTGCGATCCAGTTCTTCCACGCTGCGCGGCTCACCCAGGCGCGCAGTCACATAGGCGTAAAACTCATTGGTGATAATACCTGCCGGGACATAACAACCCAGCCCGGTCAGGCGTACCTGGGCTTTTGTGTAAATCTGGGGTACGATATAGGTGTAGTCAGGCCACTGCTCTGCACGCCTCTGTGCCATAGAAAGATCCTTTTTTTAACATGCCAGGGTTCCACCAGGCTGAGAACCAGGGCGATAGCCAGCATCGCCTCAACGATGTTGCTGGCTCCCAATTTTTGGTAGAAGCCCATGCTGGTATATGATTTACACAGGTAGCTTCTAGATGAAATAATAGCATTGTTCATCTCACCCAACAAGGTTCTAAAAAACATGGCTCTCCATCCTTGCGGGTGAACTGTAGGGCCCGATTTATCGCGGCCAGCCCCGATTTATCGGCACATTCTCGTCGATCACCCTAAAGGATGGAGACCCAAAAACATAGAGCAGAGAAAGGATAGCGCCATGCCACAACAGAGTATTTTTCGCCGTGGGTTGTTCGACGAGCAAGTATTCCTGGTCAGCGGAGGAGGCACAGGGATCGGGCGGGCTATTGCACGTGAACTCGCTTTTCTTGGCGCTAGAGTCGTGCTCTGCTCTCGTTCAATGCAGCACCTTGAAAAAACATGTGCAGACATCGAAGCCTTCGGCGGCCAGGCAGCAGCTCTCCTTTGCAACATCCGTAACGAGGAGCAGGTCATAGCCACCATCCAGGCGGCGCTTGAGCGTTTTGGTCGCCTGGATGGCTTAGTCAATAATGCCGGCGGGCAGTTCTTCTCATCGGCAGAGAACATCTCGGCCAAAGGCTGGCACGCGGTGATCGAGACCAACCTGACCGGGACGTTCTACATGTCGCGCGCAGCTATGCAGCACTGGATGCGCGATCATGGTGGAAGCATCGTAAATATTGTGATGGACATGTGGCGTGGCTTTCCAAACCTGGCCCATAGCGGCGCTGCTCGCGCAGGAGTAGTGAATCTCACCCAATCCCTGGCCCTGGAATGGGCGCAATTTGGCATTCGCGTTAATGCCGTCGCCCCCGGGCTTATCAACTCTAGCGGGATTCATACCTACCCGCAGGAAACCCAGGCCATGCTGCAAGCATCAGCCCTGGAAGTCCCTGCGCGGCGTATGGGCACTGAAAGTGAAGTTGCTGCCGCAGTGATCTTCCTGCTCTCACCTGCTGCGTCCTTTATTTCCGGTGCAACCTTACGAGTAGATGGAGCAGGCTCGCTTTACCGCATCATCAACTATACCCAGCCAGAACATGCTCCCTGGCCGGCTTTCAATATCACGTTCCAGCACGAAGACGAGAAGCGAGAATTCTGATACAATAGTAATTGCTATAAACACAGCACAATCACGATATATAAGAAAAGCTTGCTAGATGAAGGAGCAACCATGCCTCAGGGATATATACGTTTCCCACACATTTATCAAGACCTCATTGTTTTCGTCTCCGAGGACGATCTCTGGCTCATTTCCACAGAAGGCGGAAGAGCCGAGCGTTTAACTGCCGCAGTTGATGAGATAAAGTACCCACGCTTTTCTCCCGATGGCCAGCTACTCGCATTTGTTGGAGAAGACGAGGGGCCGACCGAAGTCTATGTTATGCCTGCTGCAGGCGGGCAGGCCAGACGATTGACATTCCAGGGGGCCAATTGCTCGGTACTGGGCTGGTCGCCTGATGGGAAAGAAATACTCTATGCCAGTAATGCCGGCCAGTATACTCCGCGGTCCTCGGTCATTTACGCAGTCAGTCCCGATGGTGGGTTGCCCCGCCAGTTACCCATTGGCATGGCAAATGCCATTTCGTATGGGCCAGATGGCGGTGTCGTGCTGGGTCGCAATATTCGCGAGCCTGCATACTGGAAACGCTATCGTGGAGGAACAGTCGGGCACTTATGGTGTGATAGCGACGGGAGCGGGACGTTCCGGCGATTGCTGGATCTCAAAGGCAATATTGCTGCTCCATGCTGGGTCGGCGAGCGCATCTACTTTCTTTCAGACCACGAGGGCGTCGGGAACATCTACTCATGCACACCTCGGGGAGAAGATGTGCGTCGCCATACCGATCACGAAGATTTCTATGCCCGCAACCTGGCAAGCGATGGCCGGCGCCTGGTCTATCATGCAGGCGCCGATCTCTACCTGTTCGATCCCTCAACTGAAAGCGGGTACCGTGTAGAGGTAGACCTGCCCAGCCAGCGCACGCAGCGCAACCGCAAATTTGTCTCCGCTTCTCAGTACCTCGACTCCTACGCCCTGCATCCTGAAGGCTATGCTGTGGCAGTCACCACACGTGGCAAAGCCTTCTCGATGGGCAACTGGGAAGGGCCGGTGCTCCAGCATGGAGAGCCTGATGGTGTGCGCTATCGCATGTTAGAGTGGCTCAACGATGGCAAGCGCTTTGTGGCCATCAGCGATGAAATTGGGCAGGAAGCGCTGGTGATCTTTAATCCCGAAGAAGCGAGCGAACCAAAAGTGCTGCGCGACCTCGAATTTGGCCGGGCTACCAGTCTAGAAGTCTCCCCCACAGACGATCTCGTCGCCATCGCCAATCATCGTAACGAGCTTTTCGTCGTTGATCTGGAGCGCGAACAATCGGCGCTTGTAGATAAAAGCGATTATGGGCGCATTACTGGCCTGGCCTGGTCTCCTGGTGGTGGCTGGCTGGCATACAGCTTCGACAACACGGCGCAAACCAGCATCATCAAATTATGTAACATCGAGACCGGTGAAACGCACGCTGTTACCGAACCTGTCACCTGGGATTTCTCGCCCTCATTTGATCCAGAAGGCCAATACCTGTACTTCCTGAGTAAACGCACATTCAATCCGATCCACGATAGCTTGCAAGCTGAATGGAGCTTCCCACGCAGCACGAAACCTTACGTGATCATGCTGAGAAAAGACCAGCGTTCTCCGTTTATGCCTGAGCCTAAACCCCCTAAGGGAAAAGACAAGGAAAAAGAAGAAAATGCTCCAAAGAAGCCGGAGGAGGACTCTGAGGAAGAGGAGCAGAACGAGATGGAAGCAGATGCTTCTCAAGCTGAAAACGGGGCTGAAGAAGAGGGACAGGAAGAGGGCAGCGAAAAGGAAACATCAGCTTCTAAAAAGCTCTCCCTGGTCATCGATCTCGATGGGATCACGAAACGTGTGCTTCCTTTCCCCGTCTCGGAAGGCCGCTTCAGCAGGGTGCGCGGCATCAAAGGGAAAGCCCTATTTCTGAGTTTCCCAATCGAAGGAGCGCTTCATTCATCAGACAATGCACATTCGCATGAGCCGAAGGGAACAATTTACAGCTTCGATTTCGAGACGCAGAAGTACGAGTGGCTGCTGGATGGTGTAAGCAGCTTTGACA
>CADDZH010000145.1 GCA_902812455.1 Chloroflexota bacterium | reverse complement strand
GCAGCATGCCGACCGTGGCAAAGGAGGCCAGGTAGACCGCCCCCAGGAAGGCCGTGTTGAACGGCGCGAGCGGCCAGGGCCACAGCGTGCGAGCCAGGGCCGGCCAGAAGAACAGCAGGCCGCCCGCGCCGGCCAGCACCAGCGCCTCGATCAGCGTCGCCAGGCGCAGCACGGGTGTAATAGCTGGGTTATTCGCCTGTGTACGCATCGGTCACCTCCATTGTTTTGGTCCTTGCTTTTTCCTGTGTCATGCCGGGCTTGCTCCTGCTTCTCCTCGCGCTTCCCCGATGAGCAAAGCGCAGGCGAAGCACACCAGGCCATTTGGCAGCACAACGTGCCAGGACGCACCCGGCGCACCCGGCCCACCTCGCCTCGTCAATGGCAAAGGCAATTACACAGGCAAGGATCACAGTTATCTTTGCATAAGCTGCCATCCCCACCCGGCAAGAGTGGACTGACTGCCGTGTGTGCTGACTGCACATGGCTGTTGACCCACAAGCGCTGCGCCAGGGCAAGCCGCGCCCACTTCACTACATTATACGGCACAAAGGGAATGCCAGTCGTCTGCCGGCTCACGAGGGGAGTGACTCCCCGGATGATGGGGACGAAGTAGGTCTCGCTCTCCGTAGGATCATGATGGGTGAGGACCGCCTGCCCAGCAGGGGAGAGGACCCAATTCACGAACTGCTCAGCACACGCCTGCTCTCGGCTTGTGGCTCGAATAGCCAGGTTCGTCGTGAGCGCCACCACGCCGGTGGTGGGGTAAATGATGCCCAGTGGCTGCCCCTGGTGCTTGGCCAGGTAGTAGGCACTGTCCTGCACAATGCCAAACTCGCGGGCGCCGCTCTCCACCAGTTTGAGCGTCAGGTCGTCGGTTCCAGGAAACATAGCGCCATTCGCCTGCAAACCCAGCAGGAAGTGGAGACCCTGGTCCGGCCCTCCCAAGAGCTGCGAGATGCCCGTCACCGTAGTGTAGGTCGTACTGCTCCAGAAGATCGAGGTTTCGGCCACCTCGTCTTTGTAGGCGGGCTTCTCCAGGTCGGTCCAGGTGGCGGGGAGTCCTGCTGCTGGCACATGGTTCAGGTTGTAGACAATCGCCTCGGCAGCGGTCACCCCGGTTGGATAGTAGCTATGGTCAACTGGGACCAGGCGTGCCCCCAGGGAGGTATAGCTACCCAGGTTGGGGGAGGTCCACCTGAGCAACGCCCGGTCGTTGTCCCCCTTCTGCGCGAGGAGCTGCGAAACCCATGCGACATCCCAGGCAGCACCATTGCTGCCGTCATAGTGGTCAGCAAACGGGATGACGCGCACGGGAACGCCTGTTTGCTGGTGGAAAGCCATTGCCGCATCCGTACCATATCCCACCGCAGAGACGAGGGTGAGGCTGCTGCTCCTGGTACAGCCAGGGGGAAGAGTTGGCGTCGCTCCGGCAGTAGGGCCAGTTGTGCCGCCACAGGCACTCAGCACGAGGAGCAGCGCGAACAGCACCCCTAGAAAGGCAGACACCTGCTGCATGGGTCTGCGCCGGGTAATGGGTGAAGCGCGAGATATCAGGGAACCAATGGGAAATTTTTGCATCGAGTTTCCTCCTTTTGTTACCGATGAACGTCTTCTTTGCGATTACTCAAGCGCGAGGCCAGTAGGACCGGGAGAAGCACTTCCCCACCCAAGAATGATCCAGCCCGAAACTGGGAAAGGGTTGATCGTTGCTGACCGTGTGAACAGTACGATCAGATGCTGTCAGATCTTTGACCGGCTTCGCCCAGGTCAGATCCTTCTGATCGTGTCTGGTGTGGGGACCGCCTTGCCCGGCATAGGTCACGGCGGTAAAACTCGCGCTGACTGCCCAGGCCCAGAACTCCGCGAGCGCCGCTTGCAGGCTGTGTGCGGTTGGCAAGGGCAGCTGATCAAATGGGATGGTGGAGGTCTCATGTGCCGGGAGCGCTGGCGCTTGATAGGTTGGTGGCGCAGGTGGAGGAGTAGGATGGTGTTTTCTGCATGCGGCGAGCTTCGCGCTCGCCTCCTGTGCTAGCTTTACAGCGTTCGCCAATGCCTGTTCCCTGGCCTCTATTGCTCGCGGGTTGGTGGGCACTGGCGTATTGGCAATCCGCTCGACCAGGTTGCTCGCGCCGATCTCTTCACCGATGTATTGTTGACAGGGATCAGGCGGAGGTGGAAGGTTTTCCAGGGTGATGGTAACGCTGATCCCATCATCACCGGCACCGGCCTGCGCCAGGGTGACAGAACAGCCATCGCGGACAATGAAGTGGTAACAGACCAGCAGTTCGTCGTTAGGATTTGGCCGTGGTTGGGGTGTACGCACGGTATAGGTCAGCGAGTGGGTCCCCTGGAACGGATAGGGAGAGACCGTCGCCACGGCGTCCAGCACGGCTGGCTCAAAGGGATTGATGGTCTCAAAGAAACCATTGAGGCTTTCAGCCTGGTCGATGATGTGCGGGAAGAGTGATTTTCCATCATCGAAGTACTGGCTGACAAAGTAGGGACGCGTGATGATGCGCGAGAAGGTCGACGGCCCAGGAAAGGGGGTCGCTACTCCTCCTTCGAGAACCGCATTCGGCATCTCCTGTGCCGCGACCGGGCTGGGGCCGCTGATGGAACGCGCCCAGGCGAGCATCAGCGGCGTATGGATCTCGGTATGGAAGTCATTGTGTCCATCATCGACAATCCACCGACCGTAGACCACGATGCGGTCTCCCGCGTTGGAGCGATACTCGGCTGGGATGAGCCCTTCGTCCATTTCGACGCCGAGCACCCCGTGTCCACTCTTCCCACACACCGCCAGTGTGGGCAGGCCCTCCTGACTGGCCGTGGCGAGTGCGCTCAGGTAGCTAGCGCTGGTTGCTCCAGGGGAACCATCATCAAACGCGCAATTGGTTTGCGCAAGGACAGAGGCATACGGCGGGTCAGGGGCGATAGAGCATTCCCAGTCGTTGCCAAAGGGATGCAGAAAGGGATTATCCTGTCCTGAAACCTGCGGTTGGATGGTCCAACCAGCCACGGCAACACGGTCATCATATTCATTGGTAGGATTCAGAATCGGGGTCCACTCGAACGGGACGTGCGTGCTGTCAAAGGTCTGGTTGCCCACCACCACTCCTGCGCCTTCACACAGATTGGGCAGAGGAGGGTTACTGGAGTTCAGTTCCAGAATACGCTCTGGAGCCGGGTTGAAAGTGTCTGGCATGGTCTTCTCCTTTTCACTGCAATGCTGGTGTTCGTTTGTCGTCGTGGGGACAGGTGTTCAGACGACCTCACGACAGACGTTCATGAAACACTGATTTCCTGGGAGCGAGAGAGCACGGGCTGGATTCATATCACGGTCAGGGCAAACGTCCCCAGGCCCGGCACGACAATGCGGTGAGCAGCAAGCTCTGCTCTCGTTGGCACCGGAGCGGCCAGGCTCGCTCCGGTTTGCTCATTCTTGATCGCTCCTCCAATCCGCCAACAGAACGTGTCGGCCGGGGAGAGCCGTGCGAGGTGGCCGCCAACGGTGGGAGAGGCTTGAGCAGGGATCGTAGGCATGTCCACATTGAGAATAATCCAGCCGGCCAGGTAGCGTACTCCCCCCATGGTTTGCTCACTGCGATAGATCCCTCCCTGGGTATGATAGTACGCATCCTCTTCTTGCACGGCGCTCCTGGTGGCGGTGAACGGGTAGGTGGTCCCCGCTGCAAAGGTGGTGGTTCCGCTCACCGTCGTCGCCGTGACCGTTGCCACCAGGTGGCTCCCGCCAGCCGTCAGGTTCACGCGATTATTCCTCTCCGGCCCTTTGAACCATTGCGCGACCTGCATGTGGCTGGTGGTCTTATAGGTAATATCTGTGCAGAAGTAAGCCATCACCTGCTGTCCATCGGTCGAGAAGGCCACATCGATCGGCACAGGAACTCCGGTCAGAATTTGTCCGGCAAAGTCTCCTTGCACATTCGACGTCTGTCCCGGCGTCGCCACAGGGGAGGAAGTGCTGCTCCCGCAAGCGACAAGGAGCGCACTGAGGACGAGCAGCAGGACCAGGATGAAGCCAGTCCTTCGTTTCAGGTGTGTCATGGCAAAATCTCCTTGCTGGTTGTTTGTTTCCCCATCAGGGTCTTCGATCACGAACGGACCTCCATCACGGTGCAAGGAAGATTACCGGCTCACCTGAACAAAAACAGGCGTAAAATTGCCCATGTTTGCCAGGAGCATCGTTGGTGTCTCTCCCTTTCCTCTCAAGTGTACCCTGAACGATACGCGTTTGAACACTCACAAGCTTGTGAGTGTTGATAACGGGGGAGGAGACGCTCCTTGGTTGGTGTCTCCCTCTTGCAGACGAAGCCAATTTCGTCTATAGTAGAGTTGGAACCTCAGAAGGATCGTCTGGTCCAGAGGTTGTCGTCGCATGGCTGACGATTTGTTCCTGCGTGTCTTCTCTCGGCGTCATGCGCGGAAAGGAGGAGCCGATGGAGACTCCATGGCATCCACCTCGGGAAACGTTTCCTGGAGCGGCGGGGGATGATGCGGCGCGTGGCCAACTCGTGCGGTGGCTCGCCTTGCCCACACCTCGCGAGCAGCGACGCTTCCTGGAAACGCACCTGCACCTCCTTGCGCCCGAGAGTGAGGGGCTCCTCATGGAGGAGCTGAGACGAACCGGTGGACAGCCCGCCGAGACGCAACGACTGCGGGAAGCCCTGCGTGTGCTCCAAGACGCCCGTGCGCGAGGAGGAACGGTCCAGGCCATTCGCGAGGCGTACGTGAACACCTCTGGCGGCTTCGCACTCGACCTACCGGCGTGGCTCGAAACGCTGGGGCAGCAACTGGTTGAACTGAAACGGGTGCAACCGGCCTATCAGACGGGAGCCAGGCGGCGAGAGCTGGTGCAAGCGGCGCTGACCTGTGCGCACGATCACGCGGGCCTGGCTCCTGAAGCGCTTGCCACCTTGCATGCTGAGCTGGCGCTGGCCTGGTTCGAGACCGCGTATGGGGACTTCACGTCCGTGCTGGAAGCGGCGTATCACGAGTCCCAGGCGGCGCTGGCCGTCTATACCCTGGAGCGCTACCCACGTCAGTACGCTGCGATACACAATGTGCTGGGCCGCATTTGCCAGAGCCGCCAGGTCGGAGAAGCACGCGCCAACATCGAGCAAGCCATTGCCTGCCAGCACGAAGCCCTGCGGGTCTGGACGCCAGAGGCGTTCCCCTACGAGTATGCGCAAACCCAGTGCTATCTCGGATGGGCCTATTTCAGGCTGCGCATGGCGGGGGAGCGGCGCGAGAATCTGGAACGTGGCCTGGCCTGCTATCGGCAGGCCTTGGGCATCTTGACCCTGGAGGCGTTCCCTTCCGAGTACGCGCATGCCCAGAACGGCCTGGGGGCCATCTATCTGGAGCGTCTAGCAGGAGAGCGACGCACGAATCTGGAACAGGCCATCGCCTCTTTTCGTCAGGCGCTGCGCGTCTTTACCCCGGAAACCAGCCCGATTGATTACACGCACCTGCAGAACAATCTGGGCAATGCCTACTGGCAGCGTCTGGCGGGCACACGACGCGAGAACGTGGAGCAGGCCATCACCTGTTATCAACAGGCGCTCCAGGTCCTGGATCGCGAGTCCTTTCCGTATTTGGCCGCCATCTACCAGGCCAACCTGGGCGTGGTGTACCAGCATCGTCTCGCAGGCGAGCGACAGGCGAACCTGGAACAGGCCATCGCCTTTTTCCAGCAGGCGCTGAGGGTGCTGACGCCGGAGAGCTATGCGCGTGAGTCTGCTGAGACGCACCTGCGCCTGGGAAACGTCTATCAGGAGCGGCTGGTCGGAGGACGCCAGGACAATCTGGAACAGGCGCTGGCCTGCTATCACCAAGCCCTGCGTGTCTACACCCTGCACAGCTTCCCAGAACAGCATCGCTCCGTGCAGCTCGCCTGCGCCGAGGTGCAGGCGCAGCGTAGTGAGTGGCCCGCCATCCATGAGGCGTATGTCGCAGCACACGAGGCCGAGGACCTGCTCGTCGCCCTGGGCGCGGGAGCCGTGGGACGCGACGTGATCCTCAAAGAAGGGCGCGATGCGCACGCCCGCGACGGCTTTGCCTTGGCGCGACTGGGCAGACTCGAGGAGGCCGCGGTGTCCATCGAGCGTGGTCGGGCGCGTGGCTTGGCCGAAGCATTGCAATTCAATGCCGCCGATCCCGCGTTGATCAACGACGAGGGGCGGCGGGCGCGCTACATTGAGATGCGCCAGGCGTTCGTTGATGCCCAGGCCGCCCTGCACGCGCCACCGTCAAGAGAGCTGGACGACGATGGCCGCCTCGATCTGGAGCGCATCGCGGCCTATCGAGCGGCAAAGGCCGACTTCGATGCACTGGTCGCAGAGATACGGGCAGCCGGAGACCCGGCCGACTTCCTGGGCGATACCTTCGCGGCCTCCTCGATCCTGGCAGCGGCGGGGCGCTGTGGCTCAGGCCACGCCCTGGTCTACCTGGCGGCGACGCCGTGGGGTGGGCTGGCGGTAGCCGCCTTTGCAGCCCATCCCGGTCTTCAGGCCCCCGCGCACTTTGCGGCCTTCGACCTGCCAGCCCTCACTACCGACCTGCTGGGCGAGCTGCTGGAGACCCATCTGGGAGACGATGCAGACCGGGTGACCGGCGGCTTTGCCTGCGCCTTGCAGGGCAGCGCCTTCGACCGCCTGCGCGCCTGGCCCGGCCAGACCCTGCGCGAGCACACCGAAGCCCTGCACGCGGCCTGCCAGGAGGCGAGTCACGCGGGTACGCTCGATCTGGCGGCGCAGGAGCTGCTCGCCATCCCTGCACTGCTTCCGCTCGTCGATCGGCCTCTCGACACATTCAACGAAGCAGGCACCGCGCTTCTACGAGGGACGCTGGCATATCTGTTATTGCAGCATGAACTCGAGCGCTGCCTGGGAAGGCTGGGTGAGGTGGCGGTGCGTCCCATGACGGCCTGGCTGCGAGCAGGGGGAGCAGCCAGCCTCTCGCTCATCCCCTGTGGCCAGCTTTCCGCCTTTCCCCTGGGGGCCGTTCCGCTCGCTGATGGACGCACCCTAATAGAGACGCTGCCGGTCAGTCTCGCTCCCAGCGCTCGTTCGCTCTGGCGAAACCCAGGCACCGTACCAGAAAGCACCATACAGCGCCAGGGCCTCTACGCCCTGGGCAATCCTGCGCCCACGCCACAGGAACTGCGCTGGGGCGAAGCGGAGGCGCTCACCCTGGCGAGGCTGGCCGATCAGCTCGGGCTGCCTGCCCAGTCGCGCGTCCAGTGGCAGGCGACCCGCGACTGGCTGCTCACCGCGCTAAAGTCCGGCCTGGTCGTCGATGCCTCCTGTCATGGCCGGTTCGACCTGACAGACTTCCTGCGCTCGCGGCTGCTGCTGGCCAATCAGAAAGAGGTCACCCTGGCAGAGCTCCTCAGCTATCGGATCGATATGCGCGGGCTGCGCCTGCTGATCCTCTCCGCCTGCCAGACCGCGCTGCTCGATCTGAGCGGGGCACGCGACGAGGTGCGCAGCCTGGCCGCCGGGATGCTCCAGGCTGGCGCCCGTGCGGTGCTGGCCACGCTCTGGCCGGTGGATGATAAAGCGACCTACCTGCTCATGGTGCGTTTCGCCCAGGAATGGCTGCCGCGCATGACCCAGGAGGCGCCAGCCGCGGCTCTAGCGCGCGCCCAGCGCTGGCTACGCACCGTCACCAACCAGGACTTACAGCTCTGGCAGGCGTCGATCGCTCAGGCCTACCAACCACTCGCCAGCGCGACCTCGAGCGCTGCGCCAGCGCTCGAGCCAGCAGCCGTGTTGCCAGGGGTGCCGGCAGAACAGCTTGTGGCCGTGCGCGGGGGCGGCGTGCGCTTCGATACCATGCAGGCGCAGGAACGCATCCGCGAGACCGCCGAGGAGGGACCGCCCGAGGCGTGCCCCTACGCCGACCCGTACTACTGGGCCGCGTTTCAGCTGATCGGCTGGTGAAAGGCGCCCGATCTCCTGAACCGTCATACTCCTGGTCCCCTTGCGAGAATGGAGCGGGAAATACCCATTTCCCGCTCTCCTGTGGTATACGTGGGGCAAGCTTCACGCTCACAACCGATTCGCAACGGCCCGGCTAAACGGCAAAAATAACAGCGGGAAATATTTTTCAATGATCTGGAGGACTCGATGCAGCGCGTGACTTCCCTGAAAACCGAGCGAGGTGACCGGACGCCCAGGGTGCTCCTGGAGGACTGGCGGCAATTTTTACAGGAACACGACAATGCGGCAGGGACGGTCAAAAAGTATACGCAGGCCGTTGCGCATTTCCTGACCTGGTATGAACAGGAAGAACGCGCGCCGCTCCAACTTGCGCATCTCACACCGATTGCGCTGATTGGCTATCGCAACGAACTGCAACATGAGCAGCACAAATCCATCAGTACTATTAACCTGCGCGTGAGCGCCCTGCGCGAGTGGTGCGCCTGGCTGGTCGATCAGGGCTATCTGCCACTCGATCCGGCAGCACGGGTGAAGCTGGTCGGCGGGGAAGTCGGCTCGAAACGAGAAGGGATCTCGAGTTCCCAGGTCAATGCCCTGCTCCGCCAGGCGCAACTCTCGCACGATCCTGCCCGCAACTACGCGATCGTGCAGGTGCTGCTCCAGACCGGGATACGCTTGAGCGAGTGCAGCGGCCTCACCTTCGGCGACATTACCTTCGGCGAGCGCAGCGGCCTCCTGCTGGTGCGGGCCGGTAAGGGGAATAAAGCCCGGTCGGTCCCTCTTAATAGTTCCGCCCGTGACGCCCTCTCCACCTATGTGGCTTCTAGGTTGGGCATTGAGAAACCTTCGATCAAGGCGGTCGCTGCCAAATGGCCCAAACCTGCTTCTCCACGGGCATTTGAACCGGTCTTTGGGAGCCAGAAAGGAGGCGCGCTCACGACTTCGGCGATGGGGCAGATGATCGCTGACCTGGTCAAATCCGCTGGCAACCTGGTGCCAGAAGAGACCAGCGCCCACACGCTGCGGCACACCTTCGCGCGTAATTACCTGGCGCAGTACCCAGGAGATCTCGTTGGATTGGCAACGCTGTTGGGGCACAGTTCGCTCGACACGACGCGCCTCTATAGCGAGCCGTCGGTCTCGCAGCTGGCCACCCGTGTCGAACGGCTCGCGCTGAATGCCTATTCGGGATGAGGGGCAGGGGAACAGGCTCGTTCGCCAGTGCAGACGAACTCCACAATTTAGTGCAGACGAAAGTTACAAGTGACACACAGGATGGAATGA
>CADDZH010000144.1 GCA_902812455.1 Chloroflexota bacterium | reverse complement strand
GTATTGTACTAATGACGTAGACTAGACCAAAAGCTCTTTTAAAGTAGATTTGATACATATCGAGTAATTACGTTTAAATTTTATAAAGATTGATCACCTTATTTTTCTCTCAGGAGGCATTAAAATGCCCCGGTCAAGAAGATCGCGTAAGCTTGCAACTTGGACGAGTATTGCGCTTGGCTTTGTGGCTGGTATTTTCATAAATTTATTAACCTCATGGCTCCAAAAAGATATTCTTTCAAATATCCTTTTACTTATTGGTGTAGGGATTGCGCTTGTAGCCATCGGCTATTTGGTTATAAAAACTCGGGCTCCCCTTCTCATTAGTGCCTTTGTGGTTTTGGTAGTTAGCGTTTTTTTCAATCTCTTCTCTTCTTGGGTTCAAGAAAAAGTCTTGCATGACACATTCACTACCCTAAATGTCACCCTGATCTTCTTTATTACTATTATCGTTTTAGGACTGAGCGCTTTTATAGGCTCGCATCCTATCAGTAAGCTTGAAAATAGACTAATGAGACGGAACAGAAGGAATGCCAGGATCCGTCTAGCTCAAGAAGGAATAGTTACCACCAGGAGGAAACGGCAGACTCGTAGGAAGAAAAAGTGATAATCTCAGCTTAGGAGAAGTTTCACTATAGTCTATGGCGGATCTATGAGTTATAGGTTAAGCAAAGGCTTTGAGCCGAAGGAACTCAGGGGGCAGTTTCGTAGCGTAATGATGGAAAATTGAGTGGATCTCGGTAACCGGCTATATCTTCTATTATACGCTAAATTTTTCAATTAATGCCTTTTATTTTCGTTGTTAGACATTACGTGTCAAGATATGTTAAATCGCTACTAATGTAGTTGTAGTCAAATATGGCCCAAATAGCTCAATACGATGGTGATAACTTTACTATCTCAACTTCATAAGATATTATATTTTATGCTTAAAGGTTCGGACGAAGGGCTTTCTTAGAGGTTATTACCCCCTTACTCCTTTTTAAGTTAATAGGAAACCAGGTAAGGAGCGGTCTTATGGCAGAAGCGAAATCTCAAAAAGATGAGGGGACAATTATTGGCGAGAAACAAATTATCCCCGAAAAGGATGATACAGGTAGCGAGCAAGCAGCGGCTCAAATTACAAAAGATGATGTAGCAAGGAGGGAAGCATTACCTTCGACCATAATTGACGTTGAGGCGTTAGCGTTACGCGTAAAAGAGGCCTTAGGGATAGATATAGAGCCTGTTCGCACTCGAATAAGCCGAAAGCTCCATCAATGGATAATATTTAGCGTAGCTGCTGCATTGTTACCAATCTTTGTAAATGCTTACCGGGCTGTCGTGAACGGGGGCTCATTCTTCAATTATGATATAATTTCTCATGGAGAGCTTGTACTTGTGTGTGCCGCAGTTTCCGCAGAAGCTATAGGTGACTTAGTTATGAGCGGAAAAACTAAAGGATCCTGGAATATGTACTCATTAGGTACATGTCTCATGGTTTTCTTCCTTTCGTCGGCTGTATTTGTCATAGCCGAGAGCCAGCCCCGTAGACCGGATCTTATTGCACTTACTTCAGTTGTAATGTTCGTGCTTACCTTACTTGCAGGCGCGAGTTGTAAAGCTCTAGCGGAGATATAAGATGGACTGGGTAATACTACCAATACTGTTAGCAATCACTGCTCCTGTTGTAGTCTCCGCGCTATTTACCCTGCGGAAGATTTTTGCTGTTTCAAAACAAGAGGCAAAACAAAAAAATCTCTATCCTGATCCAGAGACTTTGAAAAAAGTAATGGTGTTATTAGGGCCTGAGACAAGGGAGCTGATGCTTAAGGAGTTAGAACAGAAAGTCTCCGCCGAGCTCCTGCGGCAAGCGCTGCAAGCGCCAGATGAAACAAGGGAGCTGATGCTGAAGTACTTAGAAAAGATGAAGCCAGAACTTTATAAAATATCTATTGAGGATCCTTCAGGGAAAAAGATCGAGGTAGAGACTCCTCCAGACCAGGCCAGGCCCTTCTTAGAAGTACTAAGCAAGAACCTGTCAGATGCCTCTGGACGAGCAACAACGTCATAGGGGTTGGTCGGTGTGCTATTGAGCATCCCCTAGCATCAAATAACTTTCGGTAGCCGATCCTGATCTTAGGCATAAGTATTCTTAATTCTCCGGTCATAATTTCACATAGCTATCTGAAGCATATTATAGAAGAGTAGAAACGAAAGCAAATCAATAGGACAAATTATCTATTTTCTCCTTCTTCTGTTCCTTGACATACCCCCGCAGCTCCCTTTCCCTTTCTTCCCAGTCCGGCATATACGCCAGCATAAAGCTCTTGAACACTTTCCCATGATTAGGCACAAGCAGGTGCACAAGCTCGTGGACAATCACAAACTCCCCTAGCTCTTTAGGAAGCGAAAGAAGCTCGCTGTTCAGCGTCAGGCGTCCCGATGTGGAAATAGAAGCCCATTTCGTGTTCATGGGGCGGATCTGCACCTGGATAGGTTTGACGCCGATGCGGGTAGCCCAATCTCGCACAGCCCAGCGCATTTCGTCGGCATCGTACCAGGTGGCCGTATATTCTATATTCTTGCTTTCTTGTGGAGTTTTGTTCATATAGAGATCCTTCGCTTCGCTCAGGATGACATCAGCGGCTACATTCTTGCTTTCCTGTGGATGTGAAGCTTTGCTCATACTCTCTGCAGCCTCATAAGAGCGTTGGCCGCGTCAACCATCTTCTGCGAACCTGTTATTGGCAACAGAGCTTTATATAGCTCGGCCCTCAGCCTTTTTTCCTGCTGCTCGTTCCACCGGTAATCTGGATAGCAGCCAAACAGTCGATCCAACTCTATAGCCTGGTTGGCTGTAATTCCACTTACCATTGGCTTTAGCGTAGCAAAGATGGCATAGCCGTTGGCATCTAAACCTAAGCGCTGCCGCTCATTGCTGGATTCTACGTATTCTTGCGCTAGCCTTTCAAACTCGGCCAGCACTTCCTGCGTCGTCAAATGCCGATCTTCATACAGTTGCGCTAATGCTTCTGCTCGCTCTCCAATAGAAAGAAGGAAGGGCTGTGAATGCGCCTCTCGCTCAACGGTGGTGGCCAGTATCTTGCGCAGGTTCAGGATTTTTGTCACATCATCGGTGTTGCTCTCTTTGAGAAGCGCCAGCTCTTTTGGCCCGAGCTGGTGGATAGCTCCCGGAAGTTCAAGGTAACCGCTTGTCGCGCTCTCCCGCAGCAGCCTCTTTGTCTTCGCGCTTAGCTCCTTGTCGATATAAACCCGGTCGCTGAACGCCTCGCGGATAAACTCGTACAACTCGGTGAGTGCATGGTAATCATCCAGGAATGGACGCAGGAACGCATCCGGCGAGAGCACTTCATAGAGGTTTTGCAACTGGCGGAAAAAGGTGAAAAAATCATCGCGCCTCTTCTTATCCTCAAAATGCTCAATCGCCCGCTCTTTCGCCTTATCATCCCAGCCCTTTGTAAATGGCAGGTACTTCGGCGCATCCTCGCGCATATACTTCTCGAAAAGGAGCTTCAAGGTATCGATGTTCTGGATGACCGAGGCCACGATATCCGAGTCAAATGCCAGCGCTTTCTCAAGGCGCTCAAAAATACCCACGAAGTCCAGCACAAAACCATACGGCTTCTTTAGCCCGTCCTCATCCTCATATGGGCGATTGACGCGGGCAATGGCCTGCAAGAGCACATGATCCCGCATCGGCTTATCAAGATACATGCAGTAGAGGATCGGCGCGTCAAAGCCGGTTAAGAGCTTCTCCGTTACAATGAGTATCTTGGGAAGAGCGCCTTTTTTCGTAAAGTCCCGCCGCACTTTCTTCTCTTCATCCTCACTCAGGTAATATTTTTTCAGCTCAGGCCCATCATTGTGCGCCGGCGAATACACAGCCTCCGACCAGTCCGCCGGCAAATACCTGTCAAGCGCCTCTTTATACAAAGCGCACGCCTCGCGGTCCACCGCCACCAGAAACGCCTTGAAGCCCATCGGATTCACGTTTTCCTGAAAATGCCGGGCTACAAACGCGGCAATTTTCTCGATCCTGTCGGGTGATTTCATCATTTCTTTGAGCTCAACCGCCCGGTCAAGAATGCCATTGAGCTCCTCGATGTCGCTGACCCCTTCTGCCTCGGCCAGATTCAAGAACTCCCTCTCGAGGGTGTCGCGATCAACCCTGAGATCCGATGGAGCTAAGGCATAGTTGAGGCTGACCGTCGTGCCGTCCTCAATCGACTCGGCAATCGAATACTTGTCAAGATAGCCTTCCGGGTCGTCAACGCCAAAGACCTTGAATGTTCCCTTCCCGCTTGAGAGCTGGTCAATTGGTGTGCCGGTAAAGCCAATATAGGTTGCATTCGGCAGGGCACCCATCAGGTAATTGCCGAGATCGCCACCCGTTGTGCGGTGCGCCTCGTCAACCAGCACAATAATGCTCCTGCGCGGATTAATGTTCGCCGGAATATCATCAAACTTGTGGATCATGGATAGCACAAGCCCGCGATAATCAGAAGCCAGGATATCGCGCAGATCCCGCTTGCTCTCGGCAACCTGGAACCCGCTTATGCCATAGCTCGTGATGTTTTTAAAGAGCTGGCTTTCCAGTTCGTTTCGGTCGATGAGCATAATGATCGTTGGTTTTTCCCTGTGCGGCGCTTCCAGAAGTCTAGAAGCAATGGTGAGCATGGTCAGCGTTTTGCCGCTTCCCTGCGTATGCCAGATTAGCCCGTGCCGCTTTTTCCCTTCCTCAATGCGATCGACCGTCTTTTCGACTGCCCGTATCTGGTGCTGGCGCAGGATCACCTTCGATAACTCATCATCTTTTGTGAGGAAGATGATATAGTCGCGCAGCACGCGCAAAAAGCGCCTGCGATCAAAGAAATTTTTCACCTTCTGCTCGAAGTCGCCGCTATCCACCTCTCGCCAGTTAAAGATATTCTTGCGGCTCGTGTTCCAGGTCGCTCCGTAGTAAAAGTCAAGAAGCTGGGTCACTTCAAAAAGCTGCGGGGCGATCAGCATTTCCGGGGTTTCGCGATGATAGCGGCGGATCTGCTCTATGCCCGATTCCAGCCCGTCACGCAGCCCGGCTTTTTTCGTTTCGGCGATAGCAACCGGAATGCCGTTAATGAGAAAGACAATGTCAGCCCGGTTCCTGAAAACGGCGCTTTTATATGTCCATTCATCAGTAACCTGATAGATGTTATGTTCAGGATTGTCAAAATCTATCAGTCTGACATTGCGCTCGCGTTTTTCATCGGGCACAAAAACAGACTGCTCCCCTCGCATCCATAACAGCGCGTCACGATTGCCAGCAATAGAAGGCTTCAGCAGGCTCAACTGCCGCATAATCTCCTGCGCTCGTCCAATATCAACAACGCCAGGATTGAGGCGTATAAGCTGGGCTTCCAGGATTTCAGTGAAGTAGAGCCCGCTTTCTCCCCCGCGCATCCGCAAAGCTTCATCAGGCTTTATATACGCCCAGCCAATTTCCCCGGCATACTTAATCATTGGAAGCTGTACGCTCGTTCGCTCACTCATGATGCCTGCTCCGCCTCAATCAATGGAGTTGTCAATAGCCGCCCTGTCATAAGTTCTTCAAGAAGGGCACGGAAAAACTCTTCCAATAGAGATATTTCTTCTTCTAATGTAGCAATTTTACTATTACATGCTTCTAATATCTCAACAATCTCGGCTTGCTCTGAAAGAGAAGGGAGAGGGATAAGAAGCTCATTGATTTCAACAAGATGCAAATTTGTCACGGTCATTCTCTTCCCTCGTTTTAGAATTTGAGGTAAACCGTTAGATTCAAGAAAGTGAGCCAAATATATATTGTTCAATAAATTGCGCTTAGGTTTTAGCAGGCAAAGACTGACAAATATACTAAATTCTGCATCCCAATCTATCACTTTCGTTCTACCAATAGTCCCATTCTTAGAGAGAAGAACATCACCTTTCTCAGGCTTGCAGCGCTTGATCAATTCATCATGTTCCTTCTTCGGGATTCTCTTAACGTTTTTCCAATCAATTTGCCCCCCTTGAATATCTACTACCCTAAGAAAAGGTACTCCATCATTAACATAAGTCGGCGTAAAGTGTGTACCATCAGTGATCTTCGTACATAACTCTCTTAGCTTCATCACTTCCCAACTCTCCGGCATTTCCCCGATCTCAGTCAGCTTGAGTGGTTCTCTACGAGTACCATGCGTAAAAAGATATTCCATGAGGGCAGCCTTGCGCTCACGCTCTAGCTCTAGCTCATCTCGCCGTGTCTGGATTGCCTCTTGTACTGTTTGCAGCACTTTCGAGATAGCGCGTTGGGCACTTATCGGGGGACAAGGAAAACTGATAGATTTAAAACGTTCTAGGCTTACACTCGCCTGATTAACGTGACGCCTGCAAAGAGCTTTAAATACCCCTTGTTCATAGAGATAGTGCAGTTTTTTAGCAAGCCAGTAAGCGTCTACTATGCTTGGGTCTAAAACGCGAACTAATGTCATATGGTTTGACAAAACAAACTTTCCCTCAAAAGGGAAGTAGGCTGTTTTACCTACCAATTCCTCGCTATTCGTATTATTAAACACTACGTCCCCACGATGTACCCAGTAAGGGCTTTCTTCTGCTGGAGGTGCTACACTCTTTATTTGTGATAAGTCTATTGAGCCATTATTTGTAACATTAAATGGCCTAAGATGGGGCACTCCCTGCCCTTCCTCATTATGTGAGCCTTGAGGGAATCCATTTTTTATGGTCAGAACTTCCTCTTCTAGCCAATCTCCTAACCTTACCATCTGCCAGTCTGGAGGCATTTCATTTGCTTTTGTTCCAAAAACAAACGAGTTTTCTGTATCCTGAGCAATTACAGTTTGTTGTGTTGGCATTTTCAGACTATCCATCATACAACTCTCTCATTCAAGACCTTGCTGGCGAATGCGCTTGGGCAGCGAATCGGTGCCGCAGCCAGGACAGGGGCAAGCCCTGTCCCTACCCTATACGGCTGCGCGCGCCGATCCGTATATGGTAGGGACAACCCTTGCGGTTGTCCTGGTTGTGGGTGCCATGCCAGGCCCCTCCATATAAAACTATTCCAATCATTGTGTTATTTACCGGCAACGTCATTCAATACCAACTTTGCTAAAACTGCTTCCAATTCAGCATCAGCCTGCTCACGTTCTTTCTTAGCAATTGCCAGATCAGCCAGTATCTCGCTTATCGGGCGATGCTGCACTTTTCCGTTTATCTCGACAAACTGGGATGGACTGAGATTGTAGTCTGTCTTCCGCACCTCTTCCAACGTAACCACCCGGCTGAGTTTTTCCCGCGTCTCCCACTTGCGATAAACTTCAGCAACTGCCGCAATGCCCGCATCTGTCAGTACGTTCTTCGGCTTTTCCTTTACAAAATAGGCTGAAGCGTTTATCAGTAAAAACTGCCCTTTGCGCCCTTCGGGCTTGTGACGGTTCAAGAGCAGGATAATGCCAGGGGCCGATGTGTTATAAAACAGGTTTTCCGGCAGGAGAATAACTCCCTCAATAAAATCGTTCTCCACAAAGGCTTTCCTGATCTCGCGCTCTTTGTTCGAGGATTTGCTGCCTGAGCCTCTAGAAACTGCGCCAGTATCAAGCACGATGGCTGCCCGGCCAAGCTCTTTTAGCGATGCTAGCATATGCTGCGCCCATCCCCAATCAGCCGAGGATTTTGGCGGGATGCCATAGCGAAATCGCCCCCAGGAATCATGCTCGTAAAAAGCCTCGTCATAGTTGTCCTGGTTCCACATGGGATTAGCGACCACATAATCAAACCGCTCCAGGCCCGCACCTTTGGCCGCAAACCTGGGATTTTTGAATGTGTCTCCAATAGCTATCGAGGCGTCGGTATAGTCATGCAGGAACATGTTCATTTTCGCCATTGCGAACGTGACAGCGTTCAGTTCCTGCCCCTTGAGTTTCGGCGCTCTGGATTTCTCATCAGGATGGCGGGTCTCAAAGAGAAGCCTCGCCTTGATGAGCAGGCCGCCTGAACCACATGCAGGATCGTAGATTGTAGTATACGGCTCAGGGTTAATAAGCTCGGCTATCAGCCAGCCCACTTCTTTCGGCGTATAGAACTCCCCTGCGCTCTGGCCCTGTCCCTCGGCAAACTTGCGTAGCAGGTATTCATAGGCCCTGCCAATGATATCCGGCTCAGTGTTTTTAAGCCCCAACCGGTGGCGGCTGATCACCTCAATAAGTGCAGAAAGACGATCATCGTCAAGTGTTCGCTGCCCGCTCTGCCGCTCATTGTAATCCTTCACATCCAGCACGCCTTGCAGTTCGGGATTAACTTCGGCCACCTTCCGCATCGCTTCCGTGACAAATTCCCCTAGATGGCCGTCTGCCGGGTGATTGCGGATCGCCTGCCAGCTATACTGCCCCGGCACATAGAAGCGCACAATCGGCCTGCGCCCGCTCTTCAGGGCATCCTCATGATCAGCCTTTATCACTTCATGCGCTACTTCTTCAGAGCCGTACTCTTCTACATATCCGGCGAATTCATCATCAAAAACATCTGAGAGACGCTTGTAAAATATGAGGGGCAAAATAAAATCCTTGAACTTCGGGGCATCGGTAGCTCCTCTGACCGTGCAGGCCGCATCCCACAACCACGTCTCAAGCGCCGGAACATCCAGATGCTCTTTGTCAGAGGGCATGAATGGAAGACTTGATTGCATACTTGTGATCCTTCTGCTACGTTATGCTTAATTATGCACAGTTTAGCTTATATGCTGAGGGATTGCAAGAAGCGTTTCCTTCACCCCTTGCTTGCTTTTGGTTTTTATGCTATACTGAACATAGCAAACACCGCTCGTTTGCTACTGATCGTCCTGTAGCCACTTGTCGTAGCCCGGCCCTGTATCTCGCTCTCCCAACCTGTGGTCGTCCATACGTTGGCAACAGAAAGGTTTACCCCATGTCCCAAACGACGCTGTCCCCCTTTGAGGATGCTCTCGACCAGACACTCTCCTCCTTCTCCCTCACAGATGTCCAGGCTCGCCCCCTCCAGTGGCTCTGGCCAGACCGTATCCCCCTGGCTCACCTGACCGTTCTTTACGGTCCCTCTGGCTCCGGTCTCTCCCTGCTCAGCTTGCACCTGGCCGCCATCGTCACCTCCGGTCGTCCCTGGCCCGATGGCTCCCCTTGCTCCCAGGGCCATGTCGTCCTCGTCGCTCCCGCTGACTCCCCCGCTCACACCATCCGACCGCGCTTCGATGCCGCTGGCGGCGACGCCTCCCGCGTCAGCCTGCTCAACGCTGTCCCCGTCTCGCCTGCTTCAGCTTCCAAACACGCCAGCGCTGCCTCCGCTTCCGCTGCTGAGACTCCCACCACACTCAGCTATCGTCCCTTCTCCCTGGCCAGCGACCTGCCCCTGCT
>CADDZH010000143.1 GCA_902812455.1 Chloroflexota bacterium | reverse complement strand
TGATCACCGCATCAACAATACAGGCACACTCCCAATTGATTTTAATTGGGGCATCCAACCGGCATTTGCCGTATCCCCTGATAGCCGTATCGACGTACCTCCCTGTAGAGGGGTGGTGGCGGAAGCTGCAGGGGGGAAGTTGGGCCAGGTGGGGGTAACGTTTGCCTGGCCTTTTGTTCCCAGGGAGCAAGGAGGAGAGATGGCAGATCTGCGCTTTCCTTTACCGCCAGAAGCTGCTGCTATGAACTTCTCCTATCTTGAGGGCATGGAGCAAGGCTGGCTGGCCGTCACCGATCGCTCTTCCGCAACGGGATTTGGCCTGATATATCCACGTGCTATCTTTGGCTGCCTCTGGCTCTACCTCTGCTATGGTGGCTATCGTGGCCTGAATGTCGCGATTGTCGAGCCCTGGATCGGCTATCCCTCTAAGCTGAGCGAAGCCGTTGAAGCGGGTCGTTATCGCAGGCTCGGCGCAGGTGAATCCCTGGAAGCGGCTGTGCAGGCGGTCGTCTATAGCGGAGTACAATCTGTCAGCAGTATCGGCGAGGGAGGCGAGGTCAAGCCGTAAAGGAGGAGACTATGGCTCAGTTGGAACACGTCCTTGCCTGCCAGGATATGGTAGGGGAGTGCCCTGTGTGGAGCGTGGAAGAAGAGGCGCTCTACTGGGTCGATATCCTCGGAGGCAGATTTCACCGCTATCATCCTGGTACTGGCACGTACGAGACATATAGCGTGGGAGTATCTGTGGGAGCGATTGCGCTGCGGGCCTCCGGCGGGCTGGTGATGGCTACCGGTAAAGGGTTTGCTCTATACGATCTTTCCTCCAGGACGACAAGCTTTCTTGCGCATCCACAAGTTGCCAGTTCTCACATGCGCTTCAACGATGGCAATGTTGATTGCCGGGGAAGATTCTGGGCCGGGACCGTGAGCACGGTAGGGCAATGGGATCTAATGCAGGGAGAACTCTATCGTTTGGATCCCGATGGCTCGGTGCATATCATGGACACGCATTTCGCGCTGATCAATGGCATTGGCTGGAGTCCGGATAACCAGGTCATGTATGTTGTCGATTCAATCGGCAAATGCGTTTACCGGTATGATTTCGCGCCTGACGCAGGGAGCATTACGCATCGCCGCCTCTTGCTGGATACTTCAGGGGAAATGGGGGTTCCTGACGGCCTCGCAGTAGATGCCGAGGGGACGCTCTGGATAGCCTACTGGGATGGCTGGAAGATTGTCCGGTACGACCCATCTGGTAAACATATAGCAGAGCTTGAGCTCCCAGTCCAGTGCCCGGCTTGTTGCGCTTTCGGTGGCCCTTCTCTTGATGAACTCTATATTACCACGGCCTGGGAAGAGTTAAGTGAGGAGCAGCGAGCGAGTCAGCCGTTTGCGGGCGATCTGTTTCGTGTGAGGGCCGGCGTGAAAGGCATGCCCCGGCCCTTGTTCCTGGGGTAACGGTTGGCTGCCAGCAGGAAAAGTATTCAAAGTGGAAAAGGAGCATATGTCATGCCATTGCGTACTCCTCGCGCTGCCTGCATAGCCTTTGGCTATCCTGATTATCCTTCAAGCGTGCTCCATCGCATGATCGATGACTCACGCCTGGCGCTTGAGCGCATGGGCTTAGATATCCTGCCCGCCCCTCCTGTGATTACGTTCGAAGATGTAGAGCCGGCCAGGGCGTTTCTGCATCGTGAAGAGTATGATGCTATCATACTCGTGCTTGTAAGCTGGGTGGAGGCTCCTCTCCTCATTGCGACGCTACGTGCTTTCCGCACCACTCCCCTCGTCCTGTGGAGTCATACAACCTATATGGATGGCGGGAGCCGCGTTACGCTGGGTGCATTACCGGCAGCGGGGGTGATCCGGGAAACGCTCGAAGAGATGTCGTTTCGTTTCCGCTTTGTCTATGGCATGCCAGATGAAGCGAAGCTCACCTCACACATTGTGCCGTTTATGCGCGCCGCTGCCGTAGAGCGTGAGCTTGCAGGCGCAAGAATAGGCCTGTACGGCTACGCATCTATGGGGATGTATACAGGAACGGTGGATCATACCAGGTTGCGTTCGCAGCTCGGGCCTGAAATAGATCACGTCGACCAGTATATGATCATCGACCGCTATCACAAAATAACCGATGAGGATGTTCGCCTCTACCAGCCGCGCTCACAGGGATGGAACATGCTTGCGGTGATCACCCCTTCTGACACGAACCGGGTGTACCGCATGTATGCCGCTATCAAGGCGCTGGCTCAAGAGAGGCATCATGATGCTGTGACCATCAAATGCCAGTACGAGCTTTCTCGTGTCTTTGGTATGGCCCCGTGTATGCCCCTTTCCATGCTGGGTGACGAAATGGTTGTCTCATGCGAAGGGGACATTCCGCTGGTTGTGACCCAGCTTATCCTGCACTATCTCACAGGAGCGCCAACCAGCTATGGCGATCTGCATCATGTGACTGAAAACTCCATCCTGCTTGGCGCCTGTGGCTTTGCCCCGCTCAGCTTTGCCGCCGGTCGCCCAATTGTCAATAAGCACACAGCTTTGTATGAAGGATTGCTCAACAGTTCACCATATAAGGAAGGAACGATCACGCTAGCCCGTCTTGCGTCAACACCGTCAGGGACGTTTAAGATGCATATCGCGGGGGGAAGATCGGTTCCAGGGCCACGTTTCCACGAGGTAGGTTGCCCACCATATCCATTTATTATGGTGGAATTGGATGAAGATACCGATGAGTTCATGCAGAACATCTGTAGCCAGCACTATGCTATCGTCTATGGGGATGTACGCCAGGAATTGCAAGAACTCTGCCGTCTTCTCGCCATCTCAATGGTTGGTTCTGCTTGAACAAAACTTGAGAGGTTTACAGGCGAAAACCCTGTAAGAAAGGCGGGCATTTGCTCGTCACGCAGCAAGTTAAACACCGTCTCACGCACCAACTCCACCATCGATTGTCGCATGTGCCATGCCGGCTCGACCTTCCTCCGAGATGTATTGCTCATCACAGATATCAGATGTCTGATACCTTATGCATTAAAATATACTGATGGGGTACACCCTTGTCAAAAAAGTAGATTATATAGGTAGTCTGTCTTTTGCTAACAGTCTGTTTTGAAGAATAGCTTCAGAGGCTCTGCGAAATTTCGACCCGTAGAGATTGATACGCTACCGCCAGTGATAGACTGACATCCACTCATACATGGGGGTGCAGGGGGCGAAGCCCCAGGCCTGCGCGCGAGGACGCGGTCTGGGAGACCGTGTGGAGGAGGCTCGCACCTTTCTCTCCACCAGGGCGGGCCGCAGGCTCGCCTGACAAATTATGAGTGGATCTCAGTGATAGAGACTTGACAAAGAGGTGCTCCCTCGTTACTATATTTACTAACCAGTAAGTCAAAACTTTAGTGCATCCCCTGTAGTAGTCGAAACTTTATCATTGTCTGCCTACCTTTATTTCACATAGTATGTGGTGAAATGCCTGCATGAGCAGCCTAGAAGCGAAGTGCCATGGATAACAAGGGCCAAGCGCCTCTTTTTGACACTCTGCGAGCGGGAGCAGGAGGCGTCACATGCTGAGGGATGTCGCCATCATTGGGATAGGGTCTACTGTCTTCGGCATACACAAGGGCCGGACGATCAAAAGTCTGGCGTTAGAGGCGGCTGAAGAGGCGCTGGTCGATGCCAGGATTCCGCGCAAGCAGATCCAATCGCTTCTCGTGGGCAATTTTCTGTCAGGCGTGCTGACCGGCCAGGAAGTGCTGGCGCCGCTCATTGCACATGAGTTGGGATTGTCCGGCATCGAGACCATCAAGGTGGAGGGCGCCTGCGCCTCCAGCGCCATTGCCGTTCGCCTGGCCTATCAGCAGATCGCCGCCGGCTGGCTTGATACCGTCCTGGTGCTGGGCGTTGAGAAAATGACGGGCGCTTCTGCCGAGGCTGCCACCGTGGCCATCAATGCCGCCACCGATACAGAAACCGAGGGCGCGGCCGGCTTAACCTTTCCTGGCTTCTGGGGACTGGTGATGCAGCGCTATATGCGTCAGTTTGGTGCCAGTAGAGAGCAGATCGCCGCTGTGACCATCAAAAACAGGCGACATGGCGTATCGAACGATAAAGCGCAATTTCGCAGCGCTGTCAGCCTGGAAGATATCCTCTCTTCTCGTGCTATCTGCGACCCTGTCCTTCTGTACGATTGCTGTCCGATCACCGATGGCGCGGCCGCGCTGGTTCTCACTGCTGCCGATCTAGCAGTATCACATCCCGGGCCGGTGCGTATTCTGGGTTCTGGCCTGGCTTCGGGTCCCTCGCGGGTAGCTGATTACGAGGATCTCACCACCTTTCCCAGCACGATTCGAGCCGCTCGCCAGGCATATAGCCAGGCACAGATCACTTCCGAGCACATCGACGTTGTCGAATTGCATGATTGCTTTTCGATGGCTGAGATTGTGGATAGCGAGGACCTGGGGTTGATCCCGCGTGGGGAAGGGGCAGAGGCCGTCGCACGTGGTGAAACTGCTGTTGGAGGCCGTATCCCTATCAATCCGAGTGGGGGTCTGCTTTCCAAAGGGCATCCCGTTGGCGCTACCGGCTGTGGACAAATCTATGAGATTGTGCGGCAGTTGCGCGGGATCCATCCCAATCAGGTTCCTGGTGCTCGCGTTGGCCTGACGCACAATGCCGGGGGCACGTCCACTGTGGCAACCGTGCATATCCTTGGAATGATGGCCTAGTTTGGTTGTTGGAGGTAAACCGATGATATCGCTTGCCGGTCGTCTATGCAATTCCTGCGGGAGCGTGCGCATGCACTGGAGCCATGCCTGCCAGCGTTGCGGTGAGATCGCCTACACCGCCGTGAACCTTCCGGCAGCGGGCGTGGTCTACTCAGCAACCACTATTCGCGTGGCACCGTTGCAACTAGGCGACCTGGCGCCCTATCAGATTGTCCTTGTTCAATTGGATGATGGCCCGCGTGTGATCGGCCGCATGGCACCAGGAGCAGTTGCTCAGCTTGATGATCGCGTTGAGGTGGTGGATCAGGAAGGGAACACTCTGATCTTCCGCCAGCAGGAAGAGAAAGTTGGTCGCACTTGAAGCAGATTGAACGCAAGTCCGTTGTCTCCACCATTGAGGAAGCGGCGCAGCAGATCGAGGATAGCATGACCATCGCCATTGGCGGATTCAGCATCACGAACCATCCCATGCCCATTGTGCGCCAGATGATCAAGAACGGTGTCAAGAACCTGACGGTGATCGGGGCAGCCACCGGTGGGCTGGAGATTGATATGCTGATTGGCGCTGAAGTTGTACGCAAGCTCATCTGCCCCTATGTGGGTGGCGAAAGCTATGCGCCGATCGGGCATTGTTTTCGTCATGCCGTAGAAAACAGGCTGATTGAACTGTGGGAGTGCAGCGAATATACCCTCTATGCAGGCTTGCAGGCTCAGGCAATGGGCCTGGGATTTATGGCCTGGCGTGGCGGTATTGGAAGCAGCCTGCCCGAGTTAAATCCTGACTTGAAGCTCTTCCGCGATCCCATCCATCATGAAGAATATCTGGCCGTACCCGCCATCGGAGCCGACTGGGCCGTCATTCATGTTAGCATTGCCGATCAGTATGGTAATGGCCAGCACCTGGGTGCCCGCTTCGGCGATCGCTTGCTGGCGCGCGCTGCCACGCGGGTCATGCTTGTAGCAGAACACATCGTACCCAATGAGGTGATTCGCCAGGACCCCTATCGCACTTCCATCGCCTACGCAGACATCGTCGTTGAGGCGCGTTTCGCTTCACATCCATTTGCTGCGCACGCTTTTTACCAGGAGGACGCCGAGCAGATTCGCTCCTACGTGGCAGCCAGCCTGGCGCTCCGCAAGGGAGACCGGTCTCCCTTCGAGGCCTATCTGGCGGAATGGGTGTACGGCCCCGAGAGCCATGAGGCCTATCTCGCAAAAGTGGGTGCCACAAAGTTGATGGCGCTGGAGAAGGCCTATGCCGATCTACGCCGCTGGTAGCCTAAGTCAGTCGAGCGACGAAAAAAGAGAGAGGTGAAATAGGTATGAGCGAGTACTCGTGGAAAGAGATGATGGCCATCTTCTTTAGCCGGGACCTTGAAGATGGGGAGCGCATCTGCTGTGGCGCGCATACAGAGATGACCTTCGCCGCCACCATGTTAGCGCAAAAGATGCACGCGCCCAACATCAAGCTTCAGCTTGGAGGCACCTGCTATCTCGTTAATGTCTCGAATGTGGAGGTCGATGAACTGCCCACCACCTCGGTTGATTATCGCATTGTCCAGTGGGCTGAAGAATATCACGATCACCCGGAGACCTTTCTTTACTTTGGGCCGCCAGCGGGGCGTGATTATGTGCGCCACCACGAAGCGTATCGCGACACCAATAAATATTTTGTGGGGGATAAGTTTTTTGTCGGGGGCATTCAGGCCGATCGCTATGGCAACGTCAACCTGATTGGTCTGCGCGGTGAAGACGGCGGCTTCCGCATGCGCGGCCCCGGCAGTGTCGGCATCTGCGACATTATGACCGTCTATCAGAGCTACGCGTTTCTGACGGCTCATACGCCAGAGCGGCTGGTCGAGCGCGTCGATTTTATTTCCCATCCAGGATGGGACCGCTGGCGCGAACACGACCACCTGGGGTACGGCCCCAAATATCTTGTCACCCCGAAAGCCGTCTTTGCTCGCGGCCAGGCGACCGGCGTCGCAGAGTTAAAGGCTATCTTTCCAGGCAACAGTATCGACGAGATTCGCGCACTCACCGGCTTTTCCTTTGACATTGCTCCCGATTTTCGGGAAGTGCCGCCGCCAACCGATGAGGAGCTTTCCGTGCTGCGCAATCAGATTGATCGGAAGGGCATTCTGCGCAGTTCGTAGCATTTTTTCGGGTGTTGTGCCGCCTGGCCTACCATATTTTCTTACATGAGTACGAGCACTTTTGATCACACAAGAGAAAGGGCAAACGAGTATGCGTGATCCAATGCGAAGATTTTGGGACCCTGATATCGAAACAATGCCTGCCGATCAATTGCAACAGTTGCAAAATGAGCGGCTGCGCAGGCAGATCGCCTACGTCTACCAGCGTAGCCCCTACTATCGCCGGAAGTTCGATGCCGCTGGCGTGAAACCGGAAGCTATCCAAACTGTGGATGATTTGGTGCATGTGCCCTTCATGACGAAGGATGACTATGATGCTTCCCAGCAAGCCGTGCCGCCCTATGGCGACATTCTCTGCGTCCCCCAGGAGCAGCTCAGCCGCTACTGGACCACTTCGGGCTCAACCGGCAAACCACGCGTCTTCGGTACCACCACCAATGACTACCTCGACTATCTGGAAAGCGCGGCGCGGGTGCTGTGGATGGCCGGCGTGCGTCCAGGCAAAAAAGTGATGGTGCTCTTCGGCCACGGCCATTGGATTGGGCTATGGGGTGTGTACGATGCCGCATGGTATAAGATCGGTGCCCAGATCGTACCGGTTGGTGGCTATGACACCAAGGGACGCATCCTGAAGATGCAGGAACTGCGCATCAACTTCATCTGTAGCACGCCTACCTATGCCGCGTATTTGAGCGAAGTGGCGCGAGAAATGGGCATCAATGCGCGCGAGCTGGGGGTTGAGGCTGTGCTGGTCGCAGGTGAACCTTCCGCACCTGCCACGCGCCACATTATTGAAGAGACCTGGGGTGCCCGCACGGTTGATTTCTACGGCAACACGGAAAACTTGAGCTATCTTGGGGTGGATTGCCCCGAGAAAAACGGCTTCCATTTCTGGCAAGACCGCGTGGTGGTGGAGATCATCAACCCTGAAACCGGCGAGCGGGTCCCGGAGGGCGAAGAGGGGGAACTGGTCTTCACCAATCTCACGGTTGAATCGATGCCTGCGATTCGCCTGCGTATTGGCGACCTGACCGCCATTTCTCGCGATCCCTGTCCTTGTGGCTGCACGCATAACCGCGTGCTGTATGTCCTTGGCAGGCGGGAACACGTGATCAAGATGCGCGGCCTGAATGTCTATCCACGCGTCGTTGAGGATATTGTCCGTTCCACCCCGCATATTGGTTCGGAGTACCGCGTGATCTTCGAGCGCGAGCGAGGCCTGGATCACTTGCGCTTGCAGGTGGAACCACTGCCAGGTGTTGATGAGGCGGGCCAGCAGCAGATCGAGCAGAGTATACAGGAGCGACTTAAGATGAACATTGGCATCTCCGCGATCATCGATCTGCTCCCGCATGGAACATTGCCAAAGAGTGAGCAAAAGGCCAAACGCATCGTTGATAATCGCTCCACGGCAGAAGGAACAATCTAAAGAACGACCAAGGCAATCCCTCACTCAAAGTCCTGTTTTGGAGACCTTACCTACAGCACACATAGGATACAGCAGGCCGCGCGCCTGCTTCTCGGGAGAGCGGTTTGGAGAGACGAACGAGTTAACTGAAAGGAAGCACGACGATAGCGAAAAGAAAGCGCAGCGAACAGTATCAGCAACGAACGCAACAAATTGTTACCACATCGGCCCAGCTCATTCAAGAGAAAGGGTTTCATGGGGCGACACTCCAGGATGTTGCCGATGAACTTGACGTCACCAAAGCCGCTCTGTACTACTATGTCAAGGATAAGGAGGAACTGCTCTTTCGCATTCACCAGCAGACGCTGGAGATGGCTCTGGCTGCCCTTGAGATTAGCGTCAAGAGTGATTGGCCTCCGGCTGCCAAATTGCGCAAGTTCATCGACGATCAGGTACGCCTGATCGCCAGCCGGCGCGAATTCTTCACGGTCTATTTTCACGAGAAAACGCATCTGGCCCCAGAACATCGTGAAGTGGTCACACATCTGGAACGCCAGATCGTGCATACCCTTGCGGCAATCCTGCGCGAGGGTATCGCCGACGGTTCCTTCCAGGAAGTGGACCCAACGGTCGCAGCGTTCGCCCTGCTGGGGATGAGTTCCTGGGTGTATAGATGGTATCGGCCAGAAGGTCGGCTTTCAATTGAAGAGATATCGGTAATCCTGCAACAAGTGATGTTGAGTGGGCTGGAGAGAAGAGAGCCACAGAGGTCTCGGGCAGAAGATCAGCAGAGTAAGCGCTGATAAGTAGAGGGTGGCCCGAAAGAACTGGCGGATGGATAGCACCCATGGAACAGGCGAACAGCAGCGATTCCTGTTCGGCCAAACCGCAGCACTGTGTTCATCTCCACATCTCAAGACGGAGGCCTTGTGCCGTGAATTGGAAAAAGGAGGATTCAGGAGCAGAAGGTCATGGAACTCAATCATCCATTGCAGCCGGACAATTTCCGCCTCCCGACCAATCAGCAGGTTGCTGAGTTTTTGCAGGCACGGTTCCCGGATGGAGTGAGCGAGCTGGCCCTGGCGGGTCAGGGAGAGTGGTCGCGCACATACGCCTTTCGCCATGAGGGGCAAGAGTACATTATTCGCTTTGCAGTAAACAAGGACGACTTTGAAA
>CADDZH010000142.1 GCA_902812455.1 Chloroflexota bacterium | reverse complement strand
CTTATCGAGCTTCTTATTCAAGATAATCTCGTACACACGCTGCAATTCATGCAATGTAAATTGCTCAGGCAGCAAGCTAAAGGCAATGGTCGTGTATTCAAGCTTGCCTCGTAGCCGGTCTAAGGCGTAGCGAATGATCTTCTCGTGATCAAAGGCTAGCGGCGGGAGATGATAGACCGAAAACCATCCCACATCGGCGGCGTCACTTGCAGCCCTCACATGCAGGCGATCAGAATCCAGCAGCGCAAAGTACACAACCGTAATCACACGAGTCCGGGGGTCGCGATGAGGATCTCCGAAGGTATAGAGCTGCTCAAGGTACACATCCTGCACACCTGTCTCTTCTTGCAGTTCGCGCCTGGCCGCATCTTCCAGGGATTCATCCATCTTCACAAAGCCGCCGGGGATAGCCCACATCCCTTCATATGGCCACGAACGCCGCTTCACCAGCAACACCTGCAGATCGTTCCCGCGCAAGCTCATCATCACCACATCGACGGTCACCGATGGCCGCTCGTATTTACTGGGATCATAGTGGTGCGCCTTTGCCTCAGCCGTCTGCTGCATATCACCTCGACTCTGATCCTGCCCGCCCTTCTTTGTTTCGCTCTGCTGCGCCTGTTCCATCTTATACGAACTATCTCTTTCCTCACTAAACAATCACAAATCCAGCCGTAGTGAAAGCCTGGCCCCACAAGGGAGGCCACTACATGTTCTCGGTCAAATCAAGCTTGACGGACTAGATCGACGTAAGCGAGACGGGCGACCATAAAGGCCCACCACTCCGCTCCACAACCGCCCTCGCCCCTACGATACCACGATTCATTATCATGTATGGTGTTCGTTGGGAAACGATTGGGTGAATGGGGAACAGACGGGCGACCACAAGGGACCACCCAACAGCTCTACTTCCCCGCTCGCCCCTACGATACACGATCTGTCTCCAGACATTGCACCCCTTTGGAAACGATGCACTTCCCCGCCCATGCAATACATCGACTTGGTGTATTTTCAACACTAATATATGTCAGGGATTACTGGCTGTCAAGAGCAGCATTATTCTATTGTCCCTCTCACGCCCCTGTGCTATACTGGCACAGTCAGAACACATGTTTGCGTATATAGGGGAAGAAGCGTATTATGGCCGAAACTGAGCTAGAACTCCAGCAGGTCGGGAATTACGGCATTACCCGGCTGCTGCACGCAAGTTCTACGAGCAGCCTGTACCTGGGCAAGCAGCAACGCAAAAAAGAACCCCTCGTTCTCAGAGTATTTCACACACCTCTGGCCACAACTGAAGCCAGGGAAGCTTTCCTCGCCCGCGCTAAACAGCTCAAGAAGCTCAAACATCGCTTTATTGTCGAAGTCTACGATTTTGGCCTCACCCGGCTCACAGGTAAAGAGGAAGAATATCCATATCTGGCGATGCAATATGTCGAGGGTCAATCGCTCGCCCAGCGTATGCCTCGCGGCAAGCAGCTTGCAACCGATGAAGTCAAGCGCATCCTATCGCCCATCGCCAGTACACTCCATTACGCCCATGTCTCCAATATTGTTCACGCCAACCTGCATCCCGGCAACCTGCTTGCCGGCCCCAACAACGAGACGCTGCTCGGCGACTTCTCGCCTCTCTTTGAGGACTGGCTGCTTCCCTCTAATCAGCAAATAGCAGCGATCCCCTATATGGCTCCTGAACAGTTGCGAGGTACGCCAACTGCGGCCAGCGACCAGTATGCCCTGGCCGTAATGGTTTACGAATGGCTCTGCGGGCAGCGCCCCTACCAGGGGGCCGAGCGCGAGCAACTCCTCTACCAGCAAGAACATGACCCGTTGCCTGCTCCGCGCAGCCTTAACAGCAATATTTCACCTGCCATCGAAGCCGTACTCCTGCACGCTCTCAGTCCCGATCCTGCAGATCGCTTCCCTAACACCCAGGCCTTCGCCGACGCATACCTGCATGCCCTCATGGGCCTGTCTATCAAATTGGAAACGTCGTCTTCGCAGGCACCTGATGAAAATTTCTCATCAAAAGAGGAAAGAGGATTGGCAGAAGGAACGAGGGCAAGCGCAGGGTCCCCACGCCATGCCGCACCACCCACAGCTTCGATACATCGAGCTTCTACAGCCCCTACGGGTGACGCTCCATCTCTAATGACCCCGTCTGATCGGGAAAGATCATTAGGGATGCAATTCATCAATAGCGATCGCCATACAATCGACCAGGCTAGCCACTATCTCCTAGAGGATACAGTTGTCGCCGATCTCCGCGAGGGTGGTATTCTTTCCCAGAGCCTTCCCGGCTACGAGGAGCGACAGGCGCAGATCGAGATGGCCACCCTTGTTGCCCGCGCTCTGACAGAGGGGAAACATGCTATCACGGAAGCTTCCACGGGGACTGGGAAAGGTTTAGCTTACCTTGTGCCTATCGTGCGCTCAGGCAAGGTCGCCATCATCAGCACGGCCAACAAAGCCCTGCAAGAGCAGTTGTTTTACAAAGATATCCCGTTTGTGCAGCAGCATATCCAGCATGTTGAAGCTGCGCTCGTCAAGGGCGTCGGCAATTACGTCTGTATCGACCGCCTCGAAAATGAGCGTACTGGCCTGCAATTCTATGCTAAAAACCGCGAATTCATGCGCCTGGTCGATATCACCAATGACCCTGATGCCCACTTCAATGGTGATTTCGAGATGCTCGATTTTCAGCTCCCGCCTGATATTCGCAGCCATGTCTGTGCCGATAGCGACCAGTGCGCATGGACAAAATGCAACTATTACGCCGATTGCTACGTCCGCCAGATGCGCGATAAAGCCGCGCGAGCGCAGATCATCGTCGTCAATCACACGCTGCTTTTGCTGGATGCCGCCATGGGGGGCTACCTGCTGCCTAAACGCGATGTGATCGTGCTGGACGAGGCGCATCATCTCGAAGAGGAGGCAACACGAGCCTTCACGATCACCATCAGCCCCAACTCGATCACGACCCTGCTGGCCCAGCGCCTGCTTAAGGATCACAGTGAGGTCAACTTGCAGGATCAGGCCGAAGCGGCCATGAAGAGCACGTGGCAACAACTGCAACTGGTAGCAGACCCGGGCTACAAAGGGCGAGCCAACCTGCTTGCCCCGCTCGAAGAAGGTTTGAAGCTTGCCAGCATCATTGATGACCTTGCAGAGTCGTTGCGCAAGCAGCGCCCGAAAATTCTGCCGGAGAAAGAAGATCAACTCTACGACAAGCTCGTCACGCGCACGCAGAACCTGGCTATAAACATCCGCGTAGTCTTTTCTGTCGCTCAACCCGATAAATTCGTCTATTATGTCGAACGCGTGATCGCGCCAGGGCAGCGAGGTAACGTCCACTTGCAGGTTTCAGCCGCTCCTCTGGATGTGACCACCTGGCTACAAAAGAACCTATTCGATAAATCGAAGGTCATCTGTACCTCGGCGACGCTGGCGACCGTCGGCCCTGACTCCACCGGTTCTGGAGACAGAGGCCCGAATTTTGCCTATTTCCGGCGCCGTGTTGGCCTTCATCCCTCTGAATACCCCCATGTGATCGAGCGCATCCTGCCGCTCACCTTCGACTACGAAAACAACGCCCTGCTCTACCTGCCCCGCGACCTCCCGGAGCCGGTATATGGCAACAACCCGGCCTCGGATGAGTACGCGAGAGCCATCGCCCGCAAAATGTATAGCCTGGTCAAGCTCTCGCGAGGACGTGCGTTCCTGCTCTTTTCCAGTAAGCGCATGCTCGACCAGGCCTACGACCTGATGGCTCCGCACCTGGACTTCCCCTTGCTTAAACAGGGAGACCTATCGCGCATCGAGATGACGCGCCGCTTCCGCGAGGATAAAGGCTCCGTCCTCTTTGGACTGAAGAGCTTCTGGGAAGGCGTCGATATCCCCGGTGAGGCGCTCTCGATGGTGGTAATCGACAAGCTGCCCTTCGATCCACCCGATGATCCTGTTCACGAGGCCCGGGTGGCGCAGATGAAAGCCGCCGGCGAGAACTGGTTCGGCACCTATGTGCTTCCTCAGGCCGTCTTGCGTCTCAAGCAGGGCCTGGGTCGCTTATTGCGCACCCGCGAAGATCGGGGCGTAATGGCCATTCTGGATGCGCGCCTGCACACCAAAGGCTACGGCAAGCTTATACTCGACGCCCTGCCACCCGCTCGCAGAACCTCAAATATCCGCGATGTCGAACGCTTCTTTGCTGAAGCCAGTACATAAGGCCTACTCTGGCTTTCTTTCTTGACGGGGTATTGCTGTGCTCTGCATAATGCAGCTATGACAAACGAGCTTATTCCACTCAAAAACATTTGACTGAAGACTAAAACATGCTATACTAGTAAGCGCATTCCGACGCAACAACGTTTTCTTAGTGGTACAGGGAGAACACGCATGAGCAAAACAAAAATGCGCTGCATATCCTGTGGCAAGTGGTTCCAGTCGGCCAATGCGAAAGAAGTAACTTGCCCCGATTGCACGCAAAAAGCCAGAAGAGAGAAGATGGCGGCCAAATCGGCTCCGCCGCCAACAGCGACAACCAGAACAAGCGGGCAGAGCACCCAGGGGGCTGCAAATCCGCCGCGAGCTGTTCCACCGCCTCCTAAACCCAAATCAGCAGGCCACTGGCTTGACTCACTCAATGATGTGAAAGTGGGCCAGCCAGAGCAATCCGAGCGACCGAAAATCCCATCCTTCCCTGCACCACGAGACACTCGTGGCGGCCAGGATCGTGGCCAGCGTGGCCCAGGTGGCTATCGCGAAGATCGAGGCCCCGGTGGATATCGAGAGCGGGAGCGGGAGCGGGAAGGCGGCCATCGAGGTCCTGGAAGGTATCGCGAGGGTGAACGTCGCACCCCTGGCGGCTATCGTGTTGGCGGCGGCATGGGTCTGCCCGATACGATTGAGCAGCGCCCGCGCCAGCCAATAACAGGGCCAGGCCGCGGACCACGGCCTGAAAGACCAGGCGGTCCAGGCGAACAGCGCCCAGAAAGACGACAGGGCGGTAGGCCCTCGGCTCAGAAAGAGAAAGCGCCCAGGCCCAAAAAGCCACCTGCTCCACCAAAGCCAAAACGCGAGAAGATACCGCCTCCACAGCCTTTCCAGCCAACACCTGAGCAGGTCGCCCAGGTTGAAGCTCGTTACCTGGAACTGGCTGTGCCAACCGAGTTTGATGGGATTCGCACACAGATCTCTAAAGAACTGGGCATTCCTAAATCTGCTGTGAAGAAAATCGTCAAGGCGCTGCGCGAAAGAGAGAACATCCCAAGCTGGTGGGAACTGCAACCCTATCAAGGCAGTGCCGAAGAGCTGGAGAAGATCAAAGAGCTTTACCTGCCCAACCTGCCTTTGCCGCCTATTGGCGTCCACAGGCAGATTGCCGAGCAACTCTCTCTCAAGCCGGCCACAGTTTACCAGGCCATTAAAGCCATTCGCCAGGAAATGGGCCTGCCGCAGTATAACGATCCGGCTTTACATGGTCTCGAACCCAGGCCTTCACAGCGCGAGGAAGCTGAAGCTACAGAAACAGTCGAGGTTCCAACCACGTCACAGGAACAGACCGAAGCAGCCATGTCTCCGGAATCTCAGGTTCCGGCTCAAACAAATGAGGCCGAGCAGAAACAAGAGCAGCCTTCCTCCATCGAAACTGCTGAGAGAGAAACCGATATGACCTTCGAGAAATCCGGTGACACAACAGAAATTGTGGCTGCGACAACCAGCGATACAAACACGGAAAATCCTGGGCAAAGCTAGCACATATTGAAAACTGGCATATATAAGGACGGATTGTATGGAAGATTGCGTGTTCTGCAAAATAGCAGCAGGTCAGATACCTGCAAAGATTGTGTACCAGGATGAGGATGTCGTCGCATTTGAGGATATCAATCCAAAGGCGCCGCATCATATTTTGCTCATTCCGAGGCGTCACATTCCTTCCATGGCTGACCTGACAGAAGAGGATGGCCCTGTGCTGGTCGCCCTGTTTAGCGTGGCCGCCAGGCTGGCCCAGAAATTGGGATTGGGGGAACGCGGCTACCGTGTTGTCACCAACGTTGGCCCTGATGCCGGGCAAAGTGTCTTGCACCTCCACTTCCACCTGCTTGGAGGCCGCAAATTTGCCTGGCCTCCAGGATAGGAGCAGCAGGACAACCCATGCGTATCGCGTTCGACTATACTGCTGGCATCAGGCAGGGTGCGGGCATCGGGAACTATGTGCGCCAGTTGGTACGCGCCCTGTTAGAACAGGACCCCACCAACCAGTATATCTTGCTCACAAGCGGGCGCCCCACCAGGGAGCGCCCGTTTCCTAAGGCAGAGAATGTCCAGGGCCGCAGTATTTACATCCCTGACCGCTACCTGAACCTGATCTGGTATCGCTGGCGCTTGCCGCTCTACGCCACCTATTTTACCAGCCAGGTAGATATCTATCATGGCCCCGACTTTGCTCTGCCGCCTATCGGGAAAAAACTTCGCAAGGTTGTGACCGTCCATGATCTCGCCTTCCTGGATTACCCGGAATACGCCGTTCCTGCGCTGGCAGCCTACCTCAAGAAAGTTGTACCCGAAGCTGTTGAGGCTGCCGATGTCGTCTGCACCGTCTCGCACGAAGTGAGCCGCACACTGGTAAAACACTTCCATACGCCTTCAGAAAAGCTTGTCGTCATCCCCAACGGCGTTAACCCGTATTTCCGTCGCGTCACTGACCCTGTGCTCCTGGGCGCAACCCGCCACAAATTCGGCCTCAAGCACCCGCTCGTCCTCGCCGTCAGCACGCTCGAACCGCGCAAGAATCACATCGGGTTGATTAAGGCGTTCTACCAGGCGCAAAAGAAAAAACACGGGCCGACTATGCTTGCGCTGGCCGGCGGCAAAGGCTGGCTCTATGAAGAGACACAGCGCCTGGTAGAGGAACTCAGGCTAGAACAAAAAGTGCGCTTCCTCGGCCACGTCAGCGATCATGACCTGGTCATGCTCTATAGCCTGGCCGATGTCTTTGCCTTCCCTTCCTTTGCCGAGGGCTTTGGTGTCCCACCACTCGAAGCCATGGCCTGTGGCGCTCCCGTCATCACCTCGAACACAACCTCGTTGCCAGAGATCGTTGGCGATGCTGCCATTCAAGTCGATCCATACAACACAGGAGAACTGGCGCGCGCTATCAATCGTGTCCTCGAAGACAAACAACTCCAGGAAGAACTGCGGCAGAAAGGGTACGAGCGCGTCAAGCATTTCACCTGGGAAAAGTCGGCTCACAAGCAGTTGACCGTCTATCAACGACTTTACGAGGGTATCACGGACTTCTCTGCCGTCTTTGACGAGGTGGATGCAATATGAAGGTTGGCATCAACGCCCTGTTCCTCAACACGCCTGCCAGTGGTAGCCGCCAGTACCTCATTCACTTGCTGAAGGCATTGGCAGAGGTCGATACGCAAAACGAGTACGTGTTACTAGGGCCTCAAACATTGGTAGGTAATGTTAATTCGTTTCCTTACCAGGTATATCCTGTGCCATTTTTCGCCAGGCGCAACGAAAACATAGAGAAGCTTGTGTGGGAACAACTTGCAGGCCCGGCAGCAGCCCGTAAAGCAGGCGTCGATATCTTCCACGTCCCGCATTTTGCGCCGCCGCTCTTTCCACGCACTCCAACTGTCGTGACCATCCATGATGTCATTCCTTTGCGCCTGCCTGCCTATAGTGCAGGAGCCAGGCTCAAAGCCTACATGTCTCTCGTTGCTCGCGCCGCACGCAAAGCAACCCTCGTCATCACCGTCTCGCAACATGCCAGGCAGGACATCATCGATACGCTGCATATTCCCGCCGATCGCATTCGCGTGATCTATGAAGCGGCCGGTGACGAATATAAACCGGTATCCGATCCCACAATAGTGGCGAGAGCTTGCCAGCGCTACGGCGTGGGAGAGCGCTACATCTTCTATATTGGCGGACTTGACCAGCGCAAGAATGTACCACAATTAGTGCGCGCCTTCGCCCTCCTCTCACGCCAACTGGATGATCCTGATTTGCAGTTGTTCATTTCCGGCGACCCTGGCAAACAGCGAGGGCCGCTCTTTCCTGATCCGCGCCCTATCGCTGTCGAATCAGGCATCGCTGACCGGGTAATCTATGGCTTCGTTGAAGACGAGGACAAAGCGGCCATCTATAGCGGGGCCAGCCTTTTCGTTTACCCTTCGATCTACGAAGGCTTCGGGCTGCCACCACTGGAAGCTATGAGCTGCGGCGCTCCCGTCGTCTGTTCAAATCGCACATCACTGCCGGAAGTCGTAGGAGATGCCGCCATTACGGTAGACCCAGATGACACTGGGGCGCTTGCCGGGGCCATGCAGAGCGTCCTCACGAACAGCATGCTGCAAGCCGAGCTGCGCGCCCGGTCACTACAGCGCGCTGCCCAATTCAACTGGCGCAAGGCAGCAAAAGAAACCATCGCCGTTTATCAAGAAGCCTGTGCAAGGAGTAAAACATAGTATGCGTGTCCTCATGATCTCAAAGGCGCTTGTCGCCGGAACTTCGCAGCGCAAACTTGAAGAGCTGGCCAGATGCCCTGGCGTCGAACTTACGCTGGTGACACCCCCCTACTGGCTCAGTGATGATGGCAGCAAACGGGTGCTAGAGCGCCTCTATACAAGCGGCTACCAGATGATCGTCACGCCCATGCGCTTCAACGGCAACTTTCACCTCCACTACTACCCGCGCCTCGGCAAGATTATGCGCGAAGTTCAGCCGGAGATCGTGCATATCGACGAAGAACCATACAATTTCGCCACCTTCCACGCCATGCGGCTCGCTCAAAAGCACAAGGCTCGCGCGCTCTTTTTCACCTGGCAGAATCTCTACCGCAACTACCCACCTCCTTTCAGGCAGATGGAGCTTTACAACTACCGCCACGCCAGAATAGCAATTGCCGGTAATCGCGACGCGGCAGACATCTTGAAGCGCAAGGGCTACAGCGGCCCTATACGTATCATTCCCCAATTCGGCTTCGATCCCGATATCTATAAGCGCACTGAGCCACGCAAGCCTCGCGCCGCCAGCGATCCCTTCATCATTGGCTTTGTTGGTCGCATCAAAGAGGACAAGGGGCTGGGTCTGCTCATTGAAGCCCTGGCACAGCTTCCCGATTGCTGCCGTCTTGTCTTCATTGGTAGCGGTCCTATGCGAGAGGAACTTGAAGCTCAAGCAGCGCGCCTGGGTGTTGCCGGGCGCGTCACCTTCAAGGGTAGCTTGGCAAGCTATGAAATTCCCAATGAGATGCAGCACATGGATACGCTTGTGCTTCCATCCGTCACCCGGCCAAACTGGAAAGAGCAATTTGGCCGTGTCTTATGTGAAGCCATGGCTTGCGAAACACCGGTCATCGGCTCCAGTTCCGGCGAAATTCCCTATGTGATCGATGATGCCGGCCTGGTCTTTGAAGAAGGCAACCTGCAAGACCTGGTGGCCTGTATCCGCAAACTGCTTGACGATCCCGCCCTCTACACAACGCTAGCAGAGAAAGGCCGCCAGCGCGTCCTGGAACACTACACCCAGCAGCGCATAGCCCAGCAGACCTACGAGGTGTATAAGGAGATGCTGGCATGATTTGTCGCACTCATATCAAAACGGATCTACATTCTTTCGGGTGATGAGGGCGGCGCAAGCGCCCCCACCTCGTCTCCCATCCACTCCCGCCCCTACGCCATTTCACCCGCAAGGATGGAGAACTATCAAAACATACAAC
>CADDZH010000141.1 GCA_902812455.1 Chloroflexota bacterium | reverse complement strand
GACGACCTGGGCCTTGAATTCCGGCGTAAAACTGCGATGGGTGGTCATGTTCGTGTTTCCTCCTCTTGAACATAGTATACCTTCTCAGGTTGGTTTTCTCTGTGTCCAAGATTTCGGATCCACTACAAAGCATTTGGTTATGAATGGCATACGAAACGCTGGGAAAAAGTAATGAAGGATCAGTCTATCCAGTTTGAGGAACATATCTTTCCACTTTCGGTAATTGGTTCAGGCTTGTGGGCGTTAGCTAATTGGGTTCAAAATTATGAACAATATTGGAGAGCTAAAGCTTCAAAGGCAGAATTAACCGCTAACGTATCGCTACAGACATCATTCACTCAACACGCTGAAAACGCCAAAAAATTTGGTGAGCACCTGAAAAGTATTATTGATGAATACCAGATTTCATATATTGAATTAGACCAAGATTTAGAAGTTGCCAAAGTATGTGACATCTTTACCCAAATTAACAGCAGAGGAGTTCGACTTGATGTATTTGACTTGATAAATGCACTGCTTGTGCCTAAAGGACTTCAGCTAAAGAAGATGTGGCAAAAGGTGGCGCCTCGATTAGAGTTTGTCGAAACAGAAAAAATGAATGTGTATATTCTCCAGGTGATGTCTATTCTCAAGCAGGCCTATTGTTCTCCCCGCTATTTGTATTTTTTACTTCCTGGTCAACAAAAACCAATTCGTTACTCAGATGGTACCCGGCATCGAGAAATTTTAGTTCCCACAATTAGAGATTTTGAGTCACTCTGGGATGAGGCAGCAGATACGCTTGAGAAAGCAATCAAACTGCTGCAACACCCCCACGAGTTTGGTGTTACATCTTCAAAATATTTACCCTACGTTTCTATCTTGCCAGTATTTGCTGCATTGCAAGCATATGTAAAGAACCTGCCACCACAGAAACAATTTGATGCACAACGAAAAGTTCGCTACTGGTACTGGGCATCAGTCTTTACGAATCGTTACTCCGGTGCCGTTGAATCGACCAGTGCACGGGACTTTCTGGATGTGAAAGCTTGGATCGCAGATGAAGGCGCGGAACCAGCTCCGATATTAGAATTTAAAACACAATTTCGAAATCTCGATTTTAAGAAAGAGACGAAAAGAGGCACATCTGTTTATAATGGTATTTTTAACCTGCTTGTTATACAAGGCGCACGAGATTGGATGACAGGCAATATACCCCAACCAGGAGAGTTGGACGATCACCATATTGTCCCTATATCGTGGGGAATTAAACATCTCCATAATAATCTCATCAACACAATCCTCAATCGAACGCCACTCACAGCCGCGACAAATCGGAACGTTATAAAAGACCGCCTACCAAATAAATATTTACCAGAACTGATCAAAGTGAATGGTGAAAAAGCAATACGGTCTGTGCTTGAGTCTCATTTCATTTCTGCAAAGGCTCAAGATATTTTGATGCGTGAGCCATTTACACCCGAAGATTTTGAAGCTTTTATCGCCGAACGGCAGCGGACAATTCAGGATGCAATAGAAAATCTTCTGATAAAGGAGCGGTTAGACTTGCCACCTCATCTGAGGAATTTAGATGAAAAGATCGAGCATATTGAGTTACAGCTACGCCAGCTCATTTTAACTCTGCTAGATAATGAACCAACGCTCCTACCATCCCACATCGCCCACAAAGCAAACGAGCGGATTGAGAGTGCTGCCAAAAAGAATCCAGCACTGGACATCGAGCAATATCACAGATTAGCTGGGAAATTGGAGTATTTTGATCTTCGGGATCTTCAAGAAACTATCACCAGCAAAACCCTCTGGGATCGCTTTGAGCGCTTTTTTTCTACGAAAGAGCTGTTAAATGCCAGATTCAATCAACTCGCTGAACTGAGAAATTGTATTCGCCATAGTAGGGCAGTTGATGAAATTACGCGTAAAGAGGGCGAAGCTGCTATTTTATGGTTCGAGGGGGTATTAAAAAATAATTCGAAATTTTAAGCGAACCTTCCGGTAGTGATGAAGCAAGTTTGGGCGCTAAGGAGAATTGCCTGGCCTGCCCCCTCCCTGCCCCCTCCACTGCCAAAGCCAACATCTCCGAACGCTCATTCATCGTAGATCACTTGCACACGAGGCCACTTGCGCAAAATTTGTTTGGATTGCAAGCGCTGAATAAACAGCTCCCGGGTAACACGGCATGGGTTTCGACGCAATATCATGTTGAAGAGGTCAGAGAGACCACAGGGCGCAACGATGTAGATCTCATCGGTGGGGAGAAGCCGTACAGCAACGCTCGTGGCTGTTTCAGGCCAGGTGCCTACTGCTTCCTCGCTCGAGTGCAAAGCCGGCACCGAAAAACCAAAGACGTCTTCATACCAGAGATGGACAGCCGCTTGATTGGTTGCTTCCCATGGCACGTGGGGAAGTTTCTGCGCTAACTGTTCTTGCACCATGCGATCTCGTTCGGGACGTACATCCTCGGGGTCGAAGAAGATGACGTCGATATCCGCCAGCGGCGTAGGAGCCTGATACTGGTGGAGGTGGTCCCAAACGAGGTTCCGTATGACCCCAGCTCCCACAAGCCAATCTAGTGGATCACACTCACGAACGACCTCCAGAATGGGCATGAGCCAGGGTGTTGACCGAATCAACTGGCTAAGTTGTTGGCGGTAGATCTGTTCTTCCGGTTTCATGATCGTAAAAAACCTCGAAGCTCTTGCAGTTCTTCTGGCTCTATGAACTTTTCAAGCGAGCGGTAGCCAATATTTTTCTTTCTTTGCCAGCATATATCTTCTCGTAATGTCTCTGCTATATATTGTTGAGAATATTATACACAGATCGGCAGTTCTAGAAAAGTAGCTGAAACCTTGTGTTATCAACGAAAGCAGCGTAAGATAATGAACAGGTTCCTCACTCTGCATTTGGTGTCGTTGCGATGCGTTTGACCGGTGAGATCCAGCCCTGTTTAGTAACAACAGGAAGCAAGAAGGCGTGAGAGGGCCGCTCGCTAGATGAATAGGGAGAAAGAACCATGCGCGACTATCAGATCGCTGTTCTGCCAGGAGATGGCATTGGGCCAGAGGTCATCACGGAAAGTGTCCAGACGCTCGAAGTGCTTGCCAAACTGCATGGTGGCTTCCACCTGGAGACGCAGTACTTCGACTGGGGCACCGAGCGCTACCTGCGCGAAGGCGCCCTGATGCCGGAGGACGGGCTGGCTGTGCTAGAGCGGGGAGGCTTTGATGGCATCCTGCTCGGCCCGGTCGGCGACCCACGGGTTCCAGATCATGTGACGCTGTGGGGCCTGCTGCTCCCGATCCGCCAGGGGTTCGATCAGTACGTGAATCTGCGGCCCATGCGCCTGCTGCCAGGCGTGCAGAGTCCCCTCGTTGGGAAGGGCCCAGCCGAAATCGATATGGTCTGCATCCGCGAGAACACCGAGGGTGAGTATGCTGGCGTGGGTGGGCGCGTGCATCAAGGGATGGAGGAAGAGGTGGCCATACAGTCGATGGTGTTCACACGCGCAGGCACCGAGCGCATCATCCGTTACGCCTTCGAGCACGCCCGCCAGCACGGACGCAAGCGAGTAACCAGCGCCACGAAATCGAACAGTATGCAGTACAGCATGGTCTTCTGGGATGCAGTGTTCGCCCAGGTGGCCGCCTCCTACCCCGACATCCAGCACGAGCAGCAGCTTGTCGACTCGCTGGCTGCCCGCTTTGTCTCCCGGCCGGAGAGCCTGGATGTTGTTGTGGCCTCCAACCTCTTTGGCGATATCCTCACCGACCTGGGCGCCGCCATCTCCGGCAGTCTGGGACTGGCTCCCAGCGCCAACCTCAACCCGGAGCGGCGCTACCCCAGCCTCTTCCAGGCCATCCATGGCTCCGCCCCGGACATTGTAGGCAAGGGTATTGCCAATCCCATCGCCTCGATCTGGTCGGGACAGCTCCTACTGGATCACCTCGGCGAGCAGGAGGCAGCGGCCATGCTGATGCGTGCCATCGAGGAGGTGCTGGCTGCAGGAGAAGTCCGCACACCAGACCTTGGTGGGACGGCGACCACGCGAGAGCTGGGCGAAGCGATTCGAACATATCTGCATAGGATTACTGCACGATGAGCACGCCTCCCCAGCCTAAAACTAAAAGAATAATCGATATTTGCTGAGGCAAATCGAAGGCTTGCTTTTTTGGCGGCTGCTCTATATTATGGGGCAATCACCATGACCCTTCCCCCAGTTGATGGGCAAGGAGTGGGCACGTTCATGCAAAGGAGAAGAGAGATGGCGACAGCTTCCAAGCTCTACGATCTCCCTATCATCGATACGCATACCTCTGGCCCGGATGCCGATGGCCCACCCGAGCAGGTGGTGCGCTGCATGGATGAGTGCGGCGTCGAGATGGCCTTCGTGTTTGCCCCCTTGCTCCAGGTCCACGGCCTGCAACTGACCAATGAGCACTACGACGACATCCGGCGACACAACGACTACATCTCCGATTTTTGCGCCCATGCCTCCGAGCGCTTGCTGGCTTTCGCCGTCCTCAATCCCAATCCTTGTATCGTCGGGGGGATCAAGAGCGTGCGGTGCAACTCATGATCGAGGAGGCGCGGCGCTGCTACTTTGAGCTAGGCATCCGGGGTGTCAAGTTAGTGCCAGATGGCTGGCGGGTGAACGATGCCCGCATCCAACCCTTTCTGAGCGAGTTAGCCAGCCTGGGCATGTATGTGGCCTTCCACTGTGGCATCTTCCTGGATGAACGCTCCAGCGAGTATTGCCGGCCTGCTTCCTATGAAGGGATGCATCGCATCCCTGGCTTCCACGGCCACCTGGCCCATCTGGGCTGGCCATGGGTGGACGAATGCATTGCTACTCTGGCGATGGAAACCTTCCACGCCAAGCTGGGGCACAAAGACCACTGGCAACTCAAGGTAGACCTGTCCTTCGGCTGCCCGGCGGATTGGCAGGTGGAGTCCTTTCGCAAGGCCCTCAACATGTTGCCGCACGACATGTTGATGTTTGGCTCCGATGTGTTCTGGCCCTGTGACCGCCAGCGCTATCTGGAGGAGTTCGTCTATCCACAACTCGCCACCTTTGAGGCCGCCGCCACGCTTGCTCGCGGCGTGGCCAACCAGGGCAGTCACGAGCGGGTCTTGCTGCGGCGCGCCTTCTTCCACGACAACGCGCTCCAGCACTGGCAGATCGCCACAAGAGGGCAAGCGCAGCAGCCTGTGCGTATGAAGCTTGCGCCGGGGTCTTTGCGCAGCAGGCCAAGACCCACGGAGGAGGCCCAGAAAATGCGTTCGCCAGCTATCAACCAGCCCCAGCAAACCATGACCTGATGGCAGGGGCAGCGCACAATGCGATCAATTGAGCGAGGCGCTCAAAGCAGATAGCGCAGCTCTGCTCACGCCTACCTCTTTGCCGGAAAGCCGGCTATGCGCGCCGCCTTCGTCAACCAGGCAACAGGCGAAATCGCACCTTCGAAGGTGCGATTGCGGAGGGCGAGTCGAGTATGGAGCAGGCGAAAGCCCACTAGACAAAACGGCAAACCCAACGTATGATAGTAACAGCACAAAACGAACCCACAAATCAACTACACGGGGAGGGCACACAACATATGCCTGCACAGGAAGAGAGAATTACCGCGCTGGAACAATACTTTGGAACACTGCAAAGAGAAATAGGAACATCTATACACGAGGTCAATGAGAATAGCCCCATCCTGCTCGGTTTGCTTCAAACGCTTTCACAAGAAAGCAAGCAAACAGGGCTACGCGTGGAAATGATGAAAATACGCCTGGATCAACTCGAAACGAAGTTCGATGCACATACAGCGCTCCTCAATGAACACACACGCCTACTCAATGAGCACACACGCGTCCTGGGCGAGCACTCAAGACGGTTTGACCGTGTAGAGACACTTCTTACGCAAATTCTCGCACGCCTGCCCAAGCAGCCCGAATAAGTGAGGGCCAAAAGGAGCAGTACATACGTCACAGCAGCCACAGGAGAGACGAGTCCTTTCTCCCGGTATTATCTCTGATCCTCAAATCAATGGAGGGAAAGCGACTGTGGATGGCACGTGCGTTCCCGTGAGATTATCCTTGTCGCTCTCTCTCACGGCATGTCGATACGGGAGGTCTGTGAGGAATATGACCTCACGGAAGAACAGGTCAAGAATGCACTTAACTCAGAGCCATAATTTTACCGATATTTTACAATTTGCCACACACTTTTTTAACAATTTTCCCTTACGCTGGTACTTGTTAACTATGTTGGGCTACGTGGAGTATTGCATCGTCACGAATCATTTGAGCAGAGAAAGGAGAAATCGTTGCAGCATCTATGCCACCATGCCGCAGCAGCATCTGCAGCTTTTCCTGGTGGCTCGACTCCGGTGATGAATGGCATCGGGCCGCTGGGGATGTTAGGGATGCTCCTGGCCGGAGTATTGGGAGCCACATTATTGCTGTTCTGGGTAACGCAGCGAGCGCAGCCTGCTCACGCCGGTACCGGGGCATTTGCCGGTGGCGAACGTCCCTGGCAAGAAGAAATAGTCCCTGAATCCAGTCATTACAGGTCGTTTGCCCGCTATGAGCAACCGCCGCAGGCGTATCAAGCTCAGTACGAGCAACCCCAGGCGCAGTATCCTGAAATGCCTTTTGACGGGCCACGCACACACGAACCTGGTAGATACGATTAGGTTGCCCGCTTCATCCTTCTTCTCGCCTGTCTTCCTGGAGAAGACGTCCTGCACCGGGCAGCACCGTTGGGAGACCCAGGCGGCGCAGCAGGGTAAATGCCGTTGCCGTTGAAGCTGAGAGTACTGGCAGGCCAAACTTCGCCTCTGCGGGCTCAATCAACGGCAGCGACGGCATCTGCACACACGCAGACAGGATCAGGGCGTCAGCCCTCGCCAGGTCTAGCGTGCCGGCAGCAGCAAGAATGCGCTCGCCAGGGATGCATGCAACTGCGGCGTTATTCGGTTCTTCCAGGGCGACCCAGTCTGTGATCTCGATCTGTTCCGCTGCGATGTAATCCACCACCTTCTGAGCAATGGGCCTCACATATGGCGTGACAAGCGCTACACGCTGCGCGCCAAGCGCTCGGACAGCCTCAATCAGGGCACCGGCGCTGGTAACGATCACGGGCATAGAAGCAGAATCGTGTAGTTGCTCTCGAATAGCCGCTGTCACCCGGCGGTGCTCTCCAGGCCCCTGGGCCATAATAGCCACAAGACACCCATAGACCAGCGCATCGCAAGAAGCATCCATCAGCTCAGCTACACAGCGTTCCCTCTGTGCATTCATTGCCCGCAGCCCTTCCTCTGAAACCTCTTGCATCCTCATGCGGCTACTATGGAAAGTAAACCTTGCAGTCTCATGCCGCGCCAGTAAAGCCGGCAACTCTGCTTCGACGGTCACATTGGAACTCGGCACAATTAAACCGACCCTTATGGGGGTAGTAGAATCATTCATACTTTGCACGCCTTTCTTGTTTGCCTATTACTTTGTCAATTTTCATGCGACTGGCAAGATGTAGTGGCCTCCCTTGTGGGGGTCAGAGCTTCATTCATCATTTCCCTTGAAAGTGAGGCCGTCGTTTTTCCTTAAAGGCCTGCACCCCTTCGCGGAAATCTTCTGTTGTACGCAGGAAGCCGTACATTCTTCCTTCCATAGCCAGGCCTGCGCTCAGCGGAACCTCCATCGCTGCATGGAGCGCCTGCTTCCCTACACGGTAGGCCAGCGGTGAAAATGCCAGCAGCTCATCGACCAGCGCCTCTACTCGCGCATCAAGCTCACTTGCCGGCACTACCTCCGTGAGCAGGCCCCAGGCCCTGGCTTCCTCCGCAGCGAGGCGCCTGGCTCGCAAAATCATGTCCATCGCTCGACCAAGCCCGGCTATACGCGCAATACGCTGCGTCCCCCCACTCCCTGGAATCATGCCCAGGCGCATTTCTGGAAGCCCGATCTGGGTCGTTTCAGATGCAATGCGAAAATCGCAGGCCAGCGCAATCTCCAATCCTACGCCAAGCGTATAGCCTGAAAGACGAGCGATGACCGGCTTGGTACAGCGTTCGGGAGCCGCGACGTTCTCCGCAAAATGACTGATATATTCAGGAGTGACCTTGAGAAATCCTGCAACATCTCCCCCGGAAGAAAAATGCTCACCTGCGCTGCGCACAATAACGGCGCGCACTGTATCATTCGCCTCAATTTCCCTAAACACAGCCGCAAAGTGTTCGCGTGTCGGGATCGTAATGATGTTGAGTGGCGGCGCGTCGAACGTCAGCACCGCGACCGGCTTGTCGGTGCGATACTCTACGCGCAAAATGGAATCTGGATATTCTGCCATAATTGTTTATCCTTCCTTGTGCGGTTGCTCTGGCCCCTCTGATACAAATGACATATTCGACATATTCGACATATTGGACACAACTGAAACAAGAATATGTTGGATAGATTGCAATCGCTCCTTGCTCCTAGGGATAACGATGATTCGCTAATAAGGTTCGTATTCGCCAGCCTGCAATTTGCGGCGCAGAATCTTCCCGACCGGCGATTTTGGCACTTGCTTGACGAACACGTAGCGTCTCGGGCGTTTGAACCTTGCGAGCTGCGGGTTCGCAAGGGCAAATTGGTCGAGTTCCTCGGCAGTCAGAGAGGCATCTGCCGGAACAACAAATGCCGCTACAATCTGTCCCCAGCGCTCATCCGGCAAGCCTGCTACGGCAACCTCGGCAACTTTGGGATGCTGCGCCAGTACATCTTCAACTTCCAGCGGGTGGATATTCTCTCCGCCAGAAATGAGCATATCATCCACTCTCCCCTGCACCCACAGGTCTCCATCCTCATCCCATACGCCGACATCTCCTGTAAAGTACCAGCCCTGGCGCAACGCCTTCTCATTCGCATCCGGCCGGTTCCAGTATCCCTTGAAGGCTTCCGGTGAAGAGAGGTTGACAATCACCTCACCCGGCGTGCCTGCGCCCACTACCTCATCAGGAAGCACATGTCGCGTAGGATCGGCTGTGACTATACGAACCTCCTCGTGAAAGCCGGGCCGCCCCGCGCAGGTCGGTTTGCGATCCAGCCACGAGCAAATCGTAAAGGTATACACTTCTGAACTGCCAAAGTGGTTCACAAAGACTTGCGGGCGAAAGCGCTCAAAGCAGGTCTGTGTCAGCGTCGAGGTCATTGCGGCCCCGGCATAGCCTATTTTAGTAAGCGCACGCAGATCATAGCGATCAAGTTGAGGCTGGTTGACGAGATCAAAATATAACGTGGGCACAAGGTACAGGCTGGTAATCTTTTCCTGTGCCAGCACCTCTAAGGCTGCCTCTGGCTCATATTGGGGCAGCAAAACAAGTTTCCCGTTGAGGAAAGTCGTCACCAGCACAGTGCGCATGCCCATGGTGTGATAAAACGGCATCACGCCAATGGTACTTTCAAACAGCGTATACTGGTTCTGAATAATATGCGCCTCGGCAGCGCTCGCTTCGTTGAGATGAGAGCGAGGCACACCTTTAGGGCGCCCCGTTGTTCCCGAGGTGTAGAGCATGATGGCAACGCTATCATCGGAAATGGCTGGCGCTGTTTGCAGGGATGCCCCTCGCCTTCGCAACTGCTCAAATGCACCCTGGCCACTACCTGCACCAACGGCATATGTTTTGACCGCGCTCTGAGCCTGTTTGAGGGCAGCTTCAATGGTGGCATGGTTGTCTTCCTCATAAAAGACAAGGACCGGCGCTGCATCACTGATGCAGTAGACAAGCTCGGCAAGCGACATGCGGAAATTGACGGGCGTGTAG
>CADDZH010000140.1 GCA_902812455.1 Chloroflexota bacterium | reverse complement strand
CTACTATAATATATCACCGTCCTGCCCCAAGTGAACGTAGAGGGCAATTCTTCTCCACGAATCTGACCTTTCAGAGTCATCCTCTGAAAGGTCGCTTCATCGAGTACAGCTTCTTTGATAACCGTTTTGTAGTTCTGGGGCACGTATGTTGTCCACTAGAAGATGCGGGCGAAAATCCGGCGCACCTCACATCGAAAGCCTGGTAAAAGCGGGGATTCGAGAATATCACCTTCATAGAGTGTACTTACTTGCTTGAGAACTGCATTCTCACGCCGGTAGACCTCGATACGCCGTTCTTGCCAGCTTGCGATCCAATACTCCAGCACGCCCCGGCGCGAGTAGAGCTTGAGCTTGGCTTCGCGGTCGCGGCGCACATTTATATTTCCTGGTGAGAGAACCTCAACAACCAGTTCAGGAGCAGAATGCAGCTTCCCATCTGGCTGGAGAGCGGTAGCCAATCGTTCATTGCTGATCCAGATCACATCTGGTACCACATCATCATCGTCTGCAAAGATCACTCCTGGCGTAAAAACTGCTATACCCGTTTGGGTTTGCTCGCTCCATTGTTCCAGGAGCGCGTATATCTTGCCACCGACAATCTGGTGATCCAGGTGTGGTTGTTTCGACACGTACAATTCTCCGTCTACAATTTCATACAGCTTCCCGTCTTCCGGGAGCACTTCCAGGTCGCGTGATGTCCAGTGTAACGTTGTCATGGTTTCACCTGTGGGTTTTCTGCTCAATGGATCACCTTTCTATGTCGTATAGTATACACTGCTATTCCGCCATCCTCAATGCGAATTCTGCCAGTGTGCGCACAGCTACGCCGGTCGCGCCCTTCTCTTGATGCGGCTTCTTGCTATCGACGTAAAATGTGCCGGCGATATCCAGGTGCGCCCACTTCGCATCATCGACGAAGTTCTCCAGGATTTTGGCTGCCGTGACCGAGGAAGCTTCTCGCCCACCGGTCTGCTTGATATCGGCGATCTCGCTCTTGATCTGCTCAGCGTAGTCCTCATCCAGTGGCATTGGCCAGAATTTCTCGCCTGCCGCTCGCCCCGCCGCGATGATGTCCTGGCAGAGTTGCTCATCGTTGCAGAACAGGCCGGTCATCTTACTGCCGAGGGCAACCACGATGCCGCCCGTCAGCGTTGCCACGTCGATGATCGGGGATAGCCCCTCCTTGACAGCATAAGAGAGGGCATCGGCCAGCGCCAGGCGTCCCTCGGCATCGGTATTCACGATCTCGATGGTCTTGCCGTTCATGATGCGCAAGATGTCGCCCGGATGATAGGCCGAGCCGCCCGGCATATTTTCTGTCGCCGGAACCAGCACCGTCACATTCATAGCCGGTTTCAATGCAGCAATAGCCTGAATCGCTCCAATCACAGCGGCAGCCCCGGCCATGTCGCCCTTCATCGTGTCCATGTTTTGAGCAGGTTTGATCGAGATGCCGCCTGAGTCAAACGTGATGCCTTTGCCAATCAGCGCTAATCCTTTTCCAGCTTTATCAGGCGCTCCGCGATAGCGCAAGATGATGAATTTTGGAGGCTCGGCGCTCCCTTTCGCCACACCGAGCAGGCCACCCATGCCCAACTGTTCCATCTGCGGGCGATCCAGGATCTCGCATTCCAGCCCGAATTGCTTTGCCATGGCACTGGCGCGGTTGGCCAGCTCTGTTGGCGTCAATACGATGGGCGGCTCGTTCACAAGGTCGCGAGCAAAATTGGCTGCCTCCGCCAGCGCGCTCCCTCGACGTATTACCTCGTTGAGCGCATCTCTGGACGCCCCGCTTGTTACAAGGCTGATCCTGCTAACGCCACGCTCACTGCTGCTATCATCCGAGTGCTGGTATTTCCTGAAGGTATATAGCCCTAACAATGCGCCCTCGACCTCTGCCTGCACCTCTTGCGCTACATCAATGCCGGCCTTGTCCATGTGCAATGCTAGCGCTATGTCATGCGCGCCCGTGTTTTGCAGATGGCGCCTGGCAACCGCGCTCGCGTGACGGAAGGCCTGGATATCGAGCTTCTGCTGCGAACCCAGCCCCACCAGAACCACGCGCTTCGCTGCCAGCTTACCCATCGGGTATATCGCCAGTATTTCCCCGGCCCCCCCTTTAAACGCGCCATCCGCAGAGATCTGGCTGAGCAGTCCATCGAGCAAGCCATCCACCGTCTTCCCTGCTTCCGATAGCACTACGCCTTTTCCCTGGCCCTGATCCTTTGTCGAGACCGCTCCTACAACCAGCGCATCACAGGCTATGTCTTTCACTGATTGATCTGTTACTTGAATGTCCATTGAAACCACTCCTCTATTAAAGTATTGTATTGTTGAGCAGGTATGCTCCAAAATAGTCAGACCGGCCAGTTTCCTTTTGGCCGGCCTGATCACCCCTGCCTATGATAGCAAATTTTACTAAATAGTGCCACCTGTGCTTATTTTTGCGGCAATAGTCGTTCCACCAGTTCCAGGAGCTGGCGCGGCTTGAACGGCTTGGTTAAATATTCGTTGCAGCCGGCCTGCAATGCCGCCTCATTTTCATCGCTGAGAGCATACGCCGTTACTGCCACAACCGGCACATGCGCCAGGCCTGGGCGCTCGCGGATCAACTGCGTCACGCGATAGCCGTCCATGGCCGGCATGGAAAGATCGGTGAGGATCAAGTCAACCAGCTCGTGATCAAGAATATCAAGCGCCTCGCGCCCATTCGATGCAGGCAGGCAACGATAGCCCCGGGTCGACAGGACGCGCTCGATAAGCAGGCGATTGGAAGCCTCGTCTTCAATCACGAGGATGGTTGGTTGATGTGCCCTGGATAAGGATGTTGCGCCTCTTGTTATGTCCATCATTCTAGTTATCCCTCAGCTCGTTGTTTTCGACACTATCTACTTATTCTACCCTGGTTTACCTGGCTGGGTAGAGCTACCTTAGCTGTGGGGACAGCAGGCAGCGTAAAAGAGAAGGTAGAACCCCTACCTACGATGCTCTCCACAGCTACTTCGCCGCCCTGCAATTCGATGAGTTTTCTCGCAATGGTCAAACCCAGGCCTGTACCACCGAACTTGCGAGTAGTACTGCCATCAGCCTGGCGGAATGCCTCGAAAATATAGCCTAGCGCGGCTGGCGAGATGCCTATGCCTGAATCCTCTACAGAAATACGCAGCATATCATATCCCTCTAAACTCCGGCAGCGAATAAGCACTCCGCCCTTTTCCGTAAATTTCAGGGCATTGGAAACCAGGTTGATAGCGACTTGCCGCAGGCGATGGCTATCTGCCAGCACTTGCGGTAACCCCTCTTCCACGTCCAGCATCAAAAACAATCCCTTATCGTTTGCCATCGGTTTAAGTTGCTCCACGACTTCCGCTAAGCAGGGCGCCAGCGCAAGGGGTTCAACCTTTACCTCTAAACGGTCGGCTTCGATCTTCGAGAGATCAAGCATGTCGTCCACCAGGTGCGCGAGGTCCTCTGCGCGTCTCACCATAAACTGGATATGTTCCTCCTGTTCCGGTGTCAGGTCGCCATCGACAAATCCTTCCAGAATTAACGCCCCATAACTGATAATGCTGTGTAAAGGGGTACGTAATTCATGAGTCACAGTCGCCAGGAACTGTGACTTCAGGTGGTTAACCCGCTCGAGGGCTGCGTTTTTCTCCTTCACCTCTGCGAAAAGCAAGGCGTTTTGAATGGCCATTGCCGTCTGGATGGCAGCAGTGCTTAAGAGGAAGGTATCCCGGCTCGTCACCTGATGAGGCCTGGCATCGTAGAGGATAAATGCGCCTATCGGCTGCTCCTGCAAAAGCAGTGGAACAGCAATGACAAAGCGGTACCCGGCCTCGAGAGCCATCTGGGACCAGGCCTCACCGCGCTCCTGGTAGATGGTTGCGATGTCTTCACCATAAGCAATTTTCCCCTTTTGCATTGCCATGCGAGCTAGAATCATATCGAGATCGCGCAGTGCTGGCCGGGGAATGCGAGGACGGCGCAGGCCATAAGGGCTTGTCGCCTGCTGTGGCTGCGATGAATTGATCGCCTTTCTTTTATCACTGGAAAAACCAGCACGCGAGCTGGGTATAGCCGCCATCTTTGTCGTCACTGCCATCGTAATATCCCCATCTGGATCCGTGTGCACCGTTACCTCTCCTCGCTGGGGCGCTGGCAGTTGCGCCGGAAGCTCTGGTTGTGATACCTGCTCAGACCAGCGGGCCACTGCCCACGGAGAGAGCATATCTCGCCCGTAGAGCAGTAATGCCACATCTTTCATTTGCATAATAGCACCCAGGCGCGAGACAATCTCTCCCAGCAAGTGCTCCAGATTGAGGGTCGAGATCAGCGCATCGCTCATGACCAGCAGGTCTTCCATCTGCTTGCTCATGGCCCTGCTTTCACTCCGGTGTACATGCAGCGACTCGGAGAGCAGATTGAGTGAACCGGCCAGCATATTCAATTCATCTGTCGAGGATGGCGAATTCCCCGCCTCCGCACCAGCATTGATAGCTATCAGCGCTCTGACACGTGCTTGCAGTTTGCGTAAAGGACGAATAAAGAAATAGCGCGTAATGAGAACGATAGCGATAATGCCCAGCGCAGCCACAAAAGTGCCCAGGGCGACGAGAATCAGTAAGGATCGTGCTGAAAGAAGATTCACGTTGTCGATTGGCTCAATATCGACAATAATCAAGGACGGGGAAAACGAGGATTGATTCTCGGCCTGTATAGCCATGGATGAGATCAGCAGGGGCTGGCTGCCAATGATGAAGGACGTATCCGGCGTGCAGAGCTGATCCTGCGGCACAAGCTGATCAACGGAATCCGATTTCGCGGTGCTTTCTACGATATGCTGTTGCAGGCACAGGATCAGGTTGAGATTTGTTGTGTCCTGCATAAGCCCTTGCAAGAAGGTGCTATCGAGCGCTTGTTCTGCAACAAGTACGCCAATCTCTGTATGCGAGGCATCGAGGATAGGCACGGCGAAGCTAAGCGCCCAGGATGGCTGCCCGCTAGAAGATGTGATCGGTAGGAGCGTGGAGAGCAATTTCCCCTGTAATGCCTCAGCGATGAGAAGGCTTATTGTAGAGGTATTGTCATCTCTGACATTTTGCCCATCTTCCAACTGCCCTATGAGCCGGCCATGCTTATCAAAGATATCAAGCTTTGACAGGGATAGGTGATCGTCGAAGGCAAGGGCCAGAAGCGTATCTCTTACCTGTACGGGAGAAAAGCGGTGTTGCGCCGGAGTGACAAAGGCAATAATCTGGTTATCCTGGGAAACGTTCTCCAGGGTTTGCAGGGTGGTAGTAGTTTGCTCCTGGTAAGCTTTTTTAACGAGTAAAAGGTGGGCAACAGCGTCATGCTTTGCATCACGCTCAGAGAGGAATCTCAAGAGACCAAGAGATAAGCCTGCAAAAAGCAGCAGGCAGAGCATGAGCATGAGCACTGTCACAAGTATGAGTTTTCCCCCCAACGATCGTAATTTGAATCTCATGTATTCCTTTCACTCAAGAGAAAAAGTAAGGGAAGGACGGGGTGCCAGCTCGTCCTTCCCTTACCCCACGTATGCAAAAGCATGCGCGAGACTCTGGGAGGTGCGCGTGCAAACCCCATGGGGAAAGGTTACACGTGTCCAGATGAACGCTGCAAGCCGCTCGTCGAGGTGGTTCTGCTTGCTCGCGAACATCCCGCTCTCCATCCCAGGCCTATACATTATAACGCATAACCCGGCCAATTAGATATCACTTTTGGCAGCATTTTTCTGCGCAATCTGAAAAATTCGCCAAAAATTGTGAAAACTATCAATATTCCCTGCGATTTATGGAGATTCTTACCATAGCGGTAAGGCTCTAGGGGCTGAGCTGCTCGATGAGTCCTTGATGGAGGAAACGCGCGAGGATGCTGGCTATATCCTGCTCGCTCCGGTGAAGCAGGCCAGCTATATCCCTCACTGTTCGCTTCCCATCCACCAGCAAGAACACCACTCGCTCCCGCCGTTGTAGCAGGGAGAGAATATTCTGGTTGAGCAGGCGAGACCGTACCCGGTAGATAGAAAGGGCCTCAATGGATCCTGCTACGCCGGTAGAGTCCAGGCTCCGGGTTGATGGCGCTCTCGCCCACAGTTGAATACCTGGCTGTGTTGTTGGCTGGCCATTGCGAGGAACGACCGGTATGCCAACAGCCGGTGTCTGGCGTGTCTCCTCTAGAGCCACTGCAATGGCGGTCATCCCAGCACGGGACGCCTCATGCGGCTGCTCCATCTCGATTGTCAGGGCCGATTTTTTGATGGTTGGCAGGATGCGCGTCTTTTCCATCTCTATGTGAGAGAGCGGCCCGGTATCGACGGAACGCTGGAGCATGCGAGGTTGCCTGCTGTTCACCCAACGTTTCGCTGAAACTACGCGTATATTGTTCATGCTTTCCTCCTCCAGATATCACGTACTCCAACATCCCCAGCAAATACGACAAGTACTCCTTTCTACACTATACTTCTGCTGTGTGAAAATCGTGTGAAAAACCCGTCCATCATTGTGAAAAACATGTGAATATCTACAACCCGTTTGAGGGATTGAAACTAGGGAACTTGCGTCCAGAGGATAGGGCCACTGATATCCTCCTGGTACAACTGGCGTATCGTCATATGCCCTGTATCAATCAAGTAGGCGCCCTGCTGCCCATCGCTCAAAGTCACGATCAACTGGTGTGGTGAGCTGGCAAACCATGTGAACGTTGAGGCATGCCCGCGCAGCTTGAGTACTGCAATCTTCTGGCTATTTCCTGGCGTCACCACCGCTGTTTGTGTCCCTGTGCTGTACACCAGTTGTTTCGCATCTACCGACCACGCCGGAGCTGGATCATCAGCAACCCCTGCTGCGATCAGCATATCCTGGGCTGTAGATGCATCCACGACATGCAGCGTGCCGGTGCCGGATGAAAGCGCATCGAGGTAATCGATCTTTGTGCCATCGGGTGACCACTGGGCAACATCGACCTCTTTGCCGCTTGTCAGTGCGACCGGCGCTGCTCCCGGCGTCATATCCAGGCGCCAGAGATCGGCGGCTCGCCCAGCGACCGATGTGACCAGAAGCCAGCTTCCTATGCCATCGTGCCCGTTGCGGCTATAGATTGCCTGCACGTAGTCGCCAGCAACCATTTCCTGCGGGGTAGGCGTCCATCCACTGCCTACATGCTGCTGCCAGATGCTGTGAACGTGCCCTATTACTCCTACACTCCACGTGATCGTTGGTGTATTCGCATCCGGTGACCAGTCCAGCGTGAGCAGCGTATCGTTGGGCATTCCCTCGGCCTGGACATTCTTGCTAATCACCAGGAGCCCATGGTTCTGCGTGTTATAGTCCACGATGCTTTGTGTGCCGTTATGGCTGACTTCGAATGCGACACGGATGCCATCTGGCGACCAGATTGGGTGAGAAACGCTGCCTTGCATGGGAAGCGGCACTTTTTGCACTACCCCCGTCTCTAAGGAGTAAATATAGAGATTGGTGAGGCCTGTGCCTTCTGGATCAGCAACAAAGGCCAGCATGCTGCTATCTGGCGACCACGCCAGGCTATCCAGGATAGCTGCCCCTGTGGCTGTATCCCAGACGGAGGAAGGTGAGATACCGGCTTTAAGGAGGGGTTGCTGCACAATCGTGTCGCGCAGCCCATCACTTCGCAGTGTATGCACCAGAGCTTTCTGCAAATCGATGTAAGCCAGCATATCTCCTGCGTATCGTCCGGTGAGAGGAGGGCTTACGACCCAGCCGGCAGCCACACTAACCCCGCCTGGTGTCAGTTGCTGGGGCGGAGTGCTGCCCCCGGCAGGCGCGCTCCAGAGCGCACCATCACGCAAGAAAACAAAATGCATGCCTGCTGAGAGCGGGAGACCCTGAGGTAATCCAGCAGGCGGGGTAATAGCATTGCTAACCTGTGCTGTGTTGCTGTGCTGCACCCACACATTCCAGCCGATGATGCTTCCGGCGCCGAGCGTCAAAAGAATAAGGGCAGCTACAGCAATTTGCATGACGCGCAAACCCCAGGCGTGGCGACGTTGTAGCGGGAGAGCAGCCGTTTCCTGGTTATCGTGTCTTGAAGCTGGCAACCTGGGTCTTGTGGGTATAGCTGATGAAGTCTGGCGACCGCCTGGAAGAGCGACAAGTCGTGGACGGCTTCCATCCGCACTGCTGCGCGGTACACGTTTTTGTGGAACGGTTTGCTCTATGGCTACTCGATCATCGAAGACATTATCAGTACCGGTAAGCTCCAGGTACTCTGGCGAGGAAAAAATCCTGTGGCGTAAGGACGGATCTGGAGTGACTCGAGGCAATTGGGCAAGGAGGTTATCAAGGCGGCGGTAATCTGCAAGAATGGCACTGCACCTGGCACACAGCACCAGGTGAGCAGCGATTTCCAGCTTCAGTTGGGCTGCCGATTCCGCTGCTTCCCCCACAGCGAGCGCATCGTCAAGGTAAGCACTAAGTAGCTCCTCGACTTGCTCGCAGTTCATTTTGCCCTCCTTGTTCCAAAGCGCGGTAATGTTCTCGAAACGATTGGCGCGCACGCGACAGGTACATCTTCACACCGCTTTCCGCTATGTTGAGCGCCTGGGCAATCTCGCTATACGAGAATCCTTCCTGAGTGTAGAGCAGGAGCGCCGCCCGGTACTGCTGCGGCATACGGCGGAGTGCGGCACGTACAAGTTCTGTCGTCCCATACATTTCTTGTGGGTCTGCACTTTCAACATCCGCCGGCTCATGGTCGAGGTCTTGCCACGGCAGCCATGCAATCAGCTTCCGGCGGCGTAGTGCATCATATGCTGTATTTGTCGCAATGCGGTACAACCAGGCCGACAATTTCAAGTTTGCATCCATTTTTGGCAGTGCCCGGAATGCCTTGAGAAAGGTGTCCTGGGTCAGATCGTCTGCCTGCTCACGGTCACCTACCAGGTGATACACGTAGTTATAAATAGCTGTCTTGTATTCGTCGTAAATCTGGTCAAAGGACCAAGTGCTTTCCATGGGTTCCGCCCTGGCCATGCGCTACAATCCCTTCGATGGCTACAATTATCGACTTGTCCGTTCCATGCAAGTGATAACAGCTCATCTCCGAGCGGTACAGGTTCGATTCTGGCGTCCCTGCTGGCCTCTACTGGAAAGGCTTGCATCCTTCTGTCTAGTGGAACGGACAACACTATATTCAGTAACATGACGAAAGAGACCTGCGCGGCTCTTTCGCCGGGCTTGTTGGTTATTATGGTAGCATATTTTTTGCGAATGGCTGAACTGACTGCTACATATGCTAGTACTATTGGGTGGAGATGCCTATTGGATAAGCAGCAGACCTGTAAGAGCCGATCATGAAGATGAACAACCTCACCCACCAATTGACTGTAGGGACAGTGCCTTGTGCCTGTCCTGCTTCGGGTTCCACGAGAGGGAGATCCTTATTCCCTGTTTCGGGTGTCAAAAATCATTAGGAGCTGGCGATAAAGATGACCAACACCACCCACCAATTGCCTGTAGTAGTCTGTCAAACTTCAATTGGTGGGTGAAGCCTGGCCCCCACAAGGGAGGCCACTACATGGTATCGGTCATATGAAGCTTGACGGACTAGTAGGGGCCGATTTATCGCGCCCAGCGCCGATTTATCGGCCTCCTGCCCTGGCCCTTACTGTTTCTCGTTTCTACCGGCTAAGCGTCAAATGGCTACACATCATGATGACCGCAAGGGTCATTGCTACTATATACGACCACGATGTCCACTTATCCAGGGTAGGAGCGGAGCTTACTTCACAAGGGTAGATTTATGGGGTGAGGGGGCAGCGAAGAGGCGCGAGGGCAAGCGCAAGGCCCCCGCTGCCCCTCCACGTC
>CADDZH010000139.1 GCA_902812455.1 Chloroflexota bacterium | reverse complement strand
ACGCTGGGCTTGCCCTCAGTAATCGTCCCCGTCTTATCGAGCACCATCACCCGCACGTCCTTGAAAACCTGGAAGGCCTCGCCCGAGCGCATCAAGATGCCGCGCTCCGCCGCCATGCCGCCTCCCCGGATGAGCGCTAAGGGGGTGGCCATGCCCAGCGCACAGGGGTAGCCCATCACCAGCACGGCCAGGCCCGCGAAGATAGCGCGAGCCCAGGCGGGATGACCCACCACGAGCAAGGGCCCCACGATCCAGCCAAGGAAGGCCAGGGCCGCGACAAGCAGGACCGCCGGGACATAGATCTGCAGGATGCGGTCGACGAGCTGGATGATGCCGGGCTTGAGCGCCCGCGCCTCCTCGACATGGCGGGCTACGCGCACCAGGAAGCTCTCCTCGCCGACCTTGCTCACCTCTACTTTGAGCGTGCCCGTCTGGTTCAGCGACCCGCCGATCACCTCATCCCCACGACGCTTCTCGACCGGGATGGGTTCCCCGGTCACCAGCGCCTGGTCGACGCTGCTCTCGCCTTCCACCACGCGCCCGTCCACCGGGATTTGCTCACCGGGGCGCACGCGGACGACCTCGCCGGCCTGCACCTCCTCGATCGGCACCTCAACCTCCTGACCGTCGCGCAGCACGCGAGCCGCCGGTGGCTGCAACGCCAGGAGCTTCTTTACGGCTTCTGAGGCACTGGCGCGGACGTAGGAGGCGGTGAAGCCCGAGAGCAGGTGGTAGGTGGTGATAAAGACGGCGACGGCCAGGAAGTCGCCCATCGGCCAGGGCTGGTAGAAGAAGCCGATCAGGCCTCCCACAAGTCCAGCGAAAGCTCCAAACTCCAGCAGCACATGCTGGTTGAGAATGCCGCGCCGCAGGCTGCCCCAAGCCATCTCCAGAATATGCTCGCCGGGGCCGAAGACCGTCACCAGGGCCAGCACCAGCATGACCCAGGGGAACCAGAATTGGCTGTGCCCGGTCCAGACCGCGACCATGAACCCGAGGGCGACGAGGGTGAGCAGGAAGGCCGCTACGAAGCGATCCCGCTCTATCTGAAGGAGTTTTGCCTGCTCTTCCAGAGCCGCGACGCGGTTGGGATCGAGCACGCGGTAGCCCAGACTCCGCAGCACGTCTTTCAGTTCCGTCGGCGTGACCTGCTGCGGGTCGTATTCGATCAGGGCCTCTTCGTGGGCCAGGCTTACGTGGGCGCTGTACACCCCTTTGGTGCGCGAGTACGCCTTGATGATTGACTGGCTACAGAAGCTGCAGCTCATGCCGCCCACTTTGAGTTGTAACTTGGCAGTGCGGGGAGCCACTTGTTGCTCCTGCACCGGAGTTGTGGTTGTCATAGGAAGATCCTCCTCTCTTCCCGGGCGAGCCGGATTCACGTCTTCACCGGGTAGCCCAGGAATTCCAGCCGCTGCTTAATCTCCTCAGTCGTGGTACGGCTGGTCTCCACACGCACCTCCACCTCCTGAGTGGCAACGTTTGCCCTGACGGTACGCACGCCGGGGAGCTGCGTGAGGCTCCTTTGAATGCGCTGCTCACAGCCAGCGCAGTGAATGCCTGTCACAGCAAAACGAAGCTGTTCTACTGCCATAGCACTCCTCCCTTTCATAGCAGCGCGAACCGATCGACAAACGCCGCAGCACCGATGGGTGCTCGCCACGAGACGATAGCGCGGAAAGATGCGCAAAGAGGCGAGCAGATCGGTTCGCGCAGGAAAACACCTGTTCGCATGGACCTGTCTGGTCCACATTCAGAGAATACACCTTCCATTCGACTGGAATGTCAAGGGGGTGGGTAGGATTTTTTGTGAGGGGGAGAGCAGGCACAGAACTCTTGCAGGAGCCTGAAAAAGCGTGGAGCGAAGGATCGTTCTGTCTTGATGACGAGGGAAAGGAGGCCGAGGTTCGTCTTCCGCGTCTCGAACCAAACGCAGCTAAGTGCCCCGCTGACTGGTCAGCGGGGCATCGCCGGCTCGAACTCCCTCGCCACCTGTGGATGCTCTTCCACCTCGGTCTGCTGCTCGATGATCGGGCAGATGCATGCAGAGGATGCGGCGTGCCGCATTCTTTCGTTCTCGTCAGTCCAGGCTGCTCGCAAGGTCGCGAGTTCGGCACGGAAGGCCTGAAGATCAGCAGTGCGCTGATCAATAGCGCTGATCTTCCGATCGATAAGGTCGAGCACCTGATCACACGGCGGTTCGCCGGCCTGCTCGACTTTGAGAATGTCGCGAATCTCATTGAGCGACAAGCCGAGCGTTTTGGCACGCCGGATAAAGCCGAGCCGCTCGACATCCCGGCGCGTATAGAGACGGTAGCCGGACTCACTGCGCTCGGCCTTGGGCAGCAAACCGATCTCCTCATAATAGCGGATGGTCTTCGGATTGAGTCCAAAGAGCGCAGCTAGTTCACCAATGCGTATCTCGTCGCGCATGATCTCACTCCTCTCTCCTTCTTATAGCTGGCAGATTCCATATCCCTTCCCTCTCATGATACCACATGAGTGATCCGGCCTTATACGCTGAACCTTGAGTGATTCCCTTCTGCTCAAGGAAGAAAAAGAACATCGTGAGAGCCTCTAGACTTGTTCGTCGATGTGTTCACACCATGTAGCTGATATCCGAGGCGCTTGTGGGGTAGGCGTAGACCATCGTCTTGAGATCGGAAGCAGGCAATCCGGCGCGTATGGCCAGGGCAAAGATGTTGATGACCTCCTCGGCATGCAGCCCCAAGAGGTGCGCACCCAGGATGCGATCCGTGCCCTCCTCGACCAGCACCTTGGATCCGGTATGTGATAGTGCTACTCGCCGCGACGAGTACCAGCCGGAGGTGTCCTCGCGATGCGTCCTGAAGCGCAAGCCCTGTGCGTGAGCCGCCGCCTCGGAGAGGCCCACGCGGGCCAGAGGAGGCGTCGTGAAGACAACGCTCGGAATCCCCGTGTAGTTCGGCGTGTACCGGTTGCCTTCTAGCAGATTGTGTGCCACGATGTCGCCCTGCATGCCCGCAACTGGCGTGAGGGGGAATCCACCGCTGGCAACCGCGTCTCCGGCCGCATAGACCGCCGGGTTGCTCACGCTTTGCAGGTAGGCATTGACCGAGACGCCTGCCTTCTCGCGGGCCACGCCCGCCACCCCCAAGTCAAGGTCGTCAATTTCCGGCACGCGCCCGGCGGCATGCACCACCAGGTCGGCCTCGGTGATGTAGTCCTGCTCACCTGCCCGTGCGTGGACAAGCAGGTGAGTATCCCGCCGCTCGATGGCTGTCACCGCTGTGCCGAGGTGGACATCAACACCAAGCTCGCGGGTTGCCTGCACCAGTTGAGCGACCAGGTCGGGATCGAACTTCTCAAGGGGGTGAGCTCCCCGGTGGAGGATCTGGACGCGCGCCCCGGCACGGGCTGCGATGTGTGTGAACTCGAAGGCGATGTAGCCGCCGCCAACGAAGACGATGCGCGGCGGCAGCTCGTCCAGTGCCATGAACTGCGTGCTGGTGGTCAGGAGCTCCTCGCCCGGTATCCCTAAGGGGGCGTGCCGCGCGCCGGTCGCAATCACCACGTAGCGCCCGGCAAGAGTGTCATCCCCGACCTGGACAGCGGTGCGGTCGATGAAGTGAGCACGGCCATGCCGCATGGCAATTCCTGCCTCAGCAAAACTGTGTTCGGTGTTCTCCGGCACGGGATCGGTGAAGGTGCGCTTGAAACGGATCAGGTCTGGCCAGTTGAGGGACAGCGCTGGCGCAGAGACTCCTTTGCCCTGCATGCGCCGGCTCCAGTCTACAAGTTCAGCTACGCCGACAAGCACTTTCTTCGGGTCGCACCCGCGATTCTCACAGGTTCCTCCAAAGGGCCGGGAATCGACCACAGCCACACTCCAGCCGGCCGCACGGCAGGTATAGGCCACGTTCTGAGCTGCTGAACCAGTCCCCAGGACGATCACATCCACAGTTGTCGTCATACTTGTTCCTCCTATCTGTCATAAGGCACGCTCAGGCTCGTCCATGGCCTGAACCTGCTCACTGCGTCTTTTCTCAAACCCCTCGTAATAGGCCTCTGATCCTTTGGCCAAGCGTAGGTGGTGGGTCGAGCGAGAATTTTGCTGCAAGCTGGCGAGTATTCGGTTCGACGAGGATAGAGCCATCGGGGAAAACGATTGTCGGCACGCTTCGCATCCCGCCATTCACACGCACGACGTATGCTGCGGCATCCTCGTCCTCGGCAATATTGATATACTCATAGGGAATGCCGTGTGAATCAAACCAGCGACTCGCCATACGACAATCACCACATCCTGGTGTGGCATACATCTTGATCGGTTTTTGTTCGGTGAACGCGTTGTCAATAGCGTGTGATTGCTGCATGAACCTACCTTTCAAAGAGCATTGAGATCACGTGGATGATAGTATACTGGAAGTATACCCTCTTGTTGCCTATTTTCTGTAGCCTGGACTACAGAAAAATAGAAGATTCGTGGTGATGCTAGTGAAGGTGGATGCCTCAACGATCGGCGTCTGTTCTGTCATTTGGAAGGAGGTCGCAGTTACACATGAGTACACCTTCATCGATACCGCCATCGAGCGGATCTGCAACGTCTCCGACCAGGCCGCGCTCCCTGATCGCCTACTGCCTGGAGCGTGATACCTTACTGTTCTCGCTGAAAATGGCCCTGCTCATTGGAACGCTGCTGGCTGCGATCAATCATGGGCAAGCCCTTCTCACAGGCCGTTTTACAGCGGGTGAGCTGCTTCCTCTCTGCCTTACCTATAGTGTGCCCTTTGCCGTGGCGATGTATAGTCAAGCGCAAGGCAAACGCCAGCGTGACCTCTTGATGAGGGAACGCGCTGGCAACTCAGTTCATTCATCCAATCGCAACTGAAGGCCCACAACATCGCGCACGGTGATGTGCCCGCGAGAGAGTTCTACCAGTCCCACCCGCTGGAAATCGTCGAGCACCTTCGTGACCGATTCCCGCAGCGCTCCGATCATATCCCCTAACTCCTGGTGGGTAATCGTCACCACCTCGCCGTTTTGTCCCTGAGAGAGGCGCAAGAGCACAGCGGCAATGCGCGCAGGAACACTGCGATAGGCCATCTCTTCCAGGCGAGCCTCGCACAGGGCCAGGCGCCGGCCCAGCACTTCGATCATTCGCAGCGCCACCTCCGGCCGCTTGCGCATCAGCCCTTCGATATCGGTACGGCTCATGAAACAGATCAATGAGTCTTCGACCGCTTCGGCGAAGGTATGCCGCAACGATTCCCCGAGGAGCGGCATCTCCCCAAAGAAGGTACCTGGCTCGATCACGGCTAGTTCTAGCCGTTTGCCTGAGGGTGTCAGGCGATACAGTTGAACACGCCCTCGTTTGAGCAAGAAGAGTACTTCGGCGCGGTCCTCCTGGGAATAGAGAATCTGGCCCTTGCGACACGTGCGCATCTCGGTCTGCTGCTCAAAGGCAGCCATCGTCTCTGGCTCCAGGTCGCAGAAAATGTCCATCGTGAGCATGCAGTCGCGATTGTGCAGTGCGGACGACCCAGGCAGTCGCATCGGCTCTGTTCGCTCCCTTTGGAGCAGCGAAAAGACACTTCTCCTCGTCATCTTGCTACCTCCTGGCTGAGCCGCCGGAGCTCACCGAGAAACTCCTCGCGTTTGGGATTCCCCAGTGACACGATCCTACCATCCAGCAGGTACGTCGGCACAGCGACGACACGGGGGGGCACGTGCTGGCCGGGCGCGTCGAGGTCAATCACTGCCACCTCCAGGCCCGTGATGCCACGAGCACGCTCCGCGATGAGCAAGGCCTCCTCGCAATTAGTACATTCATGAGCAACATAAATCTCCAGGCGCATCATACCTTCCTCCCTTGCTCAGTTGTTTATCCTTCCATAGTATAAGCTATGCCGGACTCCACATGAAAGGGGAGCAGTATTGCCCCTTTCACGAACAGGACAGATGGCTGGCCCTGGCAGCAGGTGTGGTCGTATGCTCGATAGTGAACCTGCTGTCGGCACTGGATGTACAGGCACTGGCCTGCCTATACTGCTTGCCTGGCCGTGATGCCAGTAAAGAATCCTGGCTGTACCAGGGGCCAGAGACCAAGCGGCAGGCCATAGAGCAGATGTGAAATGACAAACGACCAGCCCACCATCTGTAAGAGATTGGGAGCACCAACATTGGGCACGATGATGTAGGCCATAATCAGCATGACGATCACCCCATAGATCAGCCCGCTGATGATCGCTGCTGCACCACTCAGATGCAGTCCACGTGCGATCAGTCCAAAAATGATGCCCCAAAGCGCCGACCACATCATGTGGACAACCAACCCCAGCACTGCCGGGCCGAGAGCAAAGTAGAAGACTCCATGTGTCATGGAGGCCATCAACGCTTGCCGCCCGATAAGCGGTGCTGCTATGGCGTACATCGGTGTAAAGAAGCCCATATGCAGGTATGTCGCGGTAGCGATCATGGTGAACATCGCCATCAGAACCCCGCCGATCATCCCTGCAATAGCCCCGAAGATGAGAAATGCAATCCATCGTCCTGTAGCTCTTGTTGTAACCACTGCAAACCTCCTTTTGAGTTTGCCCTTCTTCGAAGGGACGCTTCGGGGTGAGCCACCTGCTCACCCTACACTGGTTCAAGTGTAATCATGAACAGAAGGGAGTTCTGTAGCCTGAGCTACAGAACGTGCCGTCATGGGGAAATGTGCTCTGAGTAGTTGAGCGTAAGTGTAGACCACAGAAGAATCGTATCCTACAGTCAAGAGAGCTGTCTCGTATCTGGCAATCGCATCGTATTTATCTCAAATAGGAAGTTTCATTGCGGTTTTTTCGACGCTCTCCTCAAACAGATCGCAGTGGTCTGTTGAGGAAAGTTAGAAGCCAGGGTGATCAACGTGACAGCAACCGAGGAGTTCCTTGCCCGGCTGGGCCATGGATCAAAGGGGAAGCACGATGCGTGTACGTCATCTCTTTGTGCGACAGCGGAACAGGCTCACTGAACCTGTGAAGCTCATAGAGTCGCCTGCAGGCCAAAACATCTGCGACCATCTGCTCACCATAGACATCTTTAATGGCCTCTTGCCACAGGATTTTGGGGTCATTGGCCACGAAATTGAGAAACGGAGGTACTGTAAGGGGCAGATCATCTATTCACAGGAAGATCCGGTCGAAGCGCTCTTCCTGCTCAAAAGTGGGCGTGTGCGGCTCTATCGCCTGACGCCCTCGGGCAAACGACTGGATCTGGCGGTGATCGAGCCGGGCACCTTCTTTGGAGAGATGCCGCTCCTCGGGGAATCGATGCGCAACACGTACGCTGAAGCGCTCGAAGATTCGCTCATTTGCGTCTTGAGCCGCGCTGATATTGAGCGGCTAGTGTATGCACACCCACAAGTGGCGATAAAGATCATCGAAGTGCTGAGCCGGCGCCTGGTCCTCTGTGAGGCACGCCTGGAAGAGGTAGCCTATCGCAGTGTTCCCGCGCGCATAGCCGCGCTCCTTGTGCGCCTCAGCCAGGAACAGCTTGATGAAGTGGTGGAGATTACACACCAGGAATTGGGAGATATGATCGGCGCGATACGGGAGACGGTCACGAAGACACTCGATGAGTTCCAGCAGGCAGGACTGGTGGAACTCTCTCGCGGGCGCATCATCCTGCGGGATGTCGTGGGCCTGCAGGCACGAATGGAGGAGTTAAGAGGTACAAGGCAGATATGTGAAAACCAGCGCGGGTAGGCGAGGGGAACAGGCTTCATGAAGATGAAGAAATTGATCGGAGTATCTGTAGGGGCCGATGATGAGGATGAACAAAATCATGCCCGGATAGATGTAGGGGCCGATTGATCGTGCCCAGTGCCGATTGATCGGCCCAAAGGCAATCCATCATACCCCCGATGAATTTGTTAACATTCATTATCGTGCCCATTGCCGATTGATCGGCCAAATCATATGCCTGATAACCCCGGGTAATTTCTGAAATTTCATAAAGCCTGTCACTTTTCCCAATCTACATGCGTACTTGTGGTAATGAGGGGTTAGACAAGGTTTAATGGTGAAGCAGTTCTTGACAGTTTGAATAGTCACACTCTGTCATCCTGAGCGAAGCGAAGGATCTCTCGCCGGCCGCTGAGATGCTTCGCTGCGCTCAGCATGACATGTCTAAAGAGGGCGCAATAGAGAAGGAAGGAGGAATGGCACGTCTTGCCGTTGCGGAAGGCGTTGCCCAACAGGTATGGATAGCATGGCAGATTGGAACAACACAACCAATGAGGTTCAAGTGGATGTGGGCAATAATATTGTGCTTGGCGGCAATTTGAGCCTGCCCGAACATCCTCGTGGTATCGTGGTCTTTGCACATGGCAGCGGCAGTAGCCGGTATAGCCCTCGCAACCAGTTCGTGGCCCGCGTCTTACATGAAGCGGGCTTCGCAACGCTACTGTTCGACCTGCTCACTCCACAAGAAGAAGAGCAGGATCGCTATACGGGTCATTTGCGCTTTGATATTGATCTGCTCAGCCGGCGCGTAATGGGTGCGACAAACTGGATAACCCTCAACCCGGCTACCAAAAATCTCAAGATCGGCTACTTTGGCGCCAGCACCGGGGCCGCTGCTGCCCTGGTTGCGGCAGCAGAACGCCCTCTTGCTGTCGGAGCAGTTGTCTCGCGAGGAGGCCGGCCTGATCTTGCCAGCTCCTATCTTCCCCGCGTTCAGGCCCCGGTGCTGCTGCTCGTCGGCTCGAGGGATACACAGGTCATTGAATTGAACCGTATGGCATTCGCGCTGCTTAAAAGTGAAAAGCGCCTCGAGATCGTTCCCGGCGCATCGCACCTCTTCGAGGAACCTGGCACACTGGAGCAGGTGGCGCAACTGGCAAGCGAGTGGTTCCAGCGCTACCTTGCAGCCCGATAGCCTTTTGCAAGGGCAAGTTGTATAATTTCTATGAGCGGGGAATCACGGATAGGATAACAGTTCTCTTTTATGTAGAAGCTCTACAGGTAGGAAGTTCGCAGGGAAAAGGGCAGTTGGGAGGAACATCGAGGAGATGATCTACCAGAATCGTAAGGAAGCAGGGCAGGTGCTTGCTACAAAACTGGCAGCATATGCAAATCGCCAGGATGTCCTGGTGCTGGGACTTCCTCGCGGGGGCGTGCCGGTTGCTTATGAAGTGGCGCAGGCTTTGCATGCGCCTCTCGATGTCTTCGTGGTACGCAAGCTGGGCGTGCCCGGCCATGAGGAGCTGGCCATGGGCGCTATCGCCACAGGGGACATCCGCGTGCTCAACGAAGATGTTGTGCGCATGCTGCGCATCCCCGAGAGCGTTATCAATGCAGTCGTGGCGAGGGAGCAGCAAGAGCTTGAGCGGCGCGAACAGCTCTATCGCGATGACCGCCCACTCCCTGACGTGAGCGGGCGCACCATCATTCTTATAGACGATGGCCTGGCGACAGGAGCAACTATGCGCGCTGCAGTAAAAGCCTTGCGCCAGGAGCATCCTGCGCGCATTGTCGTAGCCGTACCGGTAGCCGCTCCCACCACGTGCCAGGAGTTTACCACAGAGGTGGACGAGATCGTGTGCGCGGCAACGCCGGAGCCATTCTATGGCGTTGGCTACTGGTACGAAGACTTCTCACAAACGTCAGACAAAGAAGTACACGACCTGCTGGCCCAGGCCGAGCAAGAAAGGCCCATTCCTACACGCAAAGAATAAAAAAACCTTCCTTCTTTTTGTCACCGTTATGGCTCTGCCTCCTGATTGCTCTTCTTGTGAGAGCGTGGCTGGTGATTCACACGCGCGGTGTGATAGACGGCGATGAAGCGCTGGTAGGAATTCCGGCCAATGACTCTCATCCGCTCCTCTTGCGCCTGCTCGACGCCAGGCATATTACCTATCGCAAAGCGATCTTCCCATCGCAGCCAGGCTATGATGTGCTGGTTGTCATGCCTTTGAATCGCACGGTATC
>CADDZH010000138.1 GCA_902812455.1 Chloroflexota bacterium | reverse complement strand
TGCCTATCCCTTCGGATATGGATGGAAAGCCCCTGGCAGGACTCTTTGAAGAGGCGCATATGCAGCAGGCCGAAGCTTCGTACACCGATGAACGGAAATATGAAGATGTCGCCAGCGACGACTACGGATATTCCGAGGAAGAAGAGGAGAGCGTGCGCCTGAAGCTAGAAGCCCTGGGTTACCTGTAGGGGCCCGATTTATCGCGCCCAGCGCTTTGAGGAGATACTATGCGCATCCTGTTTGTAACGCCTTACCCGCCATCGCGTATCCGCGTGCGCAGCTATGGCTTTCTGGCCCAGCTTCATGAGCAGCATGAGGTCACCGTCATGACACAGTGCGCGTCAGAGAAGGAGCTGGCCGACGTGGAAGCGCTGCGCCGCCAGGGATACGAAGTGCTGGTGGTGGAGGAATCCAGGAGAAAGTCTGCTGTGCGTGCAGGCCTGGGGCTCTTCGGCTCGCAACCTTTGCAGGTAAGATATGCTCGCTCGCGGCAGTTTGCGTCCACTGTGCAAGCCCTTTGCAGGCAGCGCTCTTTTGATGTTGTGCATGTGGAGCATTTGCGCGGCATCGCCTCTCTGGAGTCTGTCACCGGTATGCCCCCGCTCGTCTGGGATGCTGTCGATTGCATCACCCTGCTCTGCAAGCAGACTATCGCAGGAGGGCCAAACCTCTCAGTGCGCACCGTTGCGCGGCTCGAATATAAACGCACACAACGTTACGAAGCCAGTATGCTCAGCCGCTTCCGGCCTATCCTGGTCACCTCGGCCCGCGACCGCCAGGCGTTGATTGAACTCTATCGCCTGGAGACGAATGACCAGAAAAGCAGCGACGAAGAGCTGGGAACAGGCATTTACGTTTTGCCCAATGGTGTCGATCTGGAATATTTCCACCCGCTGCAACAGGAACGGCGCCGCTTCAACGTCGTGTTCTCAGGCAAGATGAGCTATCACGCCAATGTTGCCGCTGCTCTCTACCTGTACCAGCAGATCATGCCGCTCATCTGGCAGCATAAGCCAGAAGCTACCCTGACCATTGCCGGCAGCGGTCCCCCGGCAGTAATCCAGCGCCTGGAGAAAGATGCGCGCGTCGAGGTGACCGGCTATGTAGAGGATATGCGCCAGTATGTTGGGCGGGCGGATGTGATGCTGAGTCCAATGGTCTACAGTGTCGGCATCCAGAACAAGGTGCTGGAGGCCATGGCAATGGGCACTCCGGTTGTGGTTGCCGCCCAGGCCGCCGCCGCTTTAGGTGCCCAGGCAGGCCGCGATTTGCTGGTAGCCGGTTCTGCTCAGGAGTTTGCCGGTGCAGTATTACACCTGCTGGACAATGCCGGGTTGCGCGCAGCCTTGAGCGAGGCCGGGCGTAACTATGTGGAGCAACACCACGACTGGCGCGTAATAACCGGCCGCCTGGTCGATGTCTACCAGCAGGCAATAGAACACGGGAATAGCTGTAGGTTCCCGATTGATCGTGGAACCCGATATATCGTGTCCACCGTCGGTTATGAAATTTGACCGTCAAGATCGGGAAAACCGGTGTGGGACATGTCATGTTGAGCGGGTGAGCCGTAGCCCTGAGCGGAGCGAAGGGGAAGGGGAAACATCCGCTGCCGATCAGCAGAGATCCTTCGCTTCGCTCAGGATGACAACCCATTACCAATTTTGGTCGTTGAAATTCATTATCGGCGTAGGTTCCCGATTATGAGGATTAATAAAGGCAGAATCTTATGCGTGTGCTCGTGCTAACACAGGTCCTGGTCTACCCTCCTGACGCAGGCCCGAAGATCAAGACGCTGCAAGTGCTGCGCCACCTGGCCGCCCAGCATGAGGTGGTCTATTGCACCTTCGTGCGCAGCGCTAAAGAAATGCGAGATGCTGTGAAGCTGCGTGAAATATGCCATCGCGTCTCGACCATTCCCATCAAGCGCTCGCGAGTAGGAGATGTACGCTTTCTTATCGAGAGCCTGGCGACGGGAGATTCGTTTCTCTTGCGGCGCGATTACCGGGCAACTATGCAGGCGGAGGTGCGCCGCTTGCTGCAAGAAGAGCGCATAGATGTGCTGCACGTCGATCAGCTCAACATGATGCGTTTTGTGCCGCCAGAGTGGCCGGGAACTGTCATTCTGGATGAGCATAATGCCGTCTGGCAAGTGTTTGAGCGCCTACGCAAGGGGGCAGGCAACCCTCTCAAACGCTGGTTCCTGGGGCGCGAGGCACGCATCATTCGCAAGCTGGAAGGTCAGGCCTGCCGGCGCGCGCAGGCCGTGCTGGCCGTGAGCCACGAGGATAAGCAGGCCCTGCAAGTAATAGCAGGAGAATCTGTCCCGATCGAGGTCGTACCGATCACCGTGGATGCCAAAAACTTCACGCCCATCTGGGAGGCTCGCAACCCCGATCCTGACCGGCTGCTCACCATTGGCACGATGTTCTGGCTGCCCAACAGCGAAGGCGTCATGTGGTGGCTGCGCGAAGGATACCAGCAGTTGCGGGCTATGCGTCCAGGCCTGACATACGACATTGTGGGCGCGCGGCCCCCGCGTGCCTTGCAGGCATTGGCTGAACAGTGCGAGGGGGTGCGCCTGCATGGCTATGTGGCCGATGCGGTGCCTTTCTGGAAGCATGCTGGCGCCCTGGCCGTCCCGATACTTTCAGGTGGAGGTGTGCGGGTAAAGATTTTAGAAGCCATGGCTATGGGCGTACCCGTCGTCTCAACGACAATAGGATGCGAGGGGTTAGATGTGCGTGATGGCGAGCACCTGCTTGTGGCTGACACTCCTGCAGCGTTCGCTCGTGCCTGTGCGAACGTACTGCAAGATAAGGAGCTTGCGCTGCGTCTTGCGCGCAACGCTCGCCAGCTTATCCTCGAGCACTACGATGCCAAAGTCGCGCTGCATACCCTCGACGCCGTGTACAAACGGGCACATGGAGGAAGAAATCTATGAAAATTGCTTTCTTGACCTCATTTGATCCGCTGGACAGGCGCTCGTGGTCAGGCACCGTCTACCACCTTGCCAAAGCCCTTGAAAAGCACTGCGGTGAAGTCTCCTACATCGGCCCGATGAAAGTTCGTGAGAAGACGATTGGGAAGATCATCAATAAATGCTCGCGGCTCTTATTCAAGAAGGGCTTTGATTATAATGCCTGTTTCCTGGTGGCGAAGAAATACGGCAAGATTGCCACCCGGAGGCTGGCCGGTCGTGATTTTGATGTGGTTATTTGCGTTGCCGGTTCGCCTGAAATCGCTTTTTTACAGACCGGTATTCCGATTGTGCTGATAGAAGATGCTACCTTTGCCATATTGCAGAATTATTATCCTCAATATACCAATCTTCTGGGCCTATCAATCCATCAAGTCGACACAATCGAGGCGCTGGCCATTCAAAAAGCCAGCAAACTGATCTATTCCTCGGAATGGGCTGCCCGTTCCGCCGTTGAGATTTATCATGCCGATGAACGAAACGTGCATGTCATTCCCTACGGAGCAAATTTCGAGACGCCTCCTGCCAGAGATGCCGTGTTGCAAAAGAAAAAATCAGGTCATTGCCGCTTGCTGTTCATGGCCGTGAGCTGGCAGAGAAAAGGCGGTGCAATCGCCTTCGAGACGCTTGTGAAGTTAGAGGAGATGGGCATAGAAGCTGAACTGATTGTTTGTGGCTGTACTCCTCCCGAAGGGTTTGCTCATGAAAGAATGACGGTGATACCGTTCCTGGATAAAAACGACGAGCAGCAGCGCGAGCAGATCAACAAACTGTTTGCGACCGCCGATTTCCTGCTTTTACCAACGCGCGGTGATTGCACGCCCATCGTGTTCTGCGAAGCCAATGCCTTCGGCCTTCCCATTATCACAACCAGTACCGGCGGCGTACCCGGCGTAATTCGCGATGGAGAAAACGGCTTTATGCTCCCCCTGAGCGCCACAGGCGCAGAATATGCCAGGCTTATCGCCAGCATTTACCAGGATGATCAGCGCTATAGTGAACTGGTGAAATCGAGCCGGGCCGCCTTTGATGAGAGGTTGAACTGGGACGCCTGGGGAATGGCTGTAAAAAAATTGCTCAACGAAATGCTTTCTTCCCGCTCATAACCAATGCCCGCCATACTACACACCAGCACCACAACGACGCGTATGATCCTGCCTCTGTACAAAGAGGTTGACATGCTGGACAAGGATGATGCTAAATAAAATAGCTCTGAGTATGCTTGCTCATAGGAGATACCATGCGCACGCTTAATCTGCACCAACTGGCCACATTTCAGGTCGTTGCCAGGCATTGTAGCTTTGTTCGCGCGGCTGAGGAGCTGCATTTCAGCCAGCCGGCGGTTTCTGCGCAGGTACGCCAGCTCGAGGAAGCGCTGGGAGTCAAGCTATTTGACCAGATAGGCCGCAAGACGCATCTGACACAGGCCGGTGAAGAACTCTATCTCTACAGCCAGAAGATCTTCTCCCTCATCGATGAAACCCTGGATACAATGGAAGCCTTGCGCAGCCCGCATTATGGCCGTTTGAGCGTTGGGGCGGATACAACGGTCGGCTCGTATGTGATTCCAGGGCTGCTGGGAAAATTCCACCGCATATATCCGGAGGTGGACATTACGCTGGATGTCGTGAACCGGGCAGCCCTCGTGGAGGCTCTCGTGAGCAACCGCATCGATATAGCGATTGTAGGCACAGTGCCCAACGATATTCCTGTGGAGATCGAGCCGTTTGCACGCAATGAGCTGGTGCTAGTGGCCGCGCCCACTCACCGGCTGGCCGGGTGCAGCAAGATCCCCCTGGCAGAGCTGGCGAAAGAGCATTTCCTCCTGCGCGAGGTCGGTTCCGGTACGCGCGCCGCCCTGGAGGCCGTTTTCCAGGAGGCAGGTTTACCACTGCTGGTAAGTATGCAGGTCGGCAACAATAGCGCCATTAAACAAGGCGTTGCGGCTGGCCTGGGTGTCGCGCTCATCTCGCGAGTGGCCCTGGACATGGAGTTAGAGACCAATCGCCTGGTGATCCTCGATGTGGAAGGTTTTCCCATTATACGCCAGTGGCGTATAGTTCACCTTAAGGACAAAAACCTCTCGGCTACGGCTCGCGCCTTTAAATCTTTCCTTATACAGCACGCAGATCGCCGCGTGCGCAAGAAAGTATAGGTGTACTATAATGGAGCACATAAGTGCAGATGCACAGGCCAATGCTCTCGCATGTCATCCTGAGCCCATTCGCTTCGCTCAGGGGAAACTCCGCGAAGGATCTCTCTACCAAGGATCTCGACAATGAACGAGGATACACAGTCCAACGCTGAAAGAGAGTTGATCATAGCCGAAGTCCGCCGCTTCGTAGATCGTGAAGTGATCCCCGTTGCTCACGAACTTGAACGGACTGACACCTATCCGCTTGAGCTGATCAATAAGCTTAAAACGTTGGGCGTGTTCAGCGCTACCATTCCAGAGGCCTATGGCGGGTTAGGTTTTGACTTTATGACCTACACCCAGATTGTTGAGGAGCTTGCGCGCGGCTGGATGAGCCTTGCAGGAATTGTGAATACCCACGTGCTTGTCGCGTACATGATTGCCACCTATGGAACAGAAGAGCAGCGCGAGTATTTCTTGCCGGTAATGGCCGAGGGAGATAAGCGCGGGGGCTTGTGCATCTCCGAGGCTAATGCCGGCAGCGATGTGCAGGCAATTACGATGACGGCCATCCGGCGTGGTGACGAGTATATCCTCAACGGTTCCAAGCTGTGGGTAACCAATGGCGTTCATGCGAGCATTTTCGCCGTACTGGCGCGTACCGATCCTGGCGCTCAGCCGCCACATCGAGGCATGAACGTGTTCCTTGTTGAGAAGGGAATGCCAGGGTTGAGCGTGGGCAGGACATTTGAGAAGCTGGGCTATAAGGGGGTAGATACGGCGGAGCTTGTCTTTGACAATGTGCCGGTTCCCAGGAATAGACTGCTTGGTGGAGTCGAGGGAGAAGGATTCAAACAGGCCATGAGCGGCCTGGAAGTAGGACGCATCAATGTGGCTGCCCGTGCCGTCGGCATTGCCCAGGCCGCTTTCAACGACGCCATCAAGTACGCGCAGCAGCGCATCACCTTTGGCAAGCCGATCGCCCAGCACCAGGCCATTCAACTCAAGCTGGCGGATATGGCAACGAAGATCGAGGCTGCCCGTCTTCTTATGCAAAAGGCTGCACAGAAGAAAGATCAAGGAGAGCGCTGCGACCTGGAAGCCGGCATGGCCAAGCTTTTTGCCTCCGAGATGTGCCAGGAAGTGACACTGGATGCCTTGCGCATTCACGGCGGCTTTGGCTACACCAAAGAATTCAATGTCGAGCGTTACTACCGCGACGCCCCTTTTATGCTTGTGGGCGAGGGAACCAGCGAGATTCAGCGCCTTGTGATCGCCCGCCACCTGCTCGAAAAATACAAATAAAAGGAGATACCCATGCAATTTGGTCGTTGCTTTGAAGAATTTGAGATCGGCGATGTCTACAAGCACTGGCCTGGACGGACAATCACCGAGTATGATGATACGCTGTTCTGTATGCTCACCATGAATCATAACCCGCTGCATATCGACGCCGTCTATGCTGAGGAGACGCAGCACAAGCAGCGCCTCGTTGCCGGCCCCCTTATTTTCAGCATAGCCCTGGGCATGTCCGTGCCCGATGTGAGCGGCAAAGCCATTGCCAACCTCGAATTTGAGTACGTCAGGCACCTCGCACCCACCTTTCATGGTGACACGATCTACGCGGAAACGAAGGTGCTGGATAAAAAGCTGTCCACGAGCAAACCCGATCGCGGCATCGTGACCGTAGAGACCATCGCCTATAACCAGCGCGGTGAAACGGTGCTTTCGTTCAAGCGGCGGGTGATGGTCCCCACGAAGGCTCACGACGAAGCCCGCCAGCGCGCGTGGGAAGAAAAAATCACCCGCCGGCGCCAGGGGCAGGAGCTGTAGGGGCTTGTAGAAGCTCGATTATGAAATGTGACAATCAAGATCGGCAAGACCAGTGTATGACATGTCATGTTGAGCGAGTGAGTCGAAGCCCCGAACGCCGTGAAGGGGAAACATCCGCTGCCGATCGACAGAGATCCTTCGCGGAGTTTACCCTGAGCGAAGCGAATGGGCTCAGGATGACATGATAGGACTGTTCACAGTGTCAAAGTCTTTCGTTCATGTTTGAACCTTGCTTAACGGCTGAAAGGAAAGTGTAATGCGCCTGAGACGATCTGAACTATCGACGCCTGCCAGCAATGAACGCATGTTGGAGAAAGCGGCCGCGAGCAATGCCGATCTGGTGTTTCTCGATCTAGAAGATTCCGTTGCTCCGAATGAGAAGGTAGCAGCCAGGGAAAAAGCCATCCACGCGCTCAAAACGCTGGACTGGGGAAAGAAGGCGCGGGCAGTCAGGATTAATGATTTAGAGACAGAATACGCCTATCAAGATATTATCTCTGTGGTTGAGGCTGCTGGTGACCACCTTGACATACTCATCATTCCTAAAGTGAAATCGGCCAGAGATGTATGGTGGGTTGATGTGCTGCTCTCCCAGATAGAGAAGCGGCTGCATCGAACACAGCGGATCGGGCTTGAGGTCTTGATTGAAGAGGTGGAAGCGATGCTCAATGTAGAGGAGATTGCTCGCTCAAGCCCGCGTCTGGAAGCGCTCATTTTTGGCCCATTCGACTTTGCCGCTTCCCAGGGGATAGACAGTCGAGCTATTAGTGGTGATGTGGATAGCTATCCTGGCGATATCTGGCACTACGCTCGCAACAAGATTGTCATTGCTGCACGCGCTGCTGGCATTGATGCGGTAGACGGCCCGTATATCGATTTCAAAAACACTGAAGGCTATCGACGAGAGTGTATGCATGTACGCACCCTGGGGTTTGTGGGAAAATGGGCGATACATCCCAGCCAGATCGACATTGCCAACCAGGTGTTCTCACCCTCCCAGGAAGAGGTTGAGCGCGCTCGCAAGCTGGATGCTCTTTACGCGGAGGCGCAGGCAAAGGGACTTGGTGCCGTAGCGTTTGAGGGGAAGATGATCGATGTCGCGCTCATTCGCAATGCGAGAAGGGTAATCGAGAAAGCTGACCTTATCGGGATGTAGAGCAGCAAACATTTCTTTACCGCTTCGGCCATTTCTCTACCCCTTCATCACTACTTCTTAACCTCTCGGCATGCTATATTATCCCATTTCTATGCTTAAATAGTGAAAGGTAACTATTTAAACCTATATGAAAGAGAGGTAATGTATGCATTTTTCTCTTCGCTCAAAGGTGAGCATCCTGTTCTCGGTAGTGAGCATGCTGGTTCTTGTGACCGGCATTATGGTGGCCGGCGGATGGTCTGGGATAAGCCGTGCCAGCGCTTCTAGCAATAATTACACAACGAGCTGGATCAACTGTGCGTACAGTTCTATTTGCACAGAGGTGGCCGACCCCAAGCCCGTCTTTGGGAATGTGCCCTACGTTGGACATGACGAGCCTTCGACCCTCTTCTATTCCAACGTGCCCGGCTCCGGCAACCGCATGCGCTATCAACTCACGCTTCCCACAGATCCCCCAGCGGCAAATCCAGACGAGCCTGGGAAATCTTACGAGTTCCAGCTCAACGCCACGTTCTGGTTCGGCATGGCCATGTGCGCCACCATGTCGTATCCCGAGCTACTGGACACCTGTACGCCTGATAGCGATAGCAACATCGTTAATCCGGCGGTCAGCCCGCGCCATCCCGGCACGGCCTTCATGGAGATGCAGTTCTATCCTCCCGGCTGGGCGCCATTTGAGCTTCCAGAGGGTATCAGTTGTAGCGCCACCCAATGGTGTGCAGCGATGACCATCGACAGCCTCGCCGAAGACCCTGTCCATAGCACAGTGTTGAATCCCACGTGCGCTGCGAAAGTCGGTCTTGAGTACGTCAACTTCGCCTTCATCACCAGGAGCGGTCATTCACAGGCCCCGGCCAACCCGGTTGATGCCACTGCAGCCACATTCACCCCTAATCCGGACAAGGACCTGTTCATGAATTCGGGGGACAAGCTGACCGTCACAATGCATGACACACAAGATGGCCTGCAAATCGTTATCAACGATCTGACAACCGGCCAGAGCGGCTCAATGACGGCCAGCAAGGCCAATGGCTTCGGCCAGGTGAAATACGAGCCGACCGGCTCAAGCTGCGTCAATGTGCCTTACGACTTCCATCCTATGTACAGCACGTCTTCTCCAGAGACCCGCGTGACCTGGGCCGCCCATTCCTATAACATCGCCTTCGACTCAGAAATCGGTCACTGGGATTTCTGCACCAAAGTCAATACCAGCACGGCAACCTGCACAGGACAGGAGGGTATTCCTGGTGATCGGGAGCCTACCGATTCAGATGATATAGGCTGTTTACCAGGATCGTTTGCATTGCGCATTCATCTCTCTGGTTGCGTAGGATCCAACGCCCCTGGCTTTGATGGCACATCCTACCAGCACCTCTGGCCTGATGGTAACACCGAGCTCCATCCTACTTCCGTTCGCTTCACTAGCCCGGTGACTGGTGAGAACTACGATGTGCAGTACAGCCGCGTTGCCTTCGAAGCCGATACACCCCGCATCGAGCGCAGCGATTTCGGTGGCCACTGCAATCCCTTCACGGGTGCAGGCTGCACGCGCATCCCACCGACAGATGATGGTGTGCGTGCCACCTTCTATCCATACTACAGCATTGCCAGTCACGGCGATCAATGCGTCTGGCTGTTTGGTGACCATATCCCTGGAAGCACCAACAACTTCGGCGGAGACCAACAGTATGGGGAGATACTGGCGCTCGTCTATACCAAGTTCGATAGCACGTCACCGGAAAGGCTCTATGAAGACTACCGGCAGATATTGTCCGGCAATCCCTGCCCGGCTGGAAACTAGAGCCAATACTTCCGCAACGATGAAGCCGTAGGGGCGGGGGCGGCGTGGATGGGAGG
>CADDZH010000137.1 GCA_902812455.1 Chloroflexota bacterium | reverse complement strand
ATGCGATATACGGTACAGGTAATACCGGCCATATCGTAAGGGCGAGCGGGCGGTCTGGTTCAGGCGGTTTCGACGGTGGGGCCGCTGCTGGGAGGTGGAGTAGCCTGGCTGGAAGCTGCTGGAGCCTGGTCTGCGAAGTCACCTTCCTGAGCGGGGCGCTTGAAGATGTAGTAGGCTGAGTTTGCGGTCAGGGGCTGGATGCCGACCAGTTCCCAGTTTTCACGACCGAGGGAATTGAGGTAGCGGCGGGCGAATGCGCTGCGGCGCTCGTTGCCGATGAGGGTTTCGACTCCTTCCGATGAAATGCGCCCGCGATAATCAATGTAAACGACTTTGTAGGCCCACTGTGCCATTGTTGATTGCTCCTTTCTGTTCTGTAACAAGGATGCGATTATGGACGTTGATAAAATTATCCGATGGCCGATGAATCGGCGCTGGGCACGATACATCGGGTTCCACGATAAATCGGGTTCCACGATAAATCGGGAACCTACAGATATCGTATCCTTACGAGCATAGCCCTTTTAGAACATATCCGATGTTCTAGCCATATGGAGTAGCTCAAGAGTATTCTGCCTCGCACGCAGTCAGAACGCGCTCCATATGAACGGCGGGCACCGCTCCGGGTTCCACAATCAAAGCGGTGGGTGCCGCAGGTGCTATGCTCGTAAGGTTCTCTGCACAATGGTAGTATAGATGAAAGTTGGATGTGATGCACCGCCAATTTCAACAGTTTTTGGGGCAGAGGCAATTACCTGGAAGGTACCTGTATGTTTTGACAGGGGAGATCGGGTACGGCTGGACGGGCGACCACAAGGGCCCACCATAGCCGACAATGATAGGAGAGAGGCGGGCGACCATAAAGGCCCACCACCCCGCTCCACATCCACCCTCGCCCCTACTATACTACGATGGTGTTTTGAGGTGGTTCGCGCAGGGGAGATCAAATGAAAAGGTGATTCCTTGTTTGTCTGAAGTATTGGGTTCGAGGGAGAGGGTGCCGCCGTGAGCCTCGATGATGCACCTGGTGATGTAGAGGCCGAGGCCGGAGCCGCGCGGGCTGCTGGAGGCCGGCTGCAGGCGAACATAGGGGCGGAAGAGCTGCTCTGCCTCTACTGAGGGAATGCTTGTGCCTTCATTGTGGACGCTGATGCGGGCTGTGCCGGGGGATGCCGTGACACGAACGGTGATGGTGGTTTGCTCGTCAGAATATTTGATGGCGTTGTCGAGTAAGTTGCCTAAGGCCTGCTGCAGGCGAAAGCTATCCCAATTGCCGGTAAGCGGGGTATCAGGAGTCTCTATGGCGATGCTGTGATAAGGGGCGAGAGGACGCAACTGCTCGACCACCTCTCTGGCCAGCGCAACAATGTCGCACGTTTCACGTACCAGGGTGAACTGGCCGGATGAGAGGCGCGAGGCGTCGAGGAGATCATTGACGATGCGTAGTAAACGCCGGGCCTGGCTGATGATGATGGAAGTGCCACGCTGCTGCATGGCCGGGCGTTGTGATGGGCGAGCGAGCAGTTGGGCGTAGTTGATGATAGGGGTCAGCGGGCCGCGCAACTCGTGAGCAATCATCGCAGTGAATTGCTCTCTGTGAGCCAGTTGTTCTTTGAGCAGGAGATTTTCGGCTGCCAGGTCATCTACCTGGCGCTGCAAGGCCTGGATTATTTGATCCTGCGATTGCTCGTGTTGAAGCTGCATGGTAGTATAATTCCCTATCTCCCGGTGGGCGTTTAAAGGTATTAAAAAATTATGAAGATTTATTAATAGTATACACGCTGGCGCATAGTTGCGATAGTGAGAGCGAAAGCGAAGTAGGAATTATGGGGGGTGCATCAATGGAGCAGGTCGAGTTGGCGGAGTTCTTCGAGGGCGCCTTCGCTGAGTTTTGTTTTGTCCAGCGATGGGTCGGCGTGGGCAAGCAGGTGGCGCAGGCGCTCGATGATCTCCTGGCGGATGTAATGATCATCGGTGAGCAATAGCTCGCCGATGGTTATTTCGATTTGTTGCCGCTGCATGGCGGCGAGGACTGATTCTGGCATAGAGCATTCCTCATTATGTAGTTATACCGATGATGAAATTTGACGATCAAAATCGGTACCTCGTGTCATCCTGAGCGCAGCGAAGGGGGAAGGATCTCAGTCGATCGGCAGCGGATGTTTCGCTGCGCTCAACATGACATGTCCCACACCGCTTTTGCCGATCTTGAATGGTAAAATTCATTATCGGCGATGGGCGCGATAAATCGGGAACCTACTAGTCTGGCCCCCACAAGGGAGGCCACTACATCAAGGTTCATATGACGGGTGAAAGCCTGGCCCCCACAAGGGAGGCCACGACATGTTCTCGGTCAGATGAAACTTGACGGGCCCCTACGGATGTTCTGATCATTTTGCTTCCGCCGGTACTTTGGTGTCGCTGGTTGTGGCTTTTGTGCTATTTGAACCAGGCTCACTTGAGGAAGACTTGCTTTCAGCAGGTGTGCTGGACTCGGTGGAAGCGACTGTATCTTCTTGTTTTTTGGTATGGCCGTTAGCGCCGTTTTTCCCGTTTGGGGAAGCCATGTGATCGGTTTTATAGAAGCCGGGGCCTTTGAAGACGACGCCGGCGGGATAAAGAACTCTGCGAATGTGGCCGCCGCACTGGGGACAAATTTGCAATGGTTCGTCGGTCATTTTTTGCCACTGCTCAAAGCGATGGCTGCAGGCCTGGCACAGGTACTCATAAGTTGGCATAGAGCGTTCACCCCTAACAATATTTTTCTAATAAGAGCCAATTATAAAAACCGATTATCCAGTGGATAGGCCTGGGGCCTATCGTTATGGATTATCTGTAGTTTATAGTAACGTACTTTTTGCGAGTTGTCAATCGCAGATCGAGAGTGCTAATCGCGGCGTGACGATTGATATTGGCAAGATAATCCGAGCATTATTGACCGCGACGAGAGGCCGATAAATCGGCGATGGGCACGATAAATCGGCCCCTACAGTTATACCGGCACTAATTTGTTCATCCTCATAATCGGCCCCTACGGGTTATTCACCAATGATAACGCTGGGGTATGAGGGAATTATTCCAGGTTGCCGATGTATTCTTTGACTTTCTCGGCGGCGTCGCGGGTCATGCCGTCGAGGGAGGCGAGTTCTTCGATGCTGGCGGCGCTGACGGCGCGCAGGGAGCCGAAATGTTTCATGAGAGCCTGCTTGCGTTTGGGGCCAATGCCGGGTATTTCGTCCAGGATGGATTTGAAGGTGCGATCGGAGCGCAGCTTGCGGTGATAGGTGATGCCGAAGCGGTGGGCTTCGTCGCGGATGCGCTGGACGAGGTAGAGGCCCTGGGAAGAACGCGGCAGGATAATGGGATCTGGCGAGCCTGGGATGAAAATCTCTTCATTTTCTTTGGCCAGGCCTACGGTTGGGATGTCGATGTGCAGTTCTTGCAGAACTTCCATGGCTGCGCTCAACTGGCCTTTGCCGCCATCGATGATGATCAGGTCTGGTAAAGTCCAATGGTGGTGTGTTTGTTCCTCCTGGGCTTGAGCGCCATCTGCAGGAGCGCCATCAAGGATGGTACTGTTGGCTCCGGCGGCTTCGATGGCATTTGTGATCTCTTGCGATGTGATGGTTGGGCTGCCATGGGCGGCTCCTACGCCGCGAAACCTGCGGCGCAGCACTTCCTGGTGGCTGGCGAAGTCGTTTGGGCCTTCTACTGTTTTGATCTTGAAGCGGCGGTACTCGCTGGGCCTGGGGCGGCCTGCCTCGAAGACGACCATTGCTCCAACCGAGTTTGTGCCCTGGGTATTTGAGATGTCGTAGCACTCGATACGATACGGCGGAGTGGCAAGGTTGAGAGCTTCCTGCAATTCTTCCAGGGCGAGTTGCGTCTTCTGGCTATCGGTCAGCCACTTGATACGCTGCTGCTCCAGGACTTCCTGGGCGTTTTGCCTGACCATTTCAACGAGGTGCAGTTTCTCGCCACGCTTGGGTGTGGTGATGGTGATTGCGCCGCCACGTTTCTCGCGCAGCCAGGCCTGGATGACGGTGCGATCGTCGGGGTCGGCCTCGACGATGATCTCGGCAGGGATATGCGGCGAGCTCTCGTAGAACTGCTGGAGGAAGGAGCTCATGACTTCACCGTGAGTGCTATCGCGCGTTCCCTGCAAGATAAAGAATTCGCGGCCAACGAGCTTGCCGCTGCGGAAGAAGAAGACCATAGCGCAGGTTTCATCTTCGGCGCTGGCGAGGGCAATCACGTCCTGGTCATCCTGTCCCTCGGTATGGATGATGCGCTGCTTTTCCAGGATGCGCTCGACGGCGCGGATGCGGTCACGAATGCGAGCGGCTTCCTCGAAGTTGAGGTTTTCGGCGGCCTCTTCCATGTTTTTCTGGAGGGTTTTGATGACCTCGTCGTGCTTGCCTTCCAGGAAGAGGATCACCTGCTGGATGACGGCGTCGTATTCCTCGCGAGTGGCGTAGCCGACGCAAGGAGCGATGCAGCGGTGAATGTAGTACTGGGTGCAGGGGCGAGGCAGCAGTTTTTGCTTCCAACCAGGAGGCGGCTCGCCGCTGGCAGGAGGCGCCCAGTTGCTAGCGTCATAGCCGCAGGTACGGAAGGCAAAGAGCTTGTTCAGCAGGTCTAAGGTGGCATCAACTGCGCCAGAGTTGGTGTAGGGGCCAAAGTAGCGGTTGCCGTCACGATGAAAGCTGCGCACACGGTAGACGCGCGGAAAATCCTCGGTGAGCGCGACTTTGATATAGGGATAATTTTTGTCGTCGCGCATGAGGACGTTGTATTTGGGACGGTACTGCTTGATGTAGTTGCTTTCGAGGACGAGGGCCTCGACCTCGTTTTGCACGACGACAAATTCGATATCATCAACTTTGGCAACCATGCTCCTGTTTTTGGGGCCGAGGTCGGTGGATTCCTGGAAGTAGGAGCGGACGCGGTTGTAGAGCGAGATGGCTTTGCCGACGTACAGGATGTTGCCCTGGGCATCTTTCATGAGGTAGATGCCGGGCTTGTGTGGAAGCGAGTTCAGGACGGATTGGATTTTTTCGTTCATGCCGGTTTATGTTTGATTGATTCTGTTTGCTTGAATATGTGTCTGGTTCTGGTTGGGTATGTATGTGTTTCATTATATCATACGGATGGGTGGAAGGGAGAGATTAACCCCAGGTCATGGCGTGGTGCAGGAGCGTCTCGCGGTGAGCAGCCAGCCAGGCTTCTCGCCACAGCGAATGGTCCGCGCGCTCCTGCATCGTGGTATCTGTCTCCAGTCCAGCAAAGTAGCGCTCCATCCGGTGAACCAGCGAACCGGCATCCCGCAGGCGCAGCACCTCGGGGATGGCACGCAATTCTTCTTCGCTGAGAAGGAAGTCAGCAAGATAGGCCTTCGCGAAGGCATCGATCACTTCCCACTCTTTGCCCGTCCCCATTAGCCTGACCGGCCACCAGCTCAGTGCCACGCACAACTCCATCACTCGCAGATCGATGCCAGCAAACTCGAAGTCGAAGACCGCTGTGACCCGGCGATCTTCCATAAAGATATTGGCAGGGCCATAATCCAGGTGCAACAATTGTTGAGGGAGGCGTGCATACAGGTGCGGGATCTGCTCTAGCACCAAGACGAGGATGTTTTGTGTCTGCCGGGCTTTGTCGCGCTCTATAGGCAGGCGCTCCACCGCCGCGATGGGGTCTGGGACAGGTGGATAGCCACGCACGAGACCCGCATACGAGAACGTTGGCTCGAATCCGGCCGGTGCTGCTATCTCCGGCAGGGTTGCGAGCGCGTTGTCAAGCGCTGCCAGGGCCTTTCCAGCCGGAGGTGCTAACGAGGGATCATTGCGGTCTGGAGGCTGTCCTGGCAGAAAGGGCGACAGGATCGCGAATGTGGGCGTCTCTGCCTCGTACACAAGGAAGGCTACGCTATCGCCGCTGCGTGTCATGATGGGCAGCGGCAGGCGAAAAGGCAGGTCTTTATTCGACAAGGCTCTGAGTAGAGCCGCTTCATAGCGCAGGCGTGGAAGCTGGGAGAGATCGGGAAACAAGCGCAGGACATAGCGCTCTCCATCCTGGGTCTCTGTGAGCCAGACCAGGTTGTTGGTACCCCCAGAGAGAGGCGAGAGGCGCCATGGCCCTGCGATTGGCCATGCTTGCCAGAGCTGTGCCAGGTCTATTGCATCCTTCATCATAAGACATAGTGTACCCGGCAAGGGCAGCCGCGGGCAAGGCGTTTGTTGATTGTTGAGGTTTTGGGGAATTGCTGGACAGGTGGCAGGGAACATGCTACACTTGGTTTGTACATTTTTACGAGAGGGCGCGAAGCCGGAAAGATGGCTGAACGATACTGAATGATGGGCTGATATATAGATGAGTTGCATTGGGACGGCAGGACATATCGATCACGGCAAGTCGACGCTGGTGAAGGTGCTGACGGGCATCGATCCGGATCGGCTGGCTGAGGAAAAAGAGCGCGGCATGACGATAGACCTGGGCTTTGCCTGGCTGAAGCTGCCGGGAGGGCGCGAGGTCAGTATTGTGGACGTGCCGGGCCACGAGGGGTTTATCAAGAACATGCTGGCAGGAGTGGGAGGCATCGACGCGGCGCTGCTGGTGGTTGCCGCCGACGAGGGAGTGATGCCGCAAACGCGGGAGCACCTGGCGATACTTGACCTTTTACGTGTGCAGCGTGGCGTCGTGGCGCTGACGAAAGCGGATCTGGTAGATGAGGAGTGGCTGGAACTGGTGCGTGAGGAAGTAAACGAGCTGCTGGCACCTACGACGCTGGCGCACGCGAGCATTATTCCTGTTTCGGCTGTGACGGGACAGGGGATTCCTGAGTTGCTGGCATGCCTGGAGCAGATGCTGGGCGAAGCGGAGGAGCGACAGAATATTGCACGCCCGCGCTTGCCGGTCGATCGGGTGTTTACGATGACGGGGTTTGGCACGGTGGTGACGGGAACGCTACTGGATGGGAGCTTCAAGACAGGGCAGGAGGTGGAGATACTGCCGCATGGGCTGAAATCGCGCATCCGCAGCATGCAAACGCACCGGCACGCGGTGGATACGGCGCAGCCGGGAAGCCGTGTTGCTATTAACCTTGCGAATGTCTCGCGTACTGATCTTGCACGGGGGGATGTTGTGGCGCTGCCGGGGCAGCTTCGCCCTACGATGCTGATCGATGTGCATGTAGAGGTGCTGGCGAGTACGCCACGCCCATTAGAGCACAATACGCTAGTGGATTTCTATAGCGGGTCGCAGGAGATGCCGGCGCGGGTGCGATTGCTCGACGTGGAAGAGCTGGAGCCGGGGAAGAAAGCCTGGGCGCAGTTGCGGCTGAGCCGCCCGGCAGTTGTGGCGCGGCACGATCGTTTTATCCTGCGCATACCTTCGCCCAGCATGACGATAGGTGGAGGCGAGGTAGTGGATGTGCATCCCCGCTACCACCGGCGTTTCCAGGAAGCGGTACTCAAGCAGCTTGCTACGCTGGAGCATGGAACGCCGGAGGAGCTGGCGCTGGCGGCGCTGGACAGGCGCATGTCGCTATCCCGCTCAGCAACGGCACCAGCGCAGCAAGAGGCATCCGGCCATTCAGGCGAGCGCACAGGCAGTATGCAGGGAAGCGGTAGGCAGGCCCAGCAGCACGTGCCAGCGAGAGGATTGATTGGATACGAGCTTGCTGAGATTGTAAAGCAGAGCAATCTGGGGCAGGATGTGACGAAGCAGGCTCTGGAGACGTTGTTACAGGAAGGGAGGGTGCGGCGTGCTGGCCCATTCTGGTTTGCGCAGGCGGTGTGGGATGCTTTAGTGGAGGAGACGATCAGCTTGCTCAGAGCGCAGCACCAGCAGTATCCCTTGCGCAGCGGGCTTTCAAAGGAGGAGTGGCGGGCCCGCCTGAATCTGCCTGCGAAGATGGCGGCGGAGGTGTTTGCAGCGCTGCAGGCAGAAGGGATAGTGGCGGAGGCAACCACCAGCGGTTTCATTCGCCTGCCCGATTTTGTGCCAAGACTGTCTGAGGCCCAGCAGCAGCAGGTCGAGCGCTTGCTAGCCATGTTCCGGGAGAATCCCCATATGCCGCCTGGACGCGCAGAGGCGGAGGCGATGGTAGGCGCTGAGGTGCTGGCGGCGCTGGTTGAGCAAGGCCGCCTGGTGAAGCTGGGGGACGGGACGCTGTTTTTGCGAGAAAGCTATGATGAAGCGGTAGAAACATTAGTTCGTTATGTACGCGAGCATGGTAAAATGAGTGTAGCGGAGGCGCGTGATGTGCTGGGCACGACGCGCAAATATATTTTACCGCTGCTGGAGCACATGGACGCGCAAAAGATCACGCGGCGCATGGGTGACGACAGGGTGCTGGGGATGCGGGCCAATGCCAACATGTCCTGATCTGTTCCATTTTTAGCTGAAGATGCGTTACAATAGTGGATGCAAAAATGATGGTAAAGGCGCAGCCCGAAGCGCCTACATGAGGGAAGGAGTGCAGTTGACGACTGCACGCCGATGAGAAGTATGCAGACCGAAGTATTAGGTGAGCGATACCAGTTATTAGATCCGATAGGCCGAGGCGGCATGGCCATGATCTACCGTGGCCGGGACTTGCGCATGGATCGGATTGTCGCGATTAAGGTGCTGCGCGAGGTCTACAGTACCGATCCCAAGTTCGTGACCCGCTTTCAACGTGAAGCGAAGGCGGCATCATCACTCCAGCATCCCAATATTGTGCAGGTCTATGACTATGGGCAGAGTAATGGCAATTACTTCATTGTGATGGAGTTTGTGGAAGGAACGGATCTGCGCCGCTATTTACGCTCGCGGCAAGTGCTTGCTGTTGACCGGGCAATTATCATTGCGCATGATGTCGCGCTTGGCCTGGGGGCAGCCCACCGGCGCAATATTGTGCATCGCGATGTCAAGCCGCAGAATGTGCTGGTAGGGCGGGATGGATCGATCAAGCTGACCGACTTCGGTATAGCCAGCATGTACAATGATATCCACGCTGAACGGCTGACCACGACCGGGATGACGCTGGGAACGGTGCAGTATTATGCGCCAGAGCAGGCCCAGGGAGAGATTGTGACCCCGGCTGCTGATGTGTACGCGCTGGGTATCGTGATGTACGAGATGCTGACGGGGAACACGCCTTTTAATGGGGATACGCCCGTTGCGGTAGCTATGCAGCATATCCAGGACCTGCCAACGCCGCCCAGCCACTTCAATCCCAATATTCCGCAGGCGCTGGAAGATATCATCATGCGCTGCCTGGAGAAAATCCCGGAGATGCGCTACCGGGATGGGAACGCGCTGGCACGTGCCCTGGAAATGCTGGGCGAAGAGGAGCTGGAGGATAACTTTCCGGGTATAGTGACGCCGGGGCTATCCCAGGCAATGACCAGTATGCAGGCCCAGCCTCCGCCTGCTACACCTTCTGCCGGCAATGGTGCCGGGCGTCCTACCAGGTACTTGCCAGAAGACATGCCGGGAGGGCCGGTATATGGAGGGCAGGACAATGGAGCCGTCCCGCCGGAGCCGCTCGTGCTTCCCCACCAGCAAGGCTATAACAGCCGCATAGAAGGGGCGAGCACCGTACCCCGCCACAGTGGCGTATATGGTGGAGGCACGCGACCGCAGTACGAGCAGCCTGGCTCACGCTTTGCCGGGCTTATCACGGCGCTGATCCTGCTGGCGACGCTGCTATTGTTAGGCTTTAGCCTGTACCTGGCGGCAGAACTCAATTTTATTCATATACCCGGTATCAGCCCAAATATACCCTCGACCCCCTCTGCTGTGGAGGTTCCAGTGCCGGATCTGATAGGGCAGGACTACCAGCATGCCCAGGCGACGGCAAAGGATGCGGGATTTACGTTGCAGGTGGAGGGTGGGACAACGGCGGGTGTGGTGACGAAACAGTCCCCAGCGCCGCCTGCTTCGGCACCGAGGAGATCACCTATCCGCGTGCAATTTGGCCCGGCCACGGTAGTCGTGCCGGATGGGCTGGTGAACAGTACGTTAAGCACGGCGGAGCAGATTCTGATCAACAAGGGCCTTTCTTATAAGGTGGTATCGGCCGGTACAGACCCCACGAAGGGGCCGAACATTGTGACCAGTGTGTCTCCTCAAAGCGGAACGACTGTTCCTGTGGGGACGACCGTGACTCTTTCTGTTGTGAACCTGACGACCGGCACGCCCACTCCGACGCCATCACCCAGCCCGACGCCTAAGCCATCGCCGAGTCCGTCGCCCAGCCCATCGCCCAGCCCAACGCCGAGTCCAACGCCGAGTCCAACGCCCAGCC
>CADDZH010000136.1 GCA_902812455.1 Chloroflexota bacterium | reverse complement strand
ATGTGGAGCGGGGTGGTGGGCCTTTATGGTCGCCCGCCTCTCCCTATCATTGCGGTTGCCGGGTACCCTATGGTCACCCACCGGATTACCTTTTGTACCTGGTATTTAGATACGCTCTCGCTTGAAAGCGAAGCGTTGATTCCTGTAGCTTACCAGCCACCATCCTATCCCCGCAACGCAACCAATACCTCCAGTAATGAGACCCAGGAGCGGCGACCCCACAAGAGACAGCACAGGACCGGAGACCAACAATGAAAGTTGCTTTGTGCCAGTGTAGAGGCTGGTATTGAGCGCAAAGACGCGGCCTCGCGTCTTCGGTTGCGTGGCTCTCTGCAAGAGCGGCTCTGCCAACGTCATCACAATGCCCGATCCTAACTGAGAGAGAAAGAGAGAGAGCATGCCCACCCAGATGGTTGTCGAGAAGGCGAGCAAGACAAAGAACACTGCTTCAATGAGAAAACCGCTGCCGTACCAGATACGCGCCGTAACCGTCTTCCTGCTCACCAGGCGGTCCACAACGAGTGCCGAGAGGATAAATGCCAGGCCATCGGCGACGTAGAGGAGACCAATGCCAATACCCCCAAGGTGATACGTGAGATCGCCCAGCACTGGAATGATCACAAAGTAGGGGCCTGCCATTAAAGCAAAAGCCACACTCGTTCCCAGCAGGGCCAGCACGATGCGATCGTGAACCACGACTTGCAGGCCCTCTTCCAATTCTCTAAGGTAAGATGGTTTCGGGGCTGTGTCCCGTGCCTCATGGTCCTTTTCTTCCCAGGGAGTGATCCAGATCAAACTGGCCGACCAGAGAAAGCTCAAGGCATTGATGAGGAAAGCAAGCGCCGGAGACAGCAGAGTGGTAATAACGCCACCAAGAGCCGCTCCCACAATGGCCAGGATCCCCGAAGTAGCTATCGACCAGGAACTTGCCTCTGTAAGATCCTCTTCCGCTACTACCAGGGGGATGACAGCGCTTCTTGCCGGGACAAACAGGCTACTTGCTATCCCCATGCAAAGTGCTCCTACATAGAATGCCCATATCTGGTGCTGCAACGCCCCCCATATGAACAGGCCGCAGACCAGCGCTCTAGCGATGTCTGAGACATACATGAGTGCCCGTTTTGCATAGCGATCCAGAAAGGGACCCGCAAGAAAGGAGAGTGTTGCCTGGGGGAGTTCCAGACACAGAAGCACGATCCCTATAGCGGTAGGAGAATGCGTCAGGTTCAGGGTAACGGTAACCAGGGCCACCTGATTAAACCAGTCGCCCAGGCTACTACCCGTTTGGGCCAGCCAGAGGCGGCGGAATATCGTATTGCGGAAAACTAACCGCGATTGCCTGCTCATACCATATAATATATCCTACGTTTAGCCTTCCAGGGCAATTGCAAGAATCATCCCTACCATATATGCATCGGCCTGCGAAGCCGTCCTATGTAGTGGCAGAGCTTGCCTCTGCCATCGCCTCCTCTGCCATCGCCCCAAAAACCTCTGCCATCGCCTCCTCCTCTGCCATCGTCCTAATACTCCTGTCCTTGCCGCGCACCACCCTTCCCTTGCCGCACAACATCCTTGCCCTTGCACATTGCCTAACCTCTACCCTCATCCAACCGTGGGGACGTATCACATGCCAAGGTGTATACTGGTCCCTTACACATTGCCTAACCTTTACCCTCCATCCACCCTCCCCTTCCAATATGATATAATGCCTGTGTATATACATACTTTATCCAGGTAATTCCCTCCAGGGGAACTAAAACCACCTGCCATCACATAAGTCAGAAGCATTGACGATAAACCAGAAGCATTATGCGTAATCGATCGGATCAGCGCCGACCCGATCCACTCAACGAGGAGATGTACTATGTCAATTTCAACTTCTATCCCTGATACAAACACCAGACAGGGCCAGGTCTATCAAAACTTTATCGGCGGCGAATGGCGCAGCTCTGAAAGCGGCGAAACCTTTACCAGCACCAACCCCGCTCGCATGCAAGAAGTCATCGGCCATTACCAGAAATCCACTATCGCCGATTTAGACCGGGCCGTCGAGGCCGCCAAAAAAGCGCAGCCCGGCTGGGCAGCCACCCCTGCGCCTGAACGTGGCGAAATATTGTTCCGTACCGCTCGCCTGCTCGAGCAGCACCAGGAAGAACTTGCCGCGCTCATGACGCGCGAGATGGGCAAAATACTCAAAGAGACACGTGGAGATGTTCAGACCGCCATTGACGTTGCCAGATACATGGCAGGCGAAGGTCGCCGCCCCGAAGGTGATACCGTCCCTTCGGCCCTCCGCAACAAGTTTACCATGACGGTTCGCCAGCCCGTTGGCATCGTGGGCATCATCACGCCCTGGAACTTCCCCTTGGCCATTCCCGCCTGGAAGACTTTCCCGGCGCTCATCGCAGGCAATGCCGTCATCCTCAAGCCCGCCAGTGACACGCCGCTCATGGCGCTCAAACTGGCCGAACTCCTTCACGAAGCCGGGCTTCCTGCTGGAGTATTCAATGTCATCACCGGCCCCGGCGGCTCCCTGGGTGACGCCCTGGCTGGCCACAAGGGCATCAACATGATCTCCCTGACGGGATCAACCGAGGTCGGGCGGCGCGTGGCGGAAATTTGCGGGCGCGACCTGCGCCGTTGCTCGTTGGAACTGGGGGGCAAGAATGCCCTGATCGTTCTCGAAGATGCCGATCTCGATCTCGCCGTTGAGAGCGTGGCCTGGGGAGCTTTTGGCACCACCGGCCAGCGCTGCACTTCCACCAGCCGCGTGATCGTCCACAAAGCCGTCCAGCAGCCCTTCACCGATCGCCTGGTCGCCGCAGCAGAAAAATTGCGCATCGGCAACGGCCTCGATCCCAACGTCGAGATGGGCCCCCTTGTCAACAAAGGCCGCGTGAAGGCCGTACACGAGTATACCCAGATTGGGCAGCGCGAAGGCGCCCAGCTCGTCACCGGCGGCACTCCGCTTGAAGAAGGTGAATACGCCCAGGGGGCCTTCTACAAGCCCACCATCTTCAGCAACGTCGCTCCAGGCATGCGCATCGCACGCGAAGAAGTCTTCGGCCCGTTTGTCTCCATCCTGCCCGTCTCCTCCTACGAGGAAGCCGTACAGGTCGCTAACTCGACCGAATATGGCCTCTCCACGTCCATCTTTACCAACGATGCGCGCATCACCTTCCGCGCCATCCGCGATATCGAGTCTGGACTGGTCTACTTTAACGCTCCCACCACCGGTGCAGAAATTCACCTGCCCTTTGGCGGTATGAAAGCTAGCGGCAATGGTCACCGCGAACTGGGGATGCATGCCGTCGAGGAATTCAGCGAAACCAAAACCATCTTCGTCTCCTATCCACCACGAAAATCTTCATAAAAAATGGGCGGGGCAAACCCCGCCCTTATTGTTGCAATTCAAATTGCGTGAACATCGCCTCCCACACCTCCTGGTTCTCTAATCGCTCATCCAGGGAAGCAATGCGCGCGTTAATGCTCTGGAAGATCACCCTCAGGATGCTCTGCAGCACCTTTGAGGCCTCCTCAAAAAAGGCCTTACTCTGCTTAATATCCGAGCCAAGCACTTCGTAACACAGCGCCCTAAAATTATCTACATCTATATGATTCTGATCAACTTTGAACTCGTAATTCCCCATATGGTACAACTGCTCGCGGTAAAGCAGGGCGCTAAGCGTATTTGCATCCAGTTCGACACCCTTTGCCCGGCACGTCTCTTCCAGGGCATCCATCGTCCAGTTCACAAACTCCGCCAGCGCCGGCAATTGCTCCATGGGCGTGCGGCAGGTATGCCATTTTTGCTCCATGCGGCTGATCAGGTCAAGCAACGCGAAGCTCTCCATGCGCAGCTTCTCCGCCGGATCCGGCAAGCGCACTTTTCGTGTGTTCTCCTGCTGGCCGTTTTCCTGGAAAACATAAGCCAGCAGCCTTTGCTGGATCAACTGCGCCAGCTCTCGCGCCACATCCATTTCAGGGCGGCGCATAGCGCTGGCAACACGTCGCACACTGCGGTGCAGGTTCACATAGAAGAGCAGTTCCAGCGTGCGTGTATCAAAGCTCATAGCGTAGGGGATCGCGGGCGCCATTTGCAGCATTGTGCGCATCCCCTGTGGCAAATACGGGCGCAGGCGTTCCCATTCATCCACATAGCGCACCATCTCCATCATCACACGCATCACATCCAGGTCAAGGGATGCTTCTCCATACGGCATCATGCCTTGCCCATTTTCGCTGGCAATAAACTCGTAGGAGCCTTCCTTCCATAACGCCAGCTCTCGCGCCGTCCACAGCGCCTTCGTGCGCAGCGCCTCTCTCAACTGCCCCTCCGTAATCACCCTCATATCCACCAGCCGCTCGCCAATGCGCTTTCCAAGAGGATCTGACAACTGCTGCGCAAAAGCGGCTTCGACCTGCACATACGTCGCCATACCTAACTGTTGCAGCACATCTCCTATGGTCAGCGCACCGGAATCCAGCTCGGAGCAGTTGGCAATCTTGCCCTCCTGAACATACATGATCCCGATACGCCCTTTTGCTTGCTTAAGGCGGATCGCCCCCGTCATACTCCCCAGCTCCATCATTTGCAGGATCTCAACCAGGTCGAAATCCTTCAGCGATCCCTGTAACAGGCGAGCATTCGTGGTCATACCATCAAACCCCTCATTCCATCAATCAAAACTCTTCCACACTTCCAACAACCTGAAACCCATCTAATGTACCATCACCCTTCTTACATCCCGTACACGTCCACAAATATCCAGCACCATCCTTAGCATTATAACAACAATCATCCTGTTTCAACAAGTATCCATTGATCACCGCTCCGCCCACCTGCTATAATACTCCCGTACTCATCCTGGCCTTATCTGTTGCCAACCGTATCCAACAGGAAACGTTGACAGCCCTGTAGGTTCCCGATTTATCGTGGAACCCGATTTATTGTGGAACCCGATTTATTGTGCCCAGTGCCGATTTATCGGCCCTTGTCGCGGCCAATTATGCACATGAACGAAATAAATCACCAAAGCATGTAGGGGCCGATTTATCGTGCCCAGTGCCGATTATGAAGATAAACAAATTACTCGGAGGAAAACTGTAGGGGCCGATTTATCGCGCCCACCGCCGATTTATCGGCTCAAAGGCAATCCCTCATATTACCCTAATTAATTTGTTAACATTCATTATCGGCTCCATTGATCACCATTACATTCATCTGCTATTCCGGTAAAATAACCAGCAGGAAATACACCAATGCCCGAAGAAAGAAAGCTCGTCACCATCCTCTTTGCCGACGTCACCGGCTCCACCTCACTTGGTGAATCCCTCGATCCCGAAGATGTACGCCTGCTCATGAGCCGCTACTATGAACACGCTCGCCGCATCGTCTCCGAACACGGCGGCACCATCGAAAAATTCATCGGTGATGCCGTCATGGCCGTCTTCGGCCTGATCCACGCTCACGAAGACGATCCTGAACGCGCGCTTGCCGCCGCCATGGCCTTGCGTGCTGCCGTCGCCAGCGATGAGCTACTCGGCGAGCCTTTTATGCTCCGCATGGGCGTCAACACCGGTGAAGTCGTCGCCACCACCGATCTCTCCAGTGGTGATTTCCTCGTCACTGGCGATACCGTCAATGTTGCCGCCCGCTTGCAGCAGAACGCCCATCCAGGCGAGATTGTGGCCGGTGAACGCACCTACAACGCCGCCCAGAACGCCTTCCTCTTCGATGAGCCACGCCTGGTAGAGGCCAGAGGCAAGAGCCAGCCCCTGCACGTCTATCCACTCAAAGGCGTGCGCGAAGTGCGCATCACCAGCCGCCCTCCCTTTGTGGGCAGGAAACAGGACCTCATGCAGCTCCAGCTCCTGGAAGCCCGCGTGATCGAGGAGCAGCGCCCCCAGCTCGTCTCTATTATCGCCCCGGCTGGCACCGGCAAGACCCGCCTGCTCGAAGAATTTTTGCACCGCCTCGACCCCGAAGACGGTTTCCAGGTCGCGACAGTACGTTGTCTCCCCTACGGCCAGACCCTCGCCTACTGGCCCCTGCGTGGGCTGCTCAGCGAACTCTTACGCGGCCAGGAGATCGCAAAACCCCAGCTAATGGCAGTCTTCAACCAGGCTGGCTACAAGCCCGAAGACGCCTCGCGCCTCTCCGATCTCATCCTGGCAACCCTCGGTATCGAGAGCGACGGCGCAGCACCAACCGATCGCGAAAGCATCTTCGCCGCGTGGCGCCTGCTGATCGAGGCCTTCGCACACCAGGCGCCACGCATCCTCGTCTTTGAAGACCTGCACTGGGCCAGCGACAGTATGCTTGACCTCGTCGAGTACATCACCCACCAGCACACTCATGCCCCGCTGCTGCTGGTCGTCCTCAGCCGTCCCGAACTGCTTGACCGCCGTCCAACATGGGGCGGCGGCCGCCAGAACTTCACCTCCATCGCCCTGCAGCCGCTCACATCCACCCAGACGCAAGACCTGCTACAGCGCCTCTCTGCCGCTCTCTCACTTGAGATCCGCAAAGAGGTCGCCGAGCGCTCCGGTGGCAATCCGTTCTTCGCCCTTGAACTCGTGCGCAGCCTTACAGAGCGCGGCCTATCAGGCGAAACTGCCAGCCTCGACTTTCTCCCTGATACCGTTCATGCAGCAGTGCAGGCCCGCATCGATCTGCTCACAAAACAAGAGCGAGCAGTGCTGCAGGTCGCCTCAGTAGCCAGCCGCTCTATCCGCCCTGCCATGCTGCATGCCGTCCTGGCCGAGTACAGCCTCCAGGATATCGAGGCCGCGCTGGATGGCCTGCTCGCCCGTGACATGTTGGTACCCGCCGGGGGCGACACCTACGCCTTTCGCCATATCCTCATCCGCGACGTGGCCTACAGCACTATTTCTCGTGCGGAGCGCATTCGCCTGCATAGCAAAATTGCCTCGTGGCTCGAATCGATGGCGGCAGATCAGCTAGATGCTTTCGCCGAGCTGCTAGCCTATCACTATCGCGAAGCTGTCATGCTCGCTCGCCAATCCGCCATCCCCAGGCCCATGCCCCACGAAACTGGACGCGCCATCCATTTCCTGGAACGCGCAGGTGAACTAGCCGCTCGTGCCAGCGCCTTCACCGAAGCCAGGGAACACCTGCAAAACGCCATCGCACTGGCCCCGGCATCTGAACACCTCCACCTCTACGAAAAACTCGGCGATTGCCTCATCTGGGGCGATGAGGTCGTCGAAGCCTATAGCAAAGCGCTGGAATGCTGGCGTGCTCAGGGCGAACAAGACCCGTTGACCGGGGCCCGTCTCCTGCGCAAATTGCTTCCGGCCTATCGCATGGCCAGTAAATACCTGGAGCAGGAAGAGCGCGAAGCTCTGTGGATCAAAGCCAGGCAACTCGCGGAGCAGGCAGGTGATGAGGCCGAATTATGGCGCATCCGCGTCGCAGCCCTGAGCGGCCCTTTACACCAGGTATTGCTACATGGGAACATCAGCGAGGCCGAAAAGCAGGAAGCACTGGCAACTTGCCAGGCAGCAGCCGCATTTTTCGAGCAGCGAGCGGATTGGGATTCCCTCGATAAAACGCTCGAAATGTGGGCAACGTTTTGTGTGACTATTGGAGCTCATACCGAGGCAATAGCTATCAACCGCCGCCGCCTTGCTATCCCCAACATTACTATGTACAAACGAGGCGAAGCAACAAGTTCGATAGTAGGAATATACTTCCTGCTCGGCAACTACGAGCAATGCATCGCTCTCGCCCGCGAAGCCCTGGCTGCGCTGCATCCTGGCGAACCCAGCGAGTTCCTCGGCGGAGCCGTCTCCATGGCCATGTGGGCCGCTTATGTTTCTGGACGCTGGGACGAGATGCATCCATTACTCAATGTCCTTCCAGAAATCTGGGAACGCCTGCAACTGCGCCCCGGTGCCGCAATCGTGATCCTCGACGGCTACCTGGCCTGGCTCCTGCTGGCCAGAGCTCGTGAAGATCGCCCCGCCATTGATATGGCAGCCTCGGTAATTGAACGCATGTTTCCCAGTGATAACTATTTGAAGGATCTTCTTCCCGCTTTTCGCAACGATGACTTCAGCAACCTAAATGTGGAACAGATCGAAGCAGGTGTAACCGGGCTACTTCTCATGCTCTTTAACGAAGCCGGCTTACCTGCCCCGGCAAAGTTAATGCAGGAACCCTTCTTCCAGAACGATATGACCACCTGTTGCCAGCATATTGCCCAGGCCCTCATCGACAACGACAACGAGCAACTTGCCATCGCCATCGATGAAGCCGAAGCCCATCACCTCGTCGTTCACGCTGCCCGCATGCGCATCATCCTCGCCCAGCGCACCGGCGACCGCTCCCAACTCGAACGCGCCCGCCCCGTCCTCGAGCGTCTCAGCGATCGCCACTCCCTTCGCCGCCTCGATGAAGTCGCAGCTCACCTCGAAATCGCCAGAAAATGATTGCGCAGCCCTATCCCATATGGCGTCGGCGTGCCATTATAGCTCGTAATCAGCGCAGGCTCCAGCGCGCAACTCGCCCTGTTCCAGGCCCAGGCAAGATAGCCCGTCCCATGCTGATCCAGCCACTTCATCAGAGGATTGATAAACACATCCTTGCAGTCCATTTCGCCCATCTCATCGACAACCACCGGAACGCGCTTCATCACAGGAACCGCCTGGCTATTCCAGCAGGCTAACGTGCTGCACCACGCCTTATTGTAGACATGCCAGGACGCGGCAATATTATGCAGCGGATCGAACGGCATGTACGAGAGCCACTCTGAAAGAGACCCGGCATAGCCGATTCCGCCCAGCAACATAACATTCTTCGCCCCCGTCGCCCTGACCACATTGACCAGTTGTTGAAAGCCAGCCGCAATATACGGCACTCCGGCGCAGACCCCTCCATTTTTCCAGCACCTCCACGCCGCTTTACTATCGGCAGTATTGTTGTCAGGATACGGCTCATTGAACAGGTCAAACAAGACCGTCGTATTGCTCTTGAAGGTCGTGGCAACCGATTTCCAGAAAGCCAGGCTGTGGTCAGCATCTGGCATCGGCTGTTGATTAATAGCTGGATTTTTCCCTGGAGCAGCCCAGTGCAAGTCCAGAATCACATACATGCCATACTGGTTGAGCAACCGCACATAACGAAGGATAGCCTGCTGGTAATTCTTGCCAGCAAACTGTGGTGGCACACCGTTAATACCGAGCCAGCAATCCTCATTCAGGGGAACCCGCACCGCATTCACATGCCAGCTCTTGATCGCCTGAACAGACTCCGCGTCTGCCGGCCCATCGAAGATGCCCCAGCCCTGAATGCAAGCATACTCTGCCCCTGACCGGTTCACTCCATGCAAAATGACCGTCTGGCCTCGCGCATTCACCAGCCTGTTGCCAGCGACACGTAGACCAGACAGCGCAACTGTGCTCACAGGCATAACCGGCTGCCCACCTCGCGTTTGCTGCAACCCCTGTGGCGGCAAAGCCTGCGATGCACATTGCGCAGGCAGCACAGAAAGCAGCGCGACAGTAATTCCCAGCACCAGCTTCTTGAAAGGCCACCTGAATTTCATCTGCTTCATCATACCCTGCTCAAAACGAAAAAGGCCTACCCTCGTAGTATAATAAATGAACTTCTACAAACAAGATCGGTAACCCATCATGTCATGTTGAGCGAAGCGAAACATCCGCTGCCGATCGATGGAGATCCTTCCCCTTCACTTCGTTCAGGGCTACGGCTCACTCGCTCAGGATGACAACTATTACCGATCCTGGTCGTTAAACTTCATAAATGAACAAAATAAGGAGCAATCAATCTATGAAATCCATAACACAATGGTGGCAATTGTCCACAAAATCATACGCCAGTATAAATAGTATCGGCAGCTTCCTCAGTATCTTAAGCCTTTACAGCGCCGGCAGTATTCTCAGCATCGGCAGCGCCGGCAGTATTCTCAGCATTGGCAGCACAGGGAGTATCCTCAGCATCGGCAGCGTGGGCAGCATTCTCTCCATCGGAAGCGCAGGCGGCATCCTCAGTATTGGGGGCGCTGGCCGCATCCTCGGTATCGGCAGCAAACGCTTCTCCCAGCCCACAATCACCCGCAATGCAACGACGTGTCGTACCCGTAGGGGCGGGAGCGGTTGTGGATGGGCGGTGCGGGCGCTTGCGCCGCCCTTTTTTCCTGCATACAATGCCCGCAACAACCCGCAAATGCAACCACGCATCATACCTGTAGGGGCTTGTAGAAGCTCGATTTATCGAAGCTGTGGGCGGCCAGGATGCGGTGCGGGGGCCTTGTGCTTGCCCTCTCTGCTCAATCCTCCATTCTGCCCACAACAACGCACATATGAAACGGGATGACGTACCCG
>CADDZH010000135.1 GCA_902812455.1 Chloroflexota bacterium | reverse complement strand
GGGTGGTAGGGTGGGCCTTTATGGTCGCCCGCCTGCCTGTCTCCGGTTAAGAAAAAGTTGTGGATGAGTAGAGAGTTGGTAAAGAAATCGGCCTCTTATCTGCAATCTCCCCCATATGGGTGTCCAGAATTGTATCATAGTGTTTCACTGTATAATAAAAAATATCAATGTTATAGAAAAGTTTTTATAAATTCGTACTTGACAAATACATTGCTGTACAGTAACTTTGGTTACAGGAGTGAGTAAGGTTCTGCTTAGGAAACTCCTGGCAAGCTCGTTTCTCTAACTTGCAGGTGCCTACCTGGTTCTACAAACGGTTCTATGCTGGCGGGAACCTTGTGGATAGGATGAGGAAAGGCAACTGCTCCACCGGCAGGGGGATGCCGGTGTATCCCTGGCTTACTGTTTATTGGCAAAATCTTCTGCTGTTATGTTGTCTTCTGCTGAGTATCGATGAATGCAAATGCGATGAAACAGAGGCAGGTAACACAGGAGAAAAGAGTATCTCTACTTTAAATAAGGAGATGTTTGTTAGTATGAGTCGATTTTTTAATCGCAAGAGCATTGTCTTTGCGCTGATGGCTCTTCTCCTCGTTGGCGGTTTTCTCGGCGCCGCTGTTGTAGTCCGTGGGCAGGCACCAAAAGCGCGTGCCTCCGGTTCGACCGAGTGCGCCACTCTCCTCAACAACCATGGCTATCAGGTCTCCTCAGGAGCTCAGATGTACTGCTACGGCCGGCAGCAAAATGGCCCTAGTGGTGTCAGAATTAAGAAGAACACCTTTAGCTCGAACGTCGACGCCGCCAATCCCCAGGAGGACATCACGCCCAACGGCACACAGGCCTATGGACAGTCAGAAGAATCTGTTGCTGGTAACGGCCCATATGTAGTTGAGGGCTGGAACGATGCCACCGGCTTCTTCTCTCCACCGTGCTCGGCCGGATTCAAGGACCAGTTGAGCGGCTGGGGCTTCTCGAGCAATGGTGGTAAGTCCTTCACCGACGAGGGTGGCTTGCCCAATGCCTTCTGTGCCACCTCTACATGGTTTGGTGATCCCAGCATCGAGACCTGGTCACCTGGTGGGATAACCTACTTCTATCAGAGCGGCTTGTTCTCCACCTCAAGCACGGTAGAGACATGCGGCGGGTTCTCCCTGTGTGTCGCCGTGACTGCGTGCAAAGTCAGCGGCAGCAGCATCACTTGCAATCCAGTACCTGTGACCCTGGCAGACCATCCCGGCGGCTTTAACTTCGAAGACAAAGACTTCATGTCGATCGATCCTCTCCGCGGCGTCCTGTACGTAGCGTTTACAGACTTCACCGGGCCCACCGGCGACGATATCACGCTGTGGGAGTGCAACATCGCTTCGGATCCGGGCCTCCTGCACGAGACAAGCTGCAGTGGCCCACTCTATGTCGCTTCCAGCAATGGGTGTGAGAACGAGGGCGCCTACCCGGCCGCCGATGTTGCCACCGGCGATGTCTATATTGCCTATGAGCACAACTGGGCTACTAACATTACCAGCTTTGGCACCTGCGCGACTGATCCCGTGCAGAACCGCATCAATTACATCGGCAGCCCCTGCACCCAGCCGGCAGCCACCTTCCCCGCCAATCCTGGATGCACCGGGGAGGACACATACCCGCAGGCAGCAGTCAATGTCAACTCGCTGGATGCCGCGTTCATCTCTGGCTACAACCGCTTCCCGGCGAATGACTTCCCGCGCATCGCGGTAAGCGATCCGGCCAGCACAGTAACTATTGTCTGGAACGATACACGCTACCATCCACTCGGTGATATCCTGATGCAGAGCTTCGATCTCAACAGCTTGTTCCCGACTCCAGTGCAGACTGTACCGGTGCGCATCAATACGTTAGCGAACGGTGGCCTGCACTTCCTGCCAGCCCTGCGCAACGCCGATGACGATGGTGACCTGCAGATCACGTTCTACCAGCGGGCAAAAGCGAACACCTCTCTCACCGATGTCTATGCTGCTATCGATGTCAGTCCTCTCGCCACGAAGACACCGGCGAGCAACGTGAAGGTGACGACAGTAGCGAGCGACTGGACCGCGGTTTCGTCGGACATCATCCCGAACTTCGGCGACTACACGGACAGCTACGTCAATGCCACACCGTCGCAGCCTTTCACCGGGCAGACGCTCTCTGTGGCGTGGGCCGATGGCCGCCTTGGCGACCCGCAACCCTTCTATTCTAGCGCACATACCACCTAACCTGGCCAGCCACTTGGAACCTGATCCAGGCCGGCATTCCTACATGCTGGTCTGGTCAGGGATACCTCAGGGTAGGGCTTGACCCTGCAGGGCAGAGTCATTCCATTTCCAATATCATTCGCCAGCAAAGTCCCTTGTGGTCGCCCTTCCCTCTTCCTATATTCCTGGATGCAGGAAGGGCTTTGATGGTCGCTCATCTCTCCCCCATTGGCTGCTGTTATGTCATCTTCTGCTGAATATCGATGGATGCAAATGCGATGAAACGTGGGCAGGTAACCCGGAAGAAACACAGAAGCAAAGAGTATCTAATCTTTAGTAAGGAAAAGTTTGTTAGCATGAGTCAATTTTTTAATCGCAAGAGCATTGTCTTTGTGCTGGTCGCTCTTCTCCTTGTTGCCGGTGTTCTTGGAGCCGCTGTTGTAGTTCGTGGACAGGCAACAAATACGCATGCCGCAGGGCCAAAAACGAATGCGGCAGGTAGCTCGAATCCAATATGTGCCAAAGTTAGCAACAAGACCATTGAGGTCTCCTCAGGAGCCCAGATGTACTGCTTTGGCCCGCAGCAAAGTGGCAATGGTGGTGGATTCGCTCTCACAAAAAACACCACCACCACTTCCGGTTCGTACGGATCAAACGTCGATGCTGCCAATCCCCAGGAGGATATCACGCCCAACGGCACAGAAGTCCATGGGCAGTCGGAAGAATCAGTTGCTGCTATTGGTTCGGACGTCGTCGAGCAGTGGAATGACGCCACCGGCTTCTTCTCTCCGGCATGCTCGCCTATGTACAAGGACCAGTTGAGCGGCTGGGGCTTCTCGAGCAATGGTGGCAAGTCCTTTACCGACATGGGTGGCTTACCTAATACCTTCTGTGCCGATTCTTCATGGTTTGGTGATCCCAGCGTCGAGGTCTGGCACCATGCTGGGACAACTTACTTCTACCAGAGCAGCCTGTTCTCCACCTCAAGCACGGTAGAGACGTGCGGCGGGTTCTCCCTGTGTGTTGCTGTGACTGCCTGCAAAGTAGCTGGCAGCAGCATCAGTTGCAACCCAACACCTGTGACCCTGGCAGATAACCCCGGCGGCTTTAACTTCGAAGACAAAGACTTCATGTCGATCGATCCTAAACATGGCGTCCTGTACGTAGCGTTTACAGACTTCACCGGGCCCACCGGCGACGATATCACGCTGTGGGAATGCAACATCGCTGCGGATCCGGGCCTCACCAGCGAAACTGATTGCAGTGGCCCACTCTATGTTGCTTCCAGCAATGGGTGTGAGAACGAGGGCGCCTACCCGGCCGCCGATGTGAAAACCGGCGATGTCTACATCGCCTACGAGCACAACTGGGCTACGAACCTGACCAGCTTTGGCACCTGCGCGACTGATCCCGTGCAGAACCGCGTTAATAAAGTGGCTGGCTCATGCACCCAGCCGGCAGCCACCTTCCCCGCCAATCCTGGATGCACCGGGGAGGACACATACCCGCTGGCGGCCGTCTTTGTCAATTCGATGGATGCCGCCTTCATCCCTGGCTACAACCGCTTCCCGATGAACGATTTCCCGCGTATCGCCGTGAGCGATAGATTTGGGACTGTGAGCATTGTCTGGAACGATACTCGCTTCCACCCGGCGGGCGATATCCTGCTGCAGAGCTTCAAGACGTCTTCGTTCCCGGCGATGGTTCAGAGTGCTCCAGTACGCATCAACGCCGCTACTGGCGGGTGGCATATGCTGCCGGCCCTGCGCAACGTCGATGATGATGGTGACCTGAACATCTCGTTCTACCAGCGAGCAAAAGCAAATACCGCTCTTACGGATGTCTATGCTGCTATCCATGTCAGTCCAAAAGCGACTTCCACGCCTGGCCGCAATGTGAAGGTGACGACGGTATCGAGCAACTGGAACGCTGTCTCGTCGGATATTATTCCGAACTTCGGCGACTACACCGATAACTACATCATCGCCACGGCAGGCGCTCCTTACACCCAGCAGACGCTCTACGTAGCGTGGGCTGACGGTCGCCTCGGTGACCCGCAGCCGTTCAACGCGCACGCGCAGACCAGCTAACCTGACTGGTTGGAAGCCGTCCAGACCGGCATTCCTGGCGGATGCCGGTCTAGCTAGTTTTTAGTACAAGTATTTTCAAAACTATCATGAAATCAGTACCAGCAAAATTCGTTATTTTCTTCTTCGCCATTATTGTGGTGTGTTCGCTGCTCGTCTTAGTACCAGTCCATGCTGCGCTCGGAAGCGCGAGCTTTACGCAAACGTCCTACCATATACCACAAGGGGCCGATCCGTGGGGAACGACGACCGACAGCCACGGCAACATCTGGTTAGCCGTGCCAGGCTGTGACCCCACGCCAACCTGTCCGGCCAGCACACCGCCGGGGAAGATCGCCGTGTTTAATCCGGCGACCAGCAAATGGCTGCATACCTATACGCTCCCTGCCGGCTACGCGCAGCCATTCTTCCTCGCCTTCGATCAGCAGGGCCGGCTGTGGTTCCCGCTGCCCATGGGCAACTCCATCGGTATGTTTAACCCGGCCAGCAAGTCATTTGCTCAATGGACGGTACCGACGCCCAATGCCGGCCCCTGGGACCTGGCCATCGACGCGCAGGGGAATATCTGGTTCACAGAGCATTTCGTCAACAAAATTGGGCGCTTTGATCCAGCCACTGGCACGTTCACCGAGATTGCCACGCCTGCTTCAGACAGCCAGCCCTACGGTATCACGCTCGATGCCTCCGGCAACGTGTGGTTCACCGAAAATAATCCCTCTGTAGCCCTGATCGCCGAATACACGACGCAGGGAGTGCTCAATGAATACAAGATCCGCAACACTGAGGATGGCAGCCTGACACCGCACCTGATCACCGTCGATCCCAACGGCAACGTCTGGTGGACGGAAGGCTTCGTGGGGATGATCGGCGAGCTGGTCGTCGCGCAGGCCGTCCCGGGGACAAACAACGGCGTAACCGAATACGCCTATCCCAGGCTATGCAATGCCTGCGGGATGCACACCTCCGGCATCGGCGTTGACAGGATCAATGGCCTAATCTGGTTCGACGACTCGCTCCAGAACACCTATGGCCTCTTCCCCTATAGCGGCACAGGCAGCTTCAGGATGCACAAAGCCCCTTACTACAGCTATAACCCGCACCCACATGATGGCTTGATGGTGGGCAGCCGCAACACCATCTGGTTCGACGAAGAATTCGCCAACAGGCTCGCCAAGGTGATATATACGCCCTAATTGTAGAGGGAAGCGCATCGTACCTGATGATCTTTGACAATCAAATCGGATAACCACGAAACACGCCGCCTCAGTTCTGTAGGGACAAGGGGTGGTGAGGATGCGGTGTGGGGGCCTTGTGCTTGTCCCCCGTGCCTCCTCGCTCCTCGCTCACCCCAATAAACCTACCCCTGTAAAGCCTGGTGCCTGTCCCCGTCCTCGCCAGCCGGGTTCTGTAGGGACAAGGGGTCAGGTGGGCAGGGGTAGGGGCCTTGTGCTTGTCGCCGCCCTGGCCCAACCGCCCAATCCGGTCAGCCCATTGTTGCCTTTCCCCCTTGAGGCTTGAATTTGCCTTCCATCATAGCGTTGCATATGACCTGAGAGATTGTTTGTAGCCGAAAATGGCTATTCTACCGTGAGCAACGACGTGGGGTAGGGCGAGGGGGACAAGCACAAGGCCCCCTCCCATCCTCGCCTGCACCCCTTGTCCCTACAGGATTTTTCCAATGCCATGAGGGAATGATGGGCCGTTACATACCACGTGAAAGAAATTGATATTATCCCCAGGTGGGCTTTTGCCGCACCATCGCCTGGAGCGTGTAGAAGGCCGGTAATGGGCCGCTGGGTGGATCGATGTTGTCGCTTTGCTGGCCGTAGTTGATCGTGAACCAGAAGACTCGCTGGATAACCCCGGATTTCTCGGACTCCGTAAAGATGTACTGCATGTACTGAGCCTGCGTTTGCGGGGTGACGATGGTGCTCGCGCCGGAGAACGTCGTGGTTGGCCAGCCTACCTCGGTGACCCAGATGGGTTTGTTGGGGAAGCCATATTGTGCCGCTATGTTGTGCATTGTTTGCCACTCGAGGTCAAATGAGGGATTATCGCCATCTGTTACCGAAGGGTCTTCGCCGCTGTGGTAGTAATGGAAGTTCATGTAATCCATGTATTGTCCATAGCCATTGGCATACAGGTACGTCATGAAATCGCGAATGTGCGGCAAATAGTGCCACCACATGCCAAACATGCCCACAAGAGCGTTCGGGCTTGCCGCTTTGATAGCCTGGTAGCCCGCCTTGAGCACCGGCCCGTAGAAATTAGCGGTGCGGCATGTCTGGTTATTTCCCTCACCTGGCACGTAATGATTATCATATTCCTCATTGCCAATTTCGTAGGAGTCGATATAGCCATGTCCATTTTTGCCGTTGTAGCGCGTCGCCAGTATTGTGGCAAACTGCGCCATATCGGCAGGCCCGGGCAGGAAATGCTTGCCGTCGGCAGGACACACCTGGGTTAAATGCCAGGATGGAGCGGACTGGATCGCAAAATCTATGTGAATGTGGGCCGCGTTCATCGTGGCAACAGCAGCATCGACGACGCTCCAGTTGTATACCCCTGGTGAGGTTTCAATCTTTGTCCAGTGGTATTGATAGCGTACCCAGCATACATTGAGCTGCTTGTACTCAGCAACCAGGTTGCTGTCGGCATGGATGGTCGTGAAACCGTAGGGGCTGTTAACGGTACACGGGCCACCGCCCCCGCTTATAGTAGGCGTGGGGGTTGGGCCTGAAACGATGCCTTGCGGCTTGAAGACGACAAAATAGAAAAGTGAGAATATTCCCACAGCTAAAATCAGCACAATAGCCAGTGCTACTAGAATCACACGCAGAATCGTCATAGAATCTGGTTGCCTGTTGTTTTGCATTGCTCAATAACTACCCCTTCACTATTGAACCTTACCTAACTAATTGCATTTATTTTCTGATTTTTCTGTATAGCCCGGAGCAGGTGCTGCTCAACGCGCCGGGCAGCCTCTTCTACAGTGAAACGCTCCTCGACGGTGGCGCGAGCTGCCTGGGCGAGTCGTGCATGTTTATGCGGGTCGTCCACCAGTTGCCTGATTGCGGATGCCAGCGCCTGCTCATCTCCTGGTTCAACCAGCAGGCCGTTGACATCGTGTGTAATGCGTTCTGCCGTGCCCCCAACCTTAGAGGCGATCACCGGCAGCCCTCGCGCCATGGCCTCAGCAGTCACGAGAGCAAAAGGCTCTTGCCAGATCGACGGCACAAGCATGATATGCGAGCGGTCGTACTGCTCAATCACTTCGTCCTGGGACACTCTTCCATGAAAGGTAACGTGCTGCGTAAGCTGCTTCTCGTGTATGAAGCTTTGTAGCTCGCTAATATAGGCCTTATCACCATCCCCGAAAATGTCGAGATGAAGATTCTTTTTTCCCTGCCCGTTTACCAGCAAGTCAAGCGCTTTGAGGAGAACCAGCACTCCTTTCTCGGTGGTCAGACGGCCAACGTAGAGTAATGCTATACGTTTTTCAGAATCGGACAGGTTCTCCCCTTCTTTACCATTTTTTTCCGGCAGCGGTTTGAGGAAGCGAGAATCTACTCCATTATGAATAACTTCGATACGGTCAGGATCGTAACCGGCCCGCACGAACTCTTCTTTGACAGCATGGCTGACAGCGATGAGCGAAGTATAGGTGAGCGGGGGGAGAGAGCCGATCAAGAATTTTTTTAGCCAGCGGGCTTGCAGGCGTGATTGCTCGGTTTCTGGTGAACGCGCATAGAGAAACAGGTAGCTTTGCAGGTAGAAGACGATAGGTACCTCAAGTTCATGCAAGGCCTTGAGCAGCGAAATAACGCCAATACCCGTTATTTCGCACACCAGCACTATGTCAGGCTGTGTTATATTGATCACACGGCGCAACTCCCTGGCGTTGGCGCGACAGTGGTAGCGCCGGTAGTAGTCATATGGCTGCCTGAGTTGCTGCCAGAACGAGCGCTGCTGGTCAAAATGCACCGGCGGGGCCAGCTTGAGCGTGCGCCAGGTGCGTCCATCCTGCTCTGCCTTAGCCAGGCCGTATGAACTCGTCAGCACAAAAACCTCGTGGCCAAGCCGTTCCAATCCCTCAGCCACATCTGCTGCCACGACTTCCGCTCCGCCCAGGATATGCGGTCGAAAGAGATTGCTCAATAATAAGATCCGCACTACTGTCCCTTTTCCTAACACACAGGTATGCCGAACATAGTAATCAAGGCAAAGATGATGCTTTACCTTTGCTGTAGTGTACCTGACCAGCAGAAAAAGTCAAGCCAGTAGGAGAAGGGTTCTACCCAAAATCGGTGCCAGCGGGCAACAGGATTCTAGGGCAGAGGCAAGTTCTGCCCCTACCCTCTTGTTTGCCAGGATCGAGGGTAGGGGCGATGCTGGCCATCGCCCTGGCCCTGATGGTGGGCGCTTGTGCCTGTCCTCTCTCGATGCGGTTAAGAAACCGGTACAGCGGTCAGCATTTCATAACCCGATCTTAACCAATCATTTGCTCGTTCGGAATGAACTGCTGCTATACTTTCGGCAATGCGGAGGTCGGAACAGCTATTAGCCCCTTGAGGGATTGAAATTGTTTTTCTGCTTGCATTGATACATGCTAATGGTTAGATATTCCCGGCTAATGAGCATAGAAAGGCCACGAAAAATTTATGGGAACAAAAGTGTTAGTGATAGGACTCGATGGAGCTACCCCAGAGCTTGTTGAACGCTGGATTGAAGAAGATAAATTACCCAATCTAAAGCAGGTGATGCAAAAAGGCGTGTATGGCAAATTACGTTCAGTATATCCGCCTATTTCACCTGCCGCCTGGACCACCTTTGCCACGGGCTATAATCCCGGCAAGCATGGCGTTTTTGATTTTCGTGATTATGATCCCACGCGCTATAGCTTTTTCGCCGATACCATTGTGGACTCACATGCTTTCGCCGGCAAAACCTTCTGGGATATTATTGGCGCTGCAGGACACAAGGTCGGGATCGTGACGGTACCATGCACCTACCCTGCCTGGCCCGTCAACGGCTTTATGGTGTCGGGCTACCCCACACCTGACTCTGGCAAAAACTATACGTATCCGCCAGAGCTGGGAGATAGCATTCCTCAACTCGTCGGCGATGCTGCATTCTTCAAGTCGGCGGAGCACCATTCACTGCTCAAAGAGATGGAGCGTTCACTGCACCTGTGCGCCGATGTCTCGATTGAGCAGATGAAGAAAGATGATTATGCTTTCTTCGTGATGGTGGTAGGAGCAACCGACCGCGCGCATCACGACTGGTGGAAGTATATCGATCCCAATCATCCTGCCTATACGAAGGAAGATGCGGAGAAGTACGGCGATCTGATCGAGAAAGTCTATATTGCCTCTGATGCGATTGTCGGTAAATTCCTCGATGCTATCGATGAGGATACGACGGTAATTGTGATGTCAGATCACGGCGGCGGCCCGCATCCTCGCTATTACTTCAACGCCAATTATGCCCTGCGCTCGCTCAACCTGCTGACACCAAGCGCTAAGGCCAGGAAAAATAATGGGCTGAAGGAAACATTCAAGAAGTTCTATCGTACAAAAATTCGTCGCTTCGCCTACCTGGAAAAGGTCTATCGCAGCTTACCCGCTTTCCTGAAGAGGATGGCGACGGATATCGACGCGCAAGCCATGCTCAACCTGGATAGCATTGACTGGAAACGCACGCAGGCTTACTGCTTCCCCATGCATCCGCCAGTTCTAGGCATCATGCTCAACGTGGCAGGCCGCCAGCCCGATGGTTGTGTACAGCCGGGCGAAGAATATGAGGAGTTGCGAACACGCATCCTGCAAGCCATGAAGGAGCTGCGCGACCCCCGTACAGGAGAAAGCATCGTGCTGGAGGCCTATCGTCGCGAGGAGCTGTATCACGGTGAGCGCATAGCATTAGCGCCCGATATCATTCTGGTGACGCGGGATTGCTACAAAAGTGCTACCGGCATTGATGAACTCGTGAGCGAAGTGCCACTGGAGGTGCTTTCCAGAAAGGGCATGGCAGGTGTGCATCGCATGGATGGCATTATTTTCGCGCAAGGCCCGCATATTCGCCAGAATGCTCGTATCGAGGGCGCTGGCATCATCGATGTGGCTCCGACCGTCATGTATACGCTCGGCATGCC
>CADDZH010000134.1 GCA_902812455.1 Chloroflexota bacterium | reverse complement strand
TCCGTCTCCCATTCCCGGCGCTAGCCATGTCGGCCCTTGTGGTCGCCCGTCCGCTTCCACTCGTACCATCTCTTCAACATCATTCCCGATTTTGGTCGTTAATATTCACTATCAGCCGATCCACATTCCTTTATGCCGTAGAGAGCGTGCCGCCCAGGTAGAGGCGGCCAATCTCAGGGTTATTGAGAATCTCTGTATGCGGGCCTTGCAGGCGCACCTGCCCACTTTCCAGCACAATGCCATTGTTGGCAAGGCTCAACCCTGTGCGCGCATTTTGCTCGACCAGCAGAATCGTCCTGCCGGTGCTCTGCATCATCTTGATCGTCTCCACCACCTGCTTGAAGGTTCTCGGATCCAGCCCCATCGATGGCTCATCCAGCAAGATCAGGCGCGGATCCAGCATCAGGCAGCGCGCAAACTCAACCTGCCGCTGCTGGCCTCCCGATAGGTTCCCTGCTTTATCGCGTGCACGCTCTTTGACTATAGGAAACATCCTCTCGATCTCGTGCAAGCGTCGCTCAACCAGCGCCTGATCATTCAGCATATAAGCCCCCAGGCGCACATTTTGCTGCACCGTCATAGTGGGAAACAGGCTGTGACTTTGCGGCACCTGCACAATCCCTAGAGCCAGAATCTGGCGAGGCGTCAGGCCGGCAATAGATTTGCCATCAAAGGTAATCTCTCCAAGACGAGGTTTCAGCAGGCCGCTCAGCACGCGCAGCACCGTGGATTTGCCAGCTCCATTGGGTCCGACAATACAGGTCGTCGTACCCTGCTCCATCTCCAGGCTAACCCCTTTGAGCACGTCGCCTCCCTCGTAGCCTGCATACACATTGTGTAATTTCAGCAGCATCTCTCTAATCTCCCAGATAGGCCTCAAGCACGGCAGGATTGGCCCGCACCTCAGCAGGCGTTCCCTCGGCGATCCTGGTACCGCGATGCATCACCATGACCTTATCGCATAACTGCATCACAAATTCCATATTGTGCTCGACAACCAGAAAGGTCACACCACGCTGGTTGAGGGTACGAATACGATCTGCCAGGTAATTAATCATGGTCGGATTGATGCCTCCTGCCGGTTCATCCAGCAAAATCACCTGCGGCTCGGCAATCAAGACGAAAGCGAATTCCAGCAACTTTTTTTGCCCATACGACAGGATGCCCGCCGGAGAATCCTTAAGTTGGGTCAGGCCCACGAAGTCCAGCAGCTCCAGAGCGCGCTTCTGTTCGTGAGACGAGCTCCAGCGGCTAAGCAAGCCTCTCAAGTCATTACGCTGCACCGCGACGTGCATATTCTCCAGCACCGTCAGGCGCGGGAAAATGCGCGTCAGTTGAAAGGTGCGTCCAATGCCCAGGCGGAAGACTCTGGCCGGTGAAGCATTAGTGATAGCCTGCCCCTGAAAACGCACCTGCCCGCTATCGACACGCTCATAGCCGGTTATCACGTTAAACAGGGTAGTCTTCCCCGAGCCATTAGGGCCGATTAAACCGGTGATAGTGCCCCGCTCTACGCTGATCGAACATGCATCCAGAGCGCGAATACCGCCGAAAGCCTTGCTGACACCTTCCGCTTCCAACAAGCTCATAAGTTGATGCCCTCCTTCTTTTCGACGATGGCAGGCTCATCCTCAGCAGGAAGAGCAGTGATAGCGACACCAGCCTCTCTCCGCCGCTGCTGGCGGGTTGCCTGGATTTTGTGCCAGCGATCCCTTACCGTCGGAATGATTCCTCGTGGCATAAAGATAATGACTATGAGGAAGAGCCCCCCGTAGACGATCAGGTAATAGCTACTCGGACCGGACTGCAAGGTAAAGTATTGCTGGGCAGGCTCCAGGATCACCGCGCCTAGCACAGGACCGGCAAGCGTCCCCAGGCCACCCAGGAAACCCATGAGCGCCATGGCCACATCAAAATTGGGATCAAAGATAGTCGCCGGATAGATTGACTCGATGAAATAGGCCCAGATAGCCCCTGCCATGCCGACAATGAAGGCGGAAATGACAAAAGCGGCCAGTTTAGATGACCAGGTTCTTACGCCAAGCCCCATCGCCCTGTCCTCGTCGTCACGGATCGCCAGCAGGCCAAGACCAAACTTGGAGTGGCGTATCCACCAGGAGATGGCCAGCGCGATGAGCAGGAGCGCTAAGCTCACAAAGTAGAACGGAATATTGAAGAAGTCACCGCCCCAATCAATGGGGATTGGCAGGCCTATGCCAGTAGAGCCGCTGGTGATGCTGCGCAGGTTATAGGCCAGCAACTGCGCAATAAAGAAAATGGCGATAGTGATAACGATAAAGGTATGCCGTCGCACACGTAGCGCAACCCATCCGACAGGTAAGCTGATAGCAGCCGCTATCAACCCGGCCACAGGAACAAACAAGAATGGCTCATAGCCGCCAGGGATGTTCCAGTCCTGGCACATGATTGCCAGGGCATAAGCGGCGGTGCCAAAGAAGGCCGTATGCCCCAGGGCGATGTAGCCGGTGTAGCCCGAAAGGATATTCCATCCGGTCGCTACTGCTGCAAAAATCAGCGTATCGACTGCAATGGTCGTCACCGTTGGATTAGGAAACAGGAATGGAAAGACAATGGCAAATGCCAGCAGTACAAGCAAGCCGGCGACTTTGAAGATGTTCATTGTTTCCTACTTTCCAGTTGCCCAAGCAGGCCCTGAGGACGAACCAGCAGGATAATCACAAGCAAGATGTAAAATACGGTACTGGCCCACACAGGTGACCAGACCACCGAGACAACATCTTCGACCACCAGCATACCTACCGAAGCGATCAGCGCGCCAGATAAACTGCCCATGCCGCCAAAGATGATGATGGCCAGCAGGCGGGAGATCAGGTCATAAGAACTGCCAGCATCGAAGGCGTTCGTTGCTCCAAACGCCATACCTCCAGCAGCCGCCAGCGCTATGCCGATGCCAAAAGTAAGCGTCGAGATACGATCCACATCGATACCAATCAGCTCTGCCGCTGTGCGATTCTGCATCGAGGCGCGCAAAGCATATCCGAATTTGGTGCGATAGAGCAGCAGGTAAAGCCCCCCGAGCAACACCACAGCCAGCAAGAACCCGAACACATAAATGTAGGAGAGATAGAATCCAAAGAGGTTAAACGATGCCGTGACATACCAGGCGTGCAACTGTACATAATCTGCTGAGAAAATGATATTGAGGACGCCCTCGATGATCAACGCTACTCCATACGTCACCAGGATAGAGAGCATGGTGCGGTCTCCCTTGACCGGCCGGATAAAAAGCACCTCGATCACCAGGCCTAATAGGAACATGACAGGCATGGTAATGAGCAGTCCCAGAAACAGGTCGATATGCAGATCGTGCTCTAGAACGTAACTGAGGTAAGCCCCCAGGATCACCAATGCGCCCTGCCCCACGTTGATGATTTCCATCACCCCGAAGAGCAGCGTCAGCCCCGACGACATCAAGGCATAGACCCCCCCTGTCAATATTCCGGTAATAATTGCTTCAACAATAAGTCCCACAATACGCCCCCTTTCTGTCTCTCTTCCAGGGCGCTCCTGATTACCCCTACCATACCACGCCTCGGCCTGTACCGCCCGCCGTGGGTTTCAGGGCAACTGCCGTCCAGGGTAGGGACAGGGCTTGCCCCTGTCCTGGTTTCCTGCCCCTACCCTGATACGCCCTAGTCTGGGCAGCCGTATCTACGGCCAGGTGGGTTTGGGATATTCAGGGCTGGCCGCCGCTTGAGCCGGCGGGTATACAAGGACAACGTTCCCTTTCTGCCACTGGAACACAAACGATGTTCCAAGGACATTTTCACCTACGTCATTGAACTTCACCAATCCCTGCACATCCTGGAATGTATCGCCCGAGTGCAGTTCGGCGATAAGCTTTGCATTATCGATGCTGTGGATCTTATTCACGGCCTGGTACAGCACCTGCCCTACCGAGTAGGCTTCTGCCGTGTCCGCGCTGATTTGAGCAGCAGTGCCACCGTATGTCGCCAGGTAGTCATGCACCATTTGCGCATTCTGGTAGGTGTTGATCGAGGGGTCCCAGGCGTTGGGGAAGAAGATTCCTTCGGCAACGTTGGCGCCTCCGATAGGGCCAATAAACTGAGCGCCCTGGTCTGGCCCTGCCGATGCAATGATGGCTTTCGGGTTGAAGTGCTGTTGCCTGAAAGCCTGGACATAGGCAATCATATCGGGCAGCATGGAACCCAGGACAACTAACTGAGCGCCGGAAGCTATGACCCCTTGAGCAATAGGCGTATAGTCGGTCGTTTCCGCCGGGTAAACCTTGTAGTAAGCCGTTTTGACCCCGCCTTTCTCAAGTAGCGAGCGAGCCTCGTCGATCATGGGCTGGGTGAATGGATCATCCTCCGTCGCGTAAGCGGCTGTTTGTGGTCGCTGTGATGCCGGCAACGAGAGGATATACTGCACAAAGCTATTCATCTGGAAGATGATCGGTGGGGAAACATCGAAAAGATTGTGCAACCCCCTGGTAAAGACAGAAGGGCCACCGCCCGAACCTTCCATAAACGCATAGCCATAGCGATTGGCAACCACTGATGCCGGTTTCGTGAGCAGCGTCGAGTACGGCCCCAGTACTAGATCGACATGGTCAACGGTAATTAATTTCTGGTAGTTAGTGACAACTTGCGTCGTGCTGCTGGCATCGGAAAGGAACATTAACTGGACCTTGCGGCCAAGCAAACCGCCGCTTTTATTGACAGTGTTGGCCCAGAGTTGGTAGCCCCGTTCTTCAGCCTGCCCATCGGCAGAGAAATCGCCAGAAAGTGATACTGAAATACCAATCTTGATCGGCGTTGTCGGCTGGCCGCTACTCGTTGTGCCACTGCCCCCGCCACACGCGCTCAGAATGAAAAGCGCTATAATCAGCGCGCCGATACTATGCAAGACTGGCTTTTGCCATAAGGCGTTTTGCCTTCGCATGCTTGTCCTCCTTGGTTACTACGAAATAGCATTATCAATCTAAGAGGCCTAAGGGATCTTCTATCATCTCTGCCAGAGATGATAAGAATTGCGCTCCACGCGCACCATCTACGACACGATGATCACAGGAAAGGCTGAGTGTCATTACCGGCTGCACGGTAGGCTGGCCATTGAGCGGGACAACGCGGTCGGTGATGCGTCCTACCGCTAATATAGCCGCCTGCGGCTGGTTGACAATGGCATTGAAGGCATCAACGCCATACATGCCCAGGTTGCTGATGGTGAAAGTCCCGCCTGCCAGATCATCAGGACGCAGCTTGCCGGATTGCGCCTTCGCCACCAGTTCTTGCCGCTTATCGGCGATCTCACGCACGCTCAATCTATCCGCCTGGTGGATCACGGGAACAACCAGGCCTTCTTCGACCGCTACAGCCAGCCCGATATTCACCTGTTTATTCCACGTAATGGAGCCTTCATGCCACGCTGCATTCAGGCGCGGATGCTTGCGCAATACCGCCGCTACAACCCTCACCAGCAAATCGGAATAGGTCACCTTTGCCTCACCGGCTGAGCGCCTCTGAATATGTTCTCGCCAGGCAATGAAGCGGCTGGCATTAACCTCGCGCACCAGAAAGAAATGCGGCACGCTTGTCCAGCTCTGGGTTGTGCGCTCGGCCATAATACGCCAGATAGTACTGATAGCCGCTTCTTTCTGCTCCCCGCCGGGGGCTATAACCTCTTCCATCGAGGCAGTGGCGACAGTGGTGGGCGCTGTCAAAACAGGCGCAGCCAGGACATCCGCGGCCAGCACTGCACCTTCTGGCCCCGTACCTTTGATGGCAGCCACATCCTTGCCCTGCAAACGCGCCAACCGGCGGGCCTTCGGTGAAGCCGCCTGCAGGCGAGGCTGGACAGCAGTGGGCGCCGTTGCCCCTTGCTGCTGGAGATACGTTAACACGTCAGCTTTCTGAATACGCCTTCCCGCTGTTTTCACCTGGCTCAAATCCAGGTTATGCTCAGCGGCAATGCGCGCAGCCAATGGACTGGCTGCCATCCCAGGCATACGGCCCTGCTGCCGCCTATCATCCCTGGGCGAGAGCGTAGCGGCCTGGGCCGGCGGTTGTGTGATTGCCTCTTTGCTATCACCCGCTCCTTCTCCTCGCTGCGACCATTCGGCGGGCGTCAATATGCTGGCAATGACCTGCCCAACCGGAATTTCCTGGCCGGCAGCAGCGCTAATATTCGCCAGGAAACCGGTTGCAGGCGCTTCGAGTTCAACCGTTGCTTTGTCGGTCTCGATCTCTGCTACCGGCTCGCCTCTGGTAACCTCCTGGCCTTCAGCCTTGAGCCATTGCAGGATTTTTCCCGTTTCCTGCGCTATGCCCAGGGCAGGCAAGATGACATCTGTCGCCATTAAGACTTCCTCTACCCCTTCGTGAGCTATCTATTGCCCGTCAAGGATGCTACTACATTTCATCTATCAATTCAAGAATTTGGGACTCTCGATGGATACAACTACACCTGGGCTTAGCGTACCGTGCTTCCGGCCTGCACAGCCTTTGCTCGGGCGTGACCATCAGCTTGCGCTGCCAGATTATTCAAGTGAGACTGGGTTTCCCGGATGGTAGGCAGCGAACCGGTAGCTGTATAGTAATGGGAACCGGCAACCAGCAGTTCCTCTGCCGGGAAGCGCGTGATCACCTCGCAACCATCTCTGGTGACTACAAGCTGCTCTTCAATGCGCGCTGCCGTCCAGCCATCGGAAGCGGGCCAGAAGGTTTCGAGCGCGAACACCATACCCTCCTGGATTACCTCTGGATGGTCAAGCGAAACCAGGCGGCTGAAGATCGGTTTCTCCCAGATGGAGAGGCCCACGCCATGCCCATACTGGAGCGCAAAGGCAGCTTCCTCGTTCGGGAAACCAAATTCCTGGGCCTTTGGCCACAGCTTCACAATGTCAGCCGTGGTCACTCCAGGCCGGATCTCGTTGATAGCAGCATCCAGGTAATCACGGCATTTTTTGTAGGCATCGACCATGGCCTGCGACGCGCTGCCAACGGCGAAGGTGCGGTAGTAGCAGGTGCGGTAGCCGTTGTAGCTGTGCAGGATGTCGAAGTATGCCGGATCGCCTGGGCGCAACACGCGATCGCTAAACACGTGCGGGTGAGGGCTGCAACGCTCACCTGAGATAGCATTGACACCCTCCACATGCTCCGAACCCATGTCGTAAAGCACCTTGCTTACCAGCCCAACGCACTCGTTCTCGCGAAAACCCGGCTTCATTGCCCGGTACAACTCTTCATATGCGGCATCGACCATCATGCAGGCCGTATTCAGCAGCGTGATCTCATCCTGGGTCTTGATCAGGCGCGCCTGCTGCATTACTTGCTGGCCGTCTACCACCTTGATGCCCTCGGCCTGCAACGCGAAGATGACCGGCAGCTCAACTACATCAACCCCCAGCGGTTCGTTCAGCAGTCCGCGCTGTTCCAGCTCGATGCGAATTTTGCGGGCAACGTCCTCTGCTCGCCCGGCTTCAGGCAGCATGGCGCCACGCTGCGTGGAGATGCCCGCGCGCGAACGCTCACCAAGCCAGGGACAGTACATCTGGTGATGGCGGGCAGCAGAGCCAAAATCCCACAGGATCGGCTCGTCATCCTGCGGAAGCAGGCTAAAACGCGCCAGCTTATCCATCGCCCAGGTGCCGATATGTGTCGCTGTAATGTAACGGATATTGTTCATATCGAAGCACAGCAGCGCCCCCAGCTCCGACTCTTTGAGCAACTTCTTCACACGCGCCAGCCGCTCGGTACGCAGCCGTTCAAAATCGACCCGCTCTTCCCAGTCTATGCCCATCAGGCCATAAGTCTTCAAAGCCATAGCATCCATCCTTTCTAGATAAAGTTGATGATGCAGGTGAACACGTAGGGGCCCGATTTATCGCGCCCACCGCCGATTGATCGTGCCCACTGCCGATTATGAATGTTGCCGATCAAATTCGGTAATAAGGAAAGGATCCCGTAGCCTGTAGTAGGGGCCTTGTGCTTGCCCTCGCGCCCTCGCGCTTCCCCTCGTACCACTCCTCTCCACATTATCACCGATCTCGTTTGTAAAAATTCATTATCGGCCCGTATCCTGCGTCGATCCATCCAGTTGTGGGCGCAATGAATTGCGCCCCTACATACACGCCGCCTACACACGTCCACAAAGCATTTTTGCTAATGCAGCCACAGCGCCTGCCGTCGGCACCGTCTGATCTTCCAGCACCGGGGAAAACGGTACCGGCACATCCATGGCTCCCATGCGCTTTACAGGAGCATCCAGGTAGTAGAAGGCCCCATCAGCGATCACCGCTGCAATTTCCGCCGTCACACCGTAACGTTCGTAGCCTTCATCCACAACAATGGCCCGGCTGGTCTTTTTGGCCGATTCGATCAGCGTCTCTTTATCAAGAGGAAATGTTGTACGCGGATCGATCACCTCGGCGCTGAGATCGATCTGCGCGAGCTGTTCAGCAGCCGCCAACGCCACGCGCACCATGCTGCTGGTCGCCACGATGGTGATATCTGTGCCTGCACGCTTGACATCTGCAACGCCAAAGGGGATGGTATATTCCTCTTCCGGCACCAGCCCTTTCACCTGGTAGTCCATTTTGTCTTCAAAGAAGATCACCGGGTTGTCGTCACGAATGGCCGTTTTCAGCAACCCCTTGGCATCATAAGGAGTCGAGGGCAAGACCACCTTCAGGCCAGGAATATGGCTCACCCACGCATGCAGGCTCTGGCTATGCTGCGCGGCAGAGCGGCGCGTGGCACCCATGGTGGTGCGCACCACCAGCGGCACCTTGAGCTTGCCACCGGACATGTAGTGTACTTTGGCCGCCTGGTTGCAGATTTGATCCATGGCCAGGCCAATAAAATCGCCAAACATAATGTCCACGACGGGCCGCATACCGGTCATGGCAGCTCCCACTCCTATGCCCGTGATGCCAGCCTCCGAGATGGGTGAATCAATCACGCGATCGGTGCCAAACTCTTCCACCAGGCCTGAGAGGACTTTGAATGGTGTTCCCGCCTCAGCCACATCTTCGCCGATAATAAATACTCGTGGGTCGCGGCGCATCTCTTCAGCCAGGGCCTCACGAATGGCCTGGGCCAGCGTAATCTCTCGTACTCGCTTGCCCGTCTCCTGGCCTGTTGTCGTGCTAAGCGTAGACATCCTGATCTACCTCTCCTGGGTCTGGATATGCAGCATTCATCGCAAATTGGACTCCCGCCTCAACCCCCACACGCACCCGCCGCTCAATGTCATCGAAGACAGCAGTATCGGCCATATGCTGCTCAATCAACCATTCGCCCAGTATTTTTAGCGGGTCACGCCGGTCCCTCCACTCCTGTTCTTCCTCTTTTGAGCGATAGTACGAGCGCGAGACATCACCGACGTGATGGCCATAATAGCGGTAGGTGTTGCAAAGCATGAAAGCTGGGCCTTCACCTCGCCTGGCCCGTTCTACCAGCCGCTGTGTCGTTGCATAGACTGCCCGTACATCCTGCCCGTTCACTTCTTCAGTGAGGATACCGAACGCTCTGGCCCTGGCGCTCATATCACCAGCAGTAGCCTCCGAATAGTGGGTGTATTCACCGTACTGGTTGTTCTCACAGACGTAGATCACCGGCAGCTTCCACAGCGAGGCCATATTCATCGACTCGTACAATATCCCCTGCCCCAGCGCGCCATCGCCAAAGAAGCAAACCGCAACCTGATCGCTACCACGCATCTTGCTTGACATAGCGGCACCTGTGGCAATGCCGGTGCTGCCACCAACGATGGCATTTGCTCCCAGGTTGCCCGTATCCTGGTCGGCAATGTGCATAGAGCCGCCTTTGCCGCGACAATAGCCAGCTTCTTTCCCCAGCAGCTCGGCGTACATCCTATCGACCGAAGCCCCTTTTGCCAGGCAATGCCCATGCCCGCGATGCGTGCTGGTAATGTAGTCATCACGCCGCAGAGCCTCACATACGCCAACCGCCACAGCTTCCTCACCAATATAGAGGTGGGCAAGACCCGGCATTTTTGCGCTGGTATACAGCTCGTTGACATGCTCCTCAAAGATACGAATTTTGAGCATCTGCTCGTACATGTGCAGCCACTTCTCGCGCGGCAGCTCAGGAATGCTAGCAGCCACCCCCTGGACGCTAGAAGATGTATCCGATTGCACCATACGCTATCCTGTCTCCTTCCGCTATGCCGTAGGTTCCCGATTGATCGTGGAACCCGATGTATCGCGCCCCCTGCCAATATCCCGATCAGCCGTAGGGGCCGATTTATCGTGCCCACCGCCGATTCATCTGCCCATGTGTGCCCCAACGACATCATCCACCAATCGGCCGTAGGGGCCCGATTTATCGCGCCCATCGCCGATTTATCGCGCCTCCTGCTAATATCCCGATCAGCCGTAGGGGCCGATTTATCGTGCCCACCGCCGATTTATCGGCTCTCAACGTTCTAACCCCGCCATCTTTGCCAGCACCTTGTATACAATGTAGAAATCATGCTTCTCCAGACCCAACGCCCGCGCTGCCGTGAGATATTCGTTACTCACCGCCGTGGTCGGCATGGGCACATCCAGTTGCCGCCCCATCTCCAGCGCCAGCAACATATCTTTTTGCATCATATTGACATCAAACCAGGCTTCATCCGGTTCATTGAGA
>CADDZH010000133.1 GCA_902812455.1 Chloroflexota bacterium | reverse complement strand
GCCTGGGGGTGAGGTGGAGTTTGGGGAAACGCTGGCTGCGGCCATCCAGCGCGAGCTGCGCGAGGAATTCGACATGGTGATCGAACCGCTCTGCCAAATCGCCGCCTTTGACCACCTGTTGGATGGCGGCCATGAACACTGGGTTTCCGTAGCCTTCGTCGCCCTGCATATCTCAGGAGAGCCATGTATCAAGGAGCCAGGCAAGTGCAGCGACTGCGGCTGGTTCTCTCTTGATCGCCTTCCCGCACCGATGACGGCGTTATCGCAGGCGCATTTGCAAGCCTACCGCAGAAAGTTCGGCGCAGGGACAGTGAAAGACCTTGCGTATGCAGGCGGTGTCGAGCGGAGCTTCGCGGGTGCGCCTTGCAGGGCGCCTGGCGCATCGTGTCCCAATCGGGCAAAGCGAAGAAGCTGATGGGTAACATGAGAGTCTTTACGCGAAACGCGAACCGTTCCCAGCGGCCTACCGGCTCCTGCGCCTGCCGCTGCCCAGCGCAAACACACCAAAGCTTTGCGGAAAAGGAGGGATAAAAATGCAGGTGTTCCGGCAACGTTGAGTGAAACAAAGGGCTGCTCTCGATACTTCTTACTCGTAGAGGGTCTTTTGGGTGTTCATTGAGCGTAAACTTTTCTTCAGGCAATAGCTGGGAGGAGGGAGCAGAGCATGAGCAATCCTCGCCGCATCATCCATCTGCTGAAAACTCTAGGTGCGATACTGGTGAAGGTCGTTGTCGTGAGCACTTTCTTCTTCGTTGCCTTTTGCATGCTCAAACGTGAGTGTTGCTCTGCCCTTGTGGAGCTTCACATGTTGCCATTGGAGTGTGGCCACCTCTTGAGCTCGATAGGCTACTTGCAGCAGAACGGAGAGCAGCGCATCATCACGAGCGCCCCGGAGCGTCCCTTGATCAATCCCTGCCAGGGCTGCTTTCACTGTTTCCTCATCAAGTGCCGCAGCATGAGCGTATGCCTGCACCTTCTCCTGATCGAGATTCTCGATCGGGTTGGTTTCGACTAGGCCGCGCCGTTTCGCATAGTGATAGTTCGCATAGTGATAGAAGGAGGAGAGGCAAGCCAGGCGCTAGTTTTTGGTCGAAGCCTTGGCCTGGCGATCACGAGCGGAGGAGGCGAAGGCATGTGCGATGAACCCAACCTGGCCGGGATCGCTATCCAGGTCCAGGCCCTCATGCTGAAGGCCTCAGCGAAAGAGTTGCATGCTATCCTCATACGCTTTACTCGTTCGGGTATGCTCAAAGCGTTGCTCTTCCTTATTCCAGCGCTTGCCATGTGCATGCAGCCAGGTAGCTACCGCCAAGTCAAGAGCATTGCTTTCTCCAATGGAAGTGAGTGCTTGGTGTTCATCCATATGCTAGTATTCGTCTCCTTCATCTGCTTCTATCATATTTCCCCATCTTGCCATATTCTCTCATCTGGCTGAATCCCGAGAGCGCTGGCAACCCGATGAATCAGTTCCGCCTTTGTTTCTCCTGGAAGCGGAACCATGAAACAGCTAAAATCCCAAAACATCGGCTGTGAACGACCATCTTGCTTATCATCTGGGTCTGGAGCCTCATCAAGTGGTATGGCGAGAAGAACTGATATTCCCTCTTTACCATCATCATCAACCCCTTCAGCAATCGAAATATCGAGGGTAAGCTGCCGCGCCATGGTTCCCAAATTGGTAATCTCTGCTTCGTCTGGATTGCCCGGAAGGAGCTGCCTAATCCCTTCATCTAACGTCCACATCTTGCTACTACTCACAACTTCCATCTTTTCTTCCTGTTGCGTTTATCGACATAGAACTCATTGCCATCAGTTCTACCTACCTTGCCTATTCTAACGCATGAGCAGGGTTTCACGGTATTTTGGCCCTTGTCTGCGCAGCAAGAATGCAACAAGTCGAGCGGATGGTAAAGGAAAGCCGACGCCCATCAGGCAGGCGAGGCGACGCCTGATTGACCCGGTCACACAGAACTGCCAGGTCTTGATTGAGCATGCGGTCGTTGAATGGACGCAATTCGACCTGCACCATTACGGAGTCCTGTGTGATCGTACCGGGAAGGTGAAAAAATGGCAGCAGACGTTTCCAGGTGGCCTGCGCGTAGGATGCTGGAAAGTACCGGTCGCGTATCCACATCGCCAAATTCGCCAGCGCCGCCTTACATACGGTCATCACCTGATCCTTGCGGTTGTCCAGCTCGCACATCGTCCGCTCTTGCTCCTTCAACTCCTCTAAGGCACGAAGAATCTCGCGCTGCTCTTTGCAGTAGCGTTCCTGTTTGTGGAACTCAGCATTAGACTGCTCATAGGCACGCCACTCTTTGACACGGAGTTGTTCCAACTCGGCATCGATCTCGGCTTTTCGCTCCTTGAGCTTTTGCCGAGACCCATACTTTGGCAGATCCTGCTCTTCCAGAGCGCGCTGATATGCCCACAGATCTCGGTACAGTTCCTTACTGCGCGTGTTGTAGGCAGTGCGCAGCCGCTCCCGTCGTCGGCTCGCCTGGGTCTCTCGTTTGCCCGCGCTCTGGGCCTACTGCTTGAGCCGTGCGAGGCGCTGCTCCAGGTGTGTTCGCCGCTTCGCCATCTCTGAATTTTCGACCGCGATCTTGGCGAACCCGTGGTTGGTATCCAATCCTAAAGGGAGAAGATAATCTTTAAGGATATTTTCCTGGGCTGGCCAGCGGTGAATATAGGTCCGGGCAAGCTCAATGGCATCGATGGCGGGAGTCTCTTGTGTGGTCACAATGGGGATGAGTTTCGGTGTCATCTCTTTGGCTGGAGCAGCAGTGGCTTGCCATCCTTCACGCCACCAAGCCCGTTCATCAGAGGGCAGGTCTCTGTCCCAACGCGGCGGGACCTCAGCCTCCTCTGAATCAGGCTGAACCGGAACGCGCCGGCGCAGATCGCGGATAAGCGCCACCTGTAAACACAAGGGCTCATCTGGATGGTCGTCGCGCGATAAGCTGATGCGGGCGAGAGCCACTTCGCGAACGACCTGTCCGTGAGTATCCATGCTCAAAGGGACAAAGGCTCCGATGTCAGCGAACGAGGAGAGAGCCCGATACTGATTGGTCTGCAGGATCGTCACCACACGACGCCCCTGCCCATATAGGCCGGCGAGAAATTCGGTGGCCATGCCCTCGCGATCCACAATCATCCGTGCGATCTGACTATTTCCTGCATGCTGTTCATACCGTTCCAGAAACGCGGGGACGCCCACCGTCAAATGCTGATCGCCGCAGAGCTTTCTCAAATGTGGGGATGATCCAGTCGCATTAAATGCAAAAAGGTTATGGATTCGCTTTTGCGTTCCCTCTTATTTTCTGGTACACCCAGGGAGTCTAGCATGCCACGTAAAGCGCCCAGCACGGCCAGGATAGCCGCCATGATCAGCAGCACGAGCCAGGTTTGACGCAGGCCTTCCAGAACCTGGCTATGATTTGATGAAAAGATGATGCCGAGGAGCACAACCAGGAGCATTGCGCCGGCGCACATGAGCATGCCCGCGATAGCGCTGCTATGCAGCAGCGTAGCCAATCTCAACTGCTGTGATAGCTATACGGCCATCACGGCTCCTGGCGTGGGTATGCCAACGAGTAGGAGAACACCAGCCATTGTAGCACAGCGTGATCACCAGGCCATTTTATCAGCTCTGCCCTCCCTCATCTGCCTTCTGGGGCCTTTTTACACAGCCTCTCAGTTCTGACACTTCCCTGCTGGCGCAACTCGGTCTGCTCCCACAGTCTGCAGAGAAGAAATTATAGAGTGCTCGTAGGTGGATAGAGAGCCCGGCATCGAGAGCTTCGGCTCCTGCACCGACTACTTCGGTCATCATTTAGATGTCAGAGCTATTCTTAACTAATACCTCCCAGAAGGTTGCCCTGGTGGGCCGGAACGAGGCCCGTACGGACCCGAGTCGAGCCAGAGCCCCGCGCGCTCCCAGCGTGGGGCCAGCAGCGCTGCGATCTGGCGTTTGACCCACATCGCCGGACTCCGTTTCTGGAGGTGTGCAAGCGCTTGCCTAGCGGCTGCCCGATTGTATTCCGCCGCCGCACGACGGACCCGCGCGAACTCCTCAACTGCCTCCTCCGCCCTGGACGGGTCGCCCTCCTTGAGCGCGGTGTCTATGGCGGTCGCAGCCGCTATCGCATCCGCGATCCCCGAGTTCAGCCCGCGCGCACCAAACGGTGCGAAGAGGTGAGCGGCTTCCCCAACTAGCAGGGCGCGGTGGTGCTGATCGGTGAAATCGCGGGCGAGGACCTGGAGGAACTGATAGGTCGAAACCCAGGTAATGCGGTCAGCATACCTGGCTGGCATCACCTTTGGCAGCCAGCGGCGTACGCCCTCCATCCCACTGAACCTCTCCGGGTCGTCCTCATCTCGGCACTGCAGATCGATCCGCCATCCACCGACGAACGGCACCAGGAGCACGTTGCGCCCACCGACGCCTGGATGCTTATAGTGAAACACGCGCTCGCATGGAAGTGGATCGTCCGGGTCTTCCGCCACGTCTACGACAATATAGGAGTTTTTCGAGCGGCTCCCCTCCATTGCTATGCCAAGCGCCTGCCTGACCACCGAGTGCGCACCATCTGCCCCAATCAGGTAGTCAGCCGCCCATATCTGACCCGATGCAGTCCTTACCGTCACCCCATCGGGAGTCGTTTCGACCCCCGTGACAGGGGTATTCCAGACGAAATTAACGCTGGCTTTTTGACAGGCCTCAAGAAGGAGGCGCTCGATCTCTACCTGGGGCAGGCTCGCAAACGGTGGCAAGGTGCTCGGATCGGGCGGGGGATAGTGGCGGACGAAGACCTGCCGCCCCCGCCAGAAGGTGCGCTTGGTCGGCCAGACCAGCCCATGCGCTGCAATCTCCCAACCAAGCCCTGGTCGTATCTGCTCAAGCAATGTGAGCGATTCTTTGTGCATAAAGATAGCGCGGCTCCCCGGTCGGCTGCGCCCCTCCGGCTCGGCTTCGAGGAGGATGACTGCTCGCCTGCGGGAGCGCAAAGCGAGGGCAGAGACCAGTCCGACTGGTCCCGCTCCAACGACCAGAACTTCACCGTTTGGAGGTTGAGGTTCAGTGCTGTTCATCTTTTTTTGCCTCTAAAGTTGGCGCTCAGCCGCCTTCATGACAGCTGCCAAGCACGTTGCGCCCCCAAAGCTTGACATGTTCGCTGTACAAGATATTGTAGCATCAGGTGAGCCGCTTTACCGAGAAGCATGATATGATGGTATATCCAGTTGTCAGTGATGATGTTAAACTCCCCAAAAATGCCGGAATAAAATTCCCCAGGTGACAGGGGGCATGGGATAATCTCTAGCAAAGTCAGTCCATTGACGTTGCAGCGAGGAGGCCTCCCATGCTCACACTCGAGGAACGATTTATGATCAAAGAGATGTACCGCAAAGGCGTTTCCATCAGCGAAATAGCGCGCCGCACGGGGCGAGACCGCAAAACGATCCGGCAGCTGGTGACGGCTCCTCTGGTGCCGTCGCCCAAAGCTCGCAAGCTACGTCCGCGTAAGATCGATCCCTACGTGCCGTATCTGGAGAACCGCCTCAGCGATGGGGTGCTCAATGTAGATGTTAAGAGGGATTATCTATGGTATCCTAACAACAGATTACGTGAACAAGGAGCGATCCGACTTTGCAAGAGATTAACTGGACCTGTTGCCCTTTAGTGGCTCAGAACCCAATCACACGGGCGTTCATTGAGCAGCTCGCTAAAGAACGAAAATCCAAGAGCACCATCGAGAACTACAGTCGCGATCTCAATGACTTCTTGTCGGCCTTTCCGGATACCCCGTTTGCCGAACTACTCGAAGCCGATGAAAGCAGGATTGCTGACTACGTGGATTGGTTGTGGAAGCGGGAAGCGCAACGAGGCGATGGGCAAGCTTCCGGCCGAAGCAAGATTACCTACATGACCGGGTCTCATCTGGCACCTGCGACGATCCGACGACGGGTGGGTACGGTACACAACTTTTACCAATGGACCATTCGACTTCGCCTTCGGCGCGATTCCATCAATCCGGTTCGCCAAAGTGTTCGTGGGCGAGAGCGAGGCCTTGTTCCTGTTCTCACCTCGGTCCCTTGGATTCCAGACGAGCAGCAGTGGAAAGCCATTTTGACCCATGTCTTGACGAAGTGCTCGACGCGAGACCAAGCCATTGTTCTGTTAGCACACGATGGAGCCCTTCGCCGGGAGGAAATCGTCCTGCTGCGCGTCGATGATATCGACTGGCGCACGCATACCATTGCTATCCGAGCCGAAATGACGAAAAACCGACTGCCGGGCACCATTGTCCTGTCGCATCCCACCTGGAGCCGCCTCAAAGAGTACATCGAGGGGAAGCGTGCAGCCCTCATCAAGTGCTACGGTGCCCAGTGGAATGGCCCCATTTTTCTCTCTGACTCGCAAAGAAACCCGGGCCAGCCCATTAGCAAATGGACGGTGAAAGATATTTTTGATCGTATTCGTGATGAACTCCACCTGCCACAACTGACCCCGCACAAAATGCGGCACCTCATGCTCACTGAATTGAAGAAAAGTGGGATGGAGCTTCTGGATGTGAGCAGATATGCCCGCCACAGGAGCCTCTCCAGTACGGAAATCTACCTGCACACCGATCTTTCGGAACTGGCCCGCGATGTCAACAAAGCCCATCGTCGTCTCGAAACCCTGATAGCGCAAGTGGAGGTCCAGTCCCATGACAACATCTAACCCTGTGCCTCAACCACCTGCTTCTGCGGGATCCTGGCCGATGCCCATCTCTGCCGAAACGTATCCTGATCGTCGTCCACACCTCACCAGCGAGGAGAAACAGCTCATGGAGCAGTATGCGACAGCAATGACTGGCTTCATGACCGGTGGGCGTGCTAGAAATGTGCTCAAGCAGCTTGCGCGGTTTGAGACTCCCTTCTTGGACACGGTCAAGCTCGCTCCCCATACCGATACCGCTGTTGCCGCTGGCCGTCACCATCTCTTTCGGTATATGGCACAAATGTGAACGCTATCATAAGAGTGGCTCATCCCAACATTTGGGGAACATTGCCCGCTTGCTGTTTTCATCGAGGCTCAGTGATATACTCCTGGAAAAGAGGCGAGGGAGGTGTTCCCTTTTTTCAGGAGGAAGATAGCGATGGAAAGATCCCCATTTCTGCCTTTACCCGACGGGCTGGTTCTGGGCCAGGTGGAGATAGGTGAAGCTCAGTTGACAGTGGAAGTGATCTCGACCCAGCCGTGCGCCTGCTGCCCTGGCTGCAAAACCCTCTCAGATGCGATCCACTGCCAGTATCAGCGCACCGTTCACGATGTTCCTTGCGGAGGGCGCAAAGTCGTGTTGCGGCTGCGGGTGCGCAAGTTCTTTTGTCGCCTGCCTACCTGTCCGCGAAAAGTCTTTGCCGAACGGCTTCCGGAGTTCGTCCGACCCTGGGCCAGAGTCAGCAATCGCCTATTGGAGGAACACAAAGCCATTGGGCTGTCCGCCTCTGCCGAGGTCAGTGAACGTCTGGCTCCCCACCTGGGAATGAAGGTCAAGGCGCCAACTTTGCTCCGCTATCTGCGCACGACCACCGACACGCCCGCGACCGAGGTGACCAAAGTGGGCATTGATGACTTTGCTCTGAAACGGGCAGATTCTTATGGAACGATTCTCATCAATCTTGAAAGCCGGCGGCCCCTCGATCTTTTGCCTGACCGGACGGCTGAAGCCGTCAAACCCTGGCTGGCCAATCATCGAGAAATCCAGGTAGTGAGCCGCGATCGGGCCAGTGCTTTTGCCGATGCCGTGAGCCAGGTGTTACCTCATGCCACGCAGATCGCGGATCGATATCATCTCGTTCAAAATCTGCGCGAGCATCTCCAGCGCTGGCTGGATCACAAACGCTCCTGTTTGCCCTTAGTTGAGGATACGCCTCTGAAAAGCAAAGAGGCGTGCCCCCCAGGAAAAGCTGATCCACCCAGAGAGATGACTCCCGAGGGTGTCGCCGCTGACCCTATTCCTGGCACACTCTCATCCGAACAGCACGCAGGGCATCTCTGCTCAGAGGCTGACCTCTCTTGCCTCACGTATGCCGAACGCAAGAAGAAGCTTAGCCGTGACAAGCGGGTCGCTCGCTATAAGGAGATTCTCACTTTACACCGAGAGGGGCTTTCCCAACGTGCTATTGCTCGCCACCTGCGCCTCAGTCGCAAAACGGTCAAGCTCTTCGTTTCCGCACCTGCTTTCCCGGAACGTACTCCAGGGACCGGACAACGCGCCTTTGGTAAGAGCAAGCTCGATCGGTATCGGCCTTCCCTGTGTGAACGCTGGGAAGCAGGGGTGCATAAGGGATCTCAGCTTTTGGGCGAGATTAAGGAGCGTGGCTACACCGGCTCTCCATCTCTCCTCAACAAGCTGCTGTTCCAATGGCGAGCAGAACTGCCCCCCAAACCCAGGCAAGGAGGCCCACCCAAGCCACGCATCTTTCGACAGCCGGGGCAGCGTCGCCTTTCCTCGCGATCGGCTTCTTTTCTCATGATTATGTCCCCAGAGAAGCTCACCACCAAGCAACAGCAACAGATTGAGCAGATCTGCCAGGCGAGTTCGGATTTGCACACAATTTATCTCTTGAGCCAGGAATTTGTGACCCTGCTGAAGCAGCGCCAGGCAGAGGCTTTAGATGATTGGCTCAAGCGGGCTCAAGCCTGTCATGTGGCCGAACTCACCAGCTTTGTGAATGGCATTCGTCGAGACTATGCAGCGGTTGAGGCGGCTTGCTCTCGGTCGGAGAGTAACGGGGTCACAGAGGGCCATATCAACAGGCTCAAATTTTTGAAGCGCCAAATGTTTGGCCGTGCCCATCTGGACCTGTTACGCGTGAAAGTACTCCACGCTCTCTAGTCGTCTCTCGTTCCCTGCTCTTTGGACAACTGCTGTTGGTGTATACTTGCTTCCTCTGCTCTCATCCAATTCTCTATTTGTACAAGCAGGCGGGCAGTGTTCCCCAAATGTTGGGATGAGCCATTCCCCCTCGACTTCCGATCGCCTGGATAGTCTCTTCGGTGCATCGTTCCACCTCACTTCCCTTTTGCTCGTTTGGCACGCTTGTTCGTATTCTCCTCCTCTATTCTATCGCGTGACTGGCTTCCTTGCAGAACCGCTCAATAGGCCAGTTTATTGGCCTCGCCCTCATTCACCTGGCTCCTGAGGCCTTTGCACACAGCCTCTCAGAGATCTGCAATTGCTGGAATCACCTCACGCCCGATGATTTCGAGCGGCGTGATCTGGTAGATGTGTGGGACCACGCCCAGAACCGTCTGGATGCCCATGCTAGCGAGCCAGCGCAGTTGCCCGATGAGGTCGCCCACTTTGGAGCCATCTTCGCCTACGTCGAGGGCGCCCATGCAGGTCTTTTCAATGGCGTCGTAATCGCGCCCCTCAGCTTCGCAATGCTGGCGCAGAACCGAGAGCTTCTTCGAGATATCGGGACCTGGTCGCAGGTTGCAGGCGTTGGCATAGCGCGCGACCAGGCGCAGCGTTTTCTGCTCACCGCCGCCGGCAACCAGAATCGGCGGGTGGGGCCGCGTAAGGCTCTGCGGGATGTTGAATGGGCGCTCGATGTGGTAGTACGTTCCCTCGAACGGGCGCTTATCGCCCTGTTCGCCCAGCCACATCCGCAAGCAGATCTGGATCATCTCCTCCATTCGCTCATAGCGCTGTTTCAGCGGCGGGAAAGGCAGCCCTGTTCCAACTGCCTCCTCTTCGTAATCGCCGACGCCGATGCCCAGCCACGCGCGGCCCCCGGAAAGCACATCCAGGGTAGTCACGGCCTTCGCCAGCAGGATCGGCTGCCAGTAGGGGCTTGCCGTTGCCAGGGCCAGCAGCTTGACGCGGCTGGTATGAGCGGCCAGAAATGTCAGGGTTGGATAGCACGAGAGGACCTCGCGCTCCGGCCCGCCCAGGTAGTGGGATTGCCATACATGGTCTCCCACACTGATGCGATCAAATCCCGCGGCATCAGCAGCCTGCGCGATCTTGACCAGCGTAGGGCCGAACTGGGTCGCCTCTACCGGCCAGGTCAAATCGTAGATGTGGAGTCCTAGTTTCATTGCTGAGGATACCCCTTTCTGCAGTTGATGCTTTTGACCAGCACCGATGGGTACTTATACCTTAAACTCCTTTTGCAACTCTTCAGTCGAGCGATTGGTCACACACGAGACGAGACCGGGTTAGCCTGTGTGACAACAGACAGCCCAGAATCTCCCACGCGATGCACAACGAGCTGGTCCCCACACCAGCAGCCTTGCCTTGAGGAGAGCCACCAGCCCGTTCCTCCTTCTGGTCAGCTGGCTTGTGGCGCGCTTCCGCGTGGTTCCCGCAACCGTCAGACGACCCTTCATCACCGGCAATCTCAGAGCCAGTTCATCGGATCGTGCATCTCGTTGCGCATCCCGTGGGATATTGGACGATTCAGGCTCAAGCCGGGCTGTGCGCCTGTGGCGATCCCATCAGGGCAAACAGCCGCCATCCCAGGGCGACGTACCAGATCTCGACCTCAACGAAGACCACCCGTTCCATCAGTCCGCCCAGCGCTAGCCGTGCCAGCGGCGTGCCCGGCGTGTAGACCCAGAACGTGGCAGCGACCAGCGCCAGGGTGAGCAGACTGGCGCCCAGCAGAGCGATCCCCCACCTGCGCCACAGCGGGTCGCGGCGGAGCGCAAGCCCGGCGACGAGGAACGCGACTACCGGGCCGCCGAAAGCGAGGGGGGCGCCGACCTGCCAGTGG